>CAIZQQ010000185.1 GCA_903935175.1 uncultured Micrococcales bacterium
AATCGATAGGTGCAGGTTTTCGATGCCGGCACCCTTTATAAAGTCTGCCGTAGTGCCGCTTGTCACGATAGACGGTTTGCCAAGAGCATCCTTGACGATTTCGACTTCGTGCCACCGCAAACCACGTGGGTCACCAACAGCTTTTACCAGCGCTTCTTTGGCGGCAAAACGGCCGGCCAATGTGCGGGTGCTGGCCTCGCGCTCTGACTCGGCGAACAAACGCTCGATCAGCGCGGGCGTGCCAGATATTGCCTTTTCGAACCTCTCGAGGTCTACCAGGTCAACGCCGACACCAATAATCATGGATGCGCCTACTCGACGGTCACCGACTTGGCCAGGTTACGCGGCTGGTCAACATCGAGACCCTTCGCGGTTGAAAGCGCGAGGGCGAAAGCCTGAAGTGGAATCACCGAAAGAACGGCCGAGAAAATTGGCTCGGTTTGCGGAACGAAAACAACCGATTCGGCATAGTCGCCAACCGTTGCGTCGCCCTCTTCGGCAATGGCAATAACCTTTGCACCGCGAGCGCGAATTTCTTGAATGTTGCTGATCACCTTTGGGTACAGGCTGTCGGCATCGCGCGGGCTCGGCACAATCACGATCACCGGCTGGCCCTCTTCGATAAGTGCAATCGGCCCGTGCTTCAGTTCACCGGCGGCAAAACCTTCGGCGTGAATGTAGGCGAGCTCCTTGAGTTTGAGCGCGCCCTCCATGGCAACCGGAAAACCAACATTGCGGCCCAAGAACAGAACCGAGCTGGCGTCGGCGTGGGCGGTGCCAAGTGCCATGGCCTGCGGAAGGTTCTCGATAACGTCGGTCACCTTGGCCGGCAACTTGAGCAGTTCTTTGCCAAGGCGCGCGAGTTCGGCTGGGGCGCTCGCGCCACGGGCTTCGGCGAGCATCAGAGCAAGTAGGTAGGTGGCAGTGATCTGCGAGGTTAGCGCCTTGGTTGAGGCAACCGCAACTTCTGGGCCTGCGTGGGTGTAGAGCGTCGCATCCGATTCACGTGCCAAAGTTGCGCCCTGGGTGTTGCAAATCGAAATCACCTTTGCGCCAAGTTCGCGGGCGTAGCGGGTGGCCATCAGGGTGTCCATGGTTTCACCCGACTGCGAGATCGCAACCACAAGAGTGTTCGGGGTGATGATCGGGTTGCGGTATCGGAACTCGTGCGACAGTTCGACCGAAACGGGGATGCGCGCCCACTTCTCGATCGCGTACTTGCCAACGTCACCGGCATACGATGCGGTGCCACAGGCAACGATCACAAGGCGGTCGATGTTCTTGATGTATTCGGGCGATAGCGCGGCCAAGTCACCCAACGATACGTGACCGTCGTGCGACAAGCGGCCCATCAGGGTGTCGGCGATTGACTGAGGCTGGTCGGCAATCTCTTTGGCCATGAACGAAGGCCATCCGCCCTTAGACGCCGCCGAGGCATCCCAGTCGACTTCAAATTCTTCGGTCTCCGCAGGCTTGCCATCGAAGCCGATAACCTCGACCGATTCGGCGCGCAGGATGACGATCTGGTCTTGACCAACGGCGATAGCGCGCTTGGTGTGCTCGACGAATGCGGCCACATCTGAGCCCAAGAAGTTTTCGTGCTCGCCCAGGCCGATTACCAGCGGTGCGTTGCGGCGGGCTGCCAGAACCACGTCTGGCTGGTCTTGGTCAATCACCAAAATCGTGAAAGCGCCGTGCAGACGGTTGACGACTTCAGTGAAAGCGGCAACCAGTTCGCCGGTGCGCTCGAACGCCTTCGCAATGAGGTGCGCGGCAACCTCAGAATCGGTTTCGCTGGAAAATTTGGTGCCGGAGGCAAGCAGTTCGGCCTTGAGTTCGGCAAAATTTTCGATGATGCCGTTGTGAATCAAAGACAGCCTGGATGTCTGGCCGCCAAGGTGAGGGTGTGCATTGCCGTCGGTGGGTGCGCCGTGGGTTGCCCAACGGGTGTGGCCAATGCCGATGTGGGCGGTAGGCAGTGGGTGTGCCTCAATCTCGGCCACCAAATTATTGAGCTTTCCAGCCTTTTTGCGGGTCTCGAGCTGCCCGTTTGCGATCACCGAGACCCCGGCCGAATCGTAGCCTCGGTATTCGAGTCGACGAAGCCCGCCGATCAAAACCTCGAGGGTTGACTTCGGGCCTACATAGCCGACGATTCCACACATAGGTTCTAATTTAGGGCAGAATGGCTCTTTGTGAGCGTTCCTAAAGACCCCCAGGCTTCTGTGTTGCCAGAACCGACGCCGTTCGTCGAAATTTCTCGAGCCGATTGGGCCGCTCTTGGCACCAACACCGCCACCCCGCTCACCGAAGCTGAACTAAACCAGATTCGCGGTTTGGGCGACTTTCTTGACCTGCAAGAAGTGGCCGACGTGTTTTTGCCGCTGAGTCGACTGCTGAACCTATACGTTCAACAGACGCAGGCGCTGCACGAAGCATCCTCGCAATTTTTGGGCGAACGAGCCAAAAAGGTGCCATTCGTGATCGGCATCGCCGGTTCGGTCGCGGTTGGTAAATCGACGGTTTCGCGTCTGCTCAAAGAACTACTTTCGCGCTGGGATGGCACCCCGAAGGTCGCTCTGGTGACCACCGACGGATTTCTGTACCCGAACGCCGAGCTCGAGCGACGCGGCATTATGACTCGCAAAGGCTTTCCCGAGTCTTACGACCGACTCGCGCTGATCAAGTTTGTGGCCGACATTAAAAGCGGTGAGCCGGCAGTTTCTGCGCCGGTTTATTCGCACCTGGTTTATGACATCGTGCCAGGCGAGTCAATCGTTGTTGAGTCACCCGATGTTTTGATCATCGAGGGGCTGAATGTTTTGCAGCCGCCGAGTGCCGGCCAAGAGGTTTCGCTGAGCGATTACTTCGACTTCAAAATTTACGTGGATGCTGAGACCGAGAACATCACCGAATGGTTTCTCGACCGCTTCAGACAGCTGCGTGAATCGGCCTTCACCGATCCGCAGTCTTACTTTCACCGCTATGCCGAGGTGCCTTTCGAGGCGGCGCTCGAAACAGCCAAGTTGATTTGGTCGACCATCAACCTGCCGAACCTGCGCGAAAACATTTTGCCAACCCGCGGTCGCGCCAACCTGGTGCTTCGCAAGGGTGTAAACCACCGCGTTGACTCGGTGCTGTTGCGCAAACTCTAAGGCGCGGAAACTAAAAAACTAGAGCGCTAGTTCTTGCCGTACGACGCGAGCAATGCGGTCAGCCCAGCTCTGAGCCGAGCCTTCATCGGCAGCCTCGACCATGACGCGCACGAGCGGTTCTGTGCCGGATGCACGCAGCAAGACTCGGCCGGTGTCAGCCAACTCGGCCTCAGCCTCGGCCACGATC
>CAIZQQ010000186.1 GCA_903935175.1 uncultured Micrococcales bacterium
CCTCGCTTCCGTGCTGCTTGCCGTCTTTATCAGCTGGTCAATCTGGGTGTCATTTTTCTCGCCGCAGAGCGCAAAGCCGATGGTGCAGGGCTATGAGGTTGTCGATGAGTCGAGCACAGTTGTGCGCTTTCGTGTGGTGAAACCTGCCGAATCGACTGCCGTGTGCGCGGTCGAGGTGCTCTCTAAGTCTTATGCCGTGGTTGGCTACCGCGAAGTTGTGATTGGCCCTGACACGAACTCGGATGCTCTGATCGAAGCAACCGTGAACACCACGTCTCTGGGAGTTACGGGACTAGTCGAAAAGTGTTCGCTGAAGTAAAATAATGGGGAGCTCGGCAAGCAAATGTGCCGGGTCTTTTATTTTCTAAACCCAAAGGTTCTTTCATGTCTGACGCGCAACCAACCTGGTTAACCCAAGAGGCCTACGACCGCCTTGCGAGCGAACTCGAGCAACTTCTAACCGTTGCCCGCGCCGACATTGCCAAGCGCATTCAAGAGGCTCGCGAAGAGGGCGACCTGAAAGAAAACGGTGGCTACCACGCAGCCAAAGATGAGCAGGGAAAGATCGAGGCGCGCATTAACCGCCTTGAGAACATCCTCGCCAGCTCAGTTGTTGGAGATGCGCCGGCTACTCACGGAGTCGTTGAACAGGGCACAGTCATTACGCTCACCCTGAATGGTTCAGAGAACAAGTTTTTGCTCGGTTCGGCCGAGATTGCCGGTGGCACCGACCTAACCGTTTACAGCCCAGAAAGCCCAATCGGCAAGGCCATTTTGGGCCAGAAGATTGGTGACGAAGTTTCTTTTGTTGCGCCAAACGGGCGAACCATCGAGGTCAAGATTTTGGCCGTCGAGCACTTCAACGGCTAGTTTTTAGCGACTCGCGCTTTCAACCCTGCATCGTTTAGAGCTTTTAGCACGCGCTGGCTGTGCTCACGACCTGTGGTTTCTACGCTTACGCGCAACTCAACCTCGCTAATGTCGAAGTCATCGCCGTGACGGGTATGCAGCACCTCAACCACGTTTCCGTGAGCCGATGCGATGGCTTCAGCGGTCTTCACCAGCATGCCTGGGCGGTCTGGCAACATTACCGAAATGGTTACATAGCGGTCTGACGCGACGAGTCCGTGGCCAATCACTTTTTGCATGAGAAGCGGGTCGAAGTTACCGCCCGATAGAACGGCTACGGTGCGCCCCTTCGGCTTGAATGCGCCGGTCATCAGGGCGGCCACGGTAACGGCTCCAGCAGGCTCGACAACGAGCTTCGAACGCTCCAGCAGGGTGACAATCGCCTTGGCAATGTCGTCGTCTGTCACGGTCACAACCTTGTCGATGTGGGTCTTGATTAGCTCGAACGGTATCTGCCCCGGCTTGGCCACCGCGATGCCGTCGGCGATGGTTGGCTTGGTGGCGATTTGGGTAACCTTGCCCGATTTGATCGATGGCACGTATGAGGCCGCGTTGGCCGACTGCACGCCGATGATCTTGATCTTGCGGCCTTGCGCCTGAGCCTTCAGTTTGGCGGCCACGGCAACACCAGCGGCCAGCCCTCCCCCGCCGATTGCAACCAGAATGCTGTCGACACCTTCGAGTTGGTCAAGAATTTCGAGCCCAACTGTGCCCTGACCGAGCACGACGTCGCGGTTGTCGTAAGGCGGAATGAATATTGCACCCTTTTTGGCGGCGTATTCTTGCGCGGCCTTCAGGGTTTCGGCAAACACCGCACCCTCGAGAACGACTTCAGCGCCGTAGTTTTGAGTTGCCAAAAACTTAGGTAGCGATGCGCCGACCGGCATGAACACGGTTGCCTTGATTCCGAGCTTCTTGGCGGCGAGAGCCACGCCCTGAGCGTGGTTACCAGCGGATGCTGCCACGACGCCCTTTTTGCGCTCAGCCGCCGTGAGTTTGGTCATGCGGTGGTAAGCCCCGCGCACCTTGTAGGCGCCGGTGCGCTGCAGGGTTTCGGCCTTTAGCCAAACATCCGCCCCCGTTAGCTTGCTCAAGTAATTGCTGTGCAAAACGGGAGTTTCGATTGCTACCTGAGCCACAATCGCGTGGGCGGCCTCGAACTCGGCAAGAGTAGGCGTCACCACGGGGCTCTGGTTAGGCATTTGTTGCTCCTTTTACATACGCTGGTAAGAGTTTAGTTGCGAAGGGGCCGAATGCCGTTGGAGTTGAGCGCTAGTCAGGCGCGCGTGCTGAGCCTAAGACAGGTCGGTGTTGACTCAGATCGTGACGATTCGGTGATGGCCGTGGTCGACCGCCTGGGGCTTCTGCAGGTTGATTCGGTCAACGTTTTTGAGCGTGCCCACTACATGCCGCTTTTTTCGCGACTCGGCAAATTCGACAAAAGCGAACTCGAGTCGGCCATGGGAGGCTTTCACCCGCAACTCATCGAATACTGGGCACACGAAGCATCGATCGTTCGAATCGAAAACTGGCCGCTCTACCGCTGGCGAATGAATGCCTACCGCGACAATTACTCGACCAAATGGGGCATGGAGGCTGGCAACAAAAAGCTCGTCGAGCAAATCACCTCGCAGCTTCGTGCCAACGGCCCGATGACCACCGGCCAGTTCGAAACCGAGGCCAACGTGCGCAAGGGTTCTTGGTGGGGTTGGAGCGATCTCAAAGAAGCACTCGAATACATGTTCTTGGTGGGCGACCTAGTTTCTGGTGGCCGAGATGCCTTCAAACGCCTATACGCGTTGCCCGAGCAGGTGCTTCCGCAGCACATCCTCGATCACATGCCCAGCGACGCGGATGCTAAAAAGAAGCTGTTCTTGCAGGCCGCCACAGCAACCGGAGTTGGCACCTACACCGACATCGCCGACTGGCATCGCATGAGCCCGACGACCAATAAGAAGATTTTTGGCGAACTGGTCGAAACTGGTGAACTGCTCGAAGTGCAGGTCGATGGCTGGGCGCAGCCGGGCTACATCAACGCAAGCACGAGCCTCGAAGGCCTCGACGCAAAGGCGCCGGGTGCCCGAACCACAATATTGAGCCCGTTTGACCCGGTTTGTTGGAAGCGCGATCGAATCGAGCGGATGTTCGGCTTCGAGTACCGCATCGAGATTTACACCCCCGAGCCGAAGCGACAGTTTGGCTATTACACCCTGCCGATTTTGCACAACCGCGACCTGGTTGGCCGCATCGACCTAAAGAGCGATCGGCACGGCCGTCAGCTTTTAGCGCAGGCATCGTGGCACGAGGCTAAGTTGAACGATCGCGGAGTTGCGTCGCTTGCCAAGGCTCTTAACAAGCACCTAAAAGAGGTTCAAAGCTGGCAGGGTTTGAACGAAACTGTGGTCATACCAAAAGGCAACCTGGCCGAACTGCTTGGCTAACCGCGCGCCACACTCGACACGCAAGCGCTCAAACCTAGAACTTGTTGCCCATCTGCATGATTCGGGCGATGCGCTTAGGAATCGGCGGGTGGGTTGAGAACAAACGCTCGACCATTCCCGGCTTCATCGGGTCGCTGATGTACATGTGGGCCATCGAAGAGGATGCTCGGCGCATCGGCTTTCCGTAGGTGCCGAGTTTGTGCAGCGCTCGGGCCAACCCATCGGGGTAACGTGTCGACTCAACTCCGGTTGCGTCGGCCAGGTACTCACGCTGACGCGAAACGGCAGCGCTCACCAGTGGACCGATCAAAAACGCCACGATGCTGCCGACCACGCCAACTAGCAACAAGATAAGCCCTAGCTGGTTGTTGCTGTCATTTCGGTTGCCGCCGTGGTTAGCCCAGAAAGCCATGCGCAGTGCGAAGTCGGCAAGAATTCCGATGGCGCTGACTAGGCCGAACACGATGGTCGAAACTCGAATATCGTAGTTTTTGACGTGACCCATCTCGTGAGCCATTACGCCTTCGAGTTCTTGGTCATCCATGATTGCGAGCAGCCCAGATGTCGCGGCAACCACCGCGTGCTTCGGGTCGCGACCAGTTGCAAATGCGTTAGGTGCGTCATCCGGAATGATGTAAACCTTTGGCATCGGCATGCCCTCGCGAATCGAAAGATTCTCGACGGTGTTCCAGAGGCGAGGGTTGTCTTGCTTGGTGATCTGAATCGCGCCAGACATCGCGATGGCGATGCTCGAAGCCGCGTAGTACTGAAACAGAGTGTAGAGACCTACAAAAAGCAGAATCGGAATAACGCTTGAGCCGTTGCCAGACGCTACGCCCCAGGCATAGGCCAGGCCACCGAGCAACGCAACAAACAGACCAACAATGATGATGGTGTTGCGCTTATTGGCCGCAATCGCCGAATACATCGATGACTAACCGTTCTTCTCTAGAAAACGTTGAGGGTCGAAGTTAGAACTTGACCTGAGGTGGTTCTGCGATTGCAGCAGCGTCGGCTACCTCGAAGTATTCACGAGCCTTGAAGCCGAAACCGCCGAAGATAACCTGCGGGAACTGCTTGACCTTGATGTTCAGTTCACGAGCGCCGCCGTTGTAGAAACGACGTGATGCCATGATCTTGTCTTCGGTGTCGCTGAGCTCAGCCTGCAGTGCCAAGAAGTTCTGGTTTGCCTGCAGCTGAGGGTAAGCCTCGGCCACTGCGAACAAGGTCTTGAGTGCGCCTTCGAAACCCGCATCTGCCTTAGCAGCAGCTTCAGGGCTGGCCATGGCAGCTGGAGAAACGGTTGCAGCGCGAGCCTTGGTTACGTTCTCGAAAACTTCTTTTTCGTGAGTGGCATAACCCTTGACGGTCTCGATGATGTTCGGAATCAGGTCGGCACGACGCTTGAGCTGCACAGTGATGTCGCTCCACGCTTCGTTCACGCGTTCGTTCAAAGTGACTAGGCCGTTGTAGGTTGCCCAGACCCAGAGGCCGAGCAAAGCGACAACACCAAGACCGATTAAGATTTCCATGATTCTCCTCGTTGGCAGTCAAACGCTGCCCTCGGGTTAACTCTAAAACCACAGATGCCGCATCCGAGTGTTTTTCAGCATTCACACAGCAACGCCTCAAGCGAACATAAGCCTTGGTGCCCCTTGTGGGACTCGAACCCACACTGTGACGATTTTAAGTCGTCTGCCTCTGCCATTGGGCTAAAGGGGCGAAAAGCGAAAGGGCCCAGATTGCTCTGAGCCCCTCCAAGTCAATGCGTTACTTCTTTGGCTTGGCGGCCCAGGTTTCGAACGATAATCGTGGCAACTTGTTCGCAGCGGTCGAAACGATGTCACGACGTAGCAAGAAGTTGAACACCCAACCGGTAAATACGCGAATCTTGCGCTCCCAGGTTGGAATGGCTAGGCCGTGGTAGCCGCGGTGCATGAACCAAGCAAGAAGACCTGTGATGCCGAGCTTCTTGTACTGGAACACTCCGACACCGATGCCGAGACCCGCCACAGCGCCAAGCGGCTTGTGGAAGTAGTCTTTGACACCCTCGCCGCGAAGCGAAGCAACGACGTTCTTGGCAAGCAGCTTGCCCTGGCGAACCGCGTGCTGCGCGTTTGGCACGCAGAAGCCGCCGACGCCGAAACCGCTGAGGTCTGGCACGGCCGATACGTCGCCTGCGGTCCAAGCATCCGGCACAATGTTGCCCTCGGCGTCGACACAACGAAGCGACGGATGCGCCGCCAAACGGCCACGGTCTTCAACATGTAGATCGGTGTTGCGCACGTATGGATGAGCCATAACACCGGCGGTCCAGACGATTACGTCAGACTCGAAAGATTCGCCGCTCGAAAGCTCAAGCTTTCCGCCTACGGCCGACAGCAGCTGGGTGTTCAGGTGAACCTTAGCGCCGCGCTGGTCGAGGTTGGCAACAACCCAGTCAGCGGTCTTTGCCGAAACCTCAGGCATGATGCGACCCATCGCCTCGATGAGGTGAAAGTGCACATCGTCAAAAGTGAGGGTTGGGTAGTAGCGCAGCAGGTAGCTGGCGAGCGAGCGCATTTCGGCGAACGCTTCGATGCCGGCGAATCCGCCACCGACAACAACGAAGGTGAGTAGACGATCGCGCTCGGCACCGGCAGACATGTTGGCAGCCTTGTCGAAGTTAACGAGGATGCGGTTGCGCACCTCTGTCGCCTCTTCGATGTTCTTCAGACCGATGGCCTGATCTGCGACGCCAGGAATCGGGAAGGTGCGAGAAACCGCACCGGCGGTCACGATTACCTGGTCGTACTTAAACTTCTTGCCACCTTTGATACCCGCATATTCGATGGTTGCGGTCTTCTTTTTGTGTTCTACGGTTAGCACCCTGCCAGCAACGATGTTGGTCTTGCGCAGGTGGCGGCGGTGCGAAACAACTGCGTGGCGTGCCTCGATCGAACCGGCCACAACCTCAGGCAAGAAAGGCTGGTAGGTCATGTATGGCAGTGGGTCGACCA
>CAIZQQ010000187.1 GCA_903935175.1 uncultured Micrococcales bacterium
CGCACGGTAGATATCGAATACCGTTTCGGTTTTCAGGGCAGCGAGTTCGGCGAGCTCGAGGGTATCGCCAACCGTACCGACTTCGACCTGTCGACTCACTCGAAAGAGTCTGGCGTTGACCTGTCTTACTTCGATCAGGCCAAGGGCGAGCGTTGGGTGCCTTATGTGATCGAGCCGGCTGCCGGTCTAACTAGATCGCTCATGGCTTTCTTGGTCGACGCCTACGCCGAAGATGAAGCACCAAACACCAAGGGTGGCGTGGATGTTCGCACCGTACTTCGACTCGACTACCGCCTCGCGCCGGTCAAGGCTGCCGTCTTGCCGCTGTCTCGCAACGAAGACCTTTCACCGGTTGCTCGCAACCTGGCTCAAGAGCTTCGCGGCTACTGGAACATCGACTTCGATGACTCGGGCGCCATTGGTCGTCGCTACCGTCGCCAAGACGAAATTGGAACCCCGTTCTGTATCACCGTTGACTTCGACTCGCTCGAAGACCAAGCGGTTACCGTTCGTGAGCGCGACACCATGGCTCAAGAGCGCGTATCACTTACCAACCTGCGCGGTTATCTAGCGGAACGCCTGATCGGCTAGCTAAGTGACACTAACCGCCAAGCCGGCGTTGCAGTACGGCAAGATATCGATCGCTACTCCGGTGGTGCTAGCTCCCATGGCTGGCATCACCAATACCGCGTTTCGACGTCTGTGCCGCGAATTTGGCGGTGGTCTCTATGTTTCTGAAATGGTCACCTCGAGAGCCCTTGTAGAGCGAACCGAGGAGTCTTTGCGCCTGGTTGGGCATCACGAAAGCGAAGACATTCGTTCGGTGCAGCTTTATGGTGTCGACCCAAAAACTATCTCCGATGCAGTGACGATGCTGGTCGCCGAAGACCGCGCCGACCACATTGACCTCAACTTTGGCTGCCCTGTGCCCAAGGTGACTCGAAAGGGCGGCGGCGCTGCCTTGCCCTGGAAGCAAGACCTGTTCGCCTCGATTGTGAACGCTGCGGTACGTGCGGCCGGTGAGGTTCCGGTCACAGTCAAGATGCGCAAGGGCATCGACGCTGACCACCTCACCTACATCGACGCCGGTAAAGCGGCCAGAGATGCCGGAGTGGCAGCCGTTGCGCTCCACGGCCGCACCGCATCCGATTACTACAGCGGCACAGCCGACTGGAACGCGATTGCAGAGTTGCGCCAGGCCATCCCAGATGTTCAGGTGCTTGGCAACGGTGACATATGGTCAGCCGGTGACGCCATTCGAATGATGCGTCAAACTGGCGTAGACGGCGTCGTGGTGGGGCGCGGATGCTTGGGCCGACCTTGGCTGTTCGGCGACCTTCAGGCGGCGTTCGATGAATACCTGCGCGACCCGAACTCAAACGCCGCGATTGACCCGATTCAGCCGAGCCTGGGTGAGGTCGCCGACGCATTCAAGCGCCACGCCGAGTTGCTGGTGGAATTCTTCGAAAGCGAGGAGCACGCCTGTCGCGACATTCGCAAGCATGTCGCTTGGTATTTCAAGGGCTACCCGGTTGGTGGCGAGTTTAGAGCCGCACTGGCACAGGTCGAAAGCCTCGACCACATGGACGAAATCTTGAGCCGACTCGACCGCTCCCAGCCATACCCTGGCGAAGAAGCCGAAGGCCCGCGCGGTCGACTCGGTGGAGCAAAGTCTTGTGCCTTGCCAGAAAACTGGCTCGGTTCGCGTGAACTGGTCGGTGACCAGCGTCGAATGCTAGCCGAAGCCGAGCTCGGGGTCTCTGGCGGATGACCGAATTTCTAGACGGCTCATACGGGGCGGCCGACCAAGAGCGTTTTGTTGCAGAGAATAGATCTGGTTTCGAACGTCGCACCGAATTCGCGCGCGACCGGGCTCGTGTTCTACACAGTTCTGCATTGCGTCGTTTGGGCGCTAAAACTCAGGTGCTCGAGCCGGCCGGGGGAGACTTCGCCAGAACCCGCCTTACCCACTCGCTAGAAGTAGCTCAGGTTGGGCGTGAAATGGCTACAGAACTTGGCGTAAGCCCAGATGTCGTTGACATGGCTTGCTTGGCCCACGACCTCGGTCACCCGCCATTTGGCCACAATGGAGAGCGCGCACTGAATGAGTGGGCAAGCGACATCGGCGGATTCGAAGGCAATGCGCAAACCCTTCGTCTACTTACCAGGCTTGAGCCAAAGGTTTTCTCAGACAACGGGCTTCCGGCTGGCCTGAATCTAACTAGAGCAGCGCTTGACGCAACCTGCAAATACCCATGGCCTGCCGAGCGTGCTGTGATCGATAGCGGTGCCGACCGTTCATCCAAGTTCGGTGTTTATCAAGACGACATGCAGGTCTTCGAGTGGATGCGCGCCGGTGCCCCGGAGGGCAAGAAGTGCATCGAAGCGCAGATCATGGATTTCGCCGATGACGTCGCCTACTCGGTGCATGATTTTGAAGACGCCATAGTCTCTGGCTTCATCAACCTTGAAGAAGTTGCCTCACTAAGCCAGCGTGACTACCTGCTTTCGCAAATCAAAGCTTGGGCCGGCGATCAACTGTCGGTCGAACAACTTGACCAGGCCTTGGCTCGATTGCAGTCATCGCAGTATTGGCCGAGCGAGTTTGACGGTTCAACGCGCGCGCTGGCTAGCCTCAAGAACCTCACCAGCGCCATGATCGGTGCGTTCGTTGGTCGGGTTACCGATGCAACCATGGCAAACGCCAGCAGCGTCACACTAACGCGTTACCGAGCCAACGTTGTCGAAACACCTGAGGTATTGGCAGAAATTTCGGTGCTCAAGGGGCTGGTCTCGGTTTTCTTGATGTCTCACGAATCACGTCGTCCGTTCTACGAATGGCAGCGCGCGATTTTGAAAGAGCTTGCCGACGCACTGTTGAACCGCGAAGGTGTTGGCCTAGATCAGGTTTGTCAATCGGCGTGGATGCTCGCGCAAACCGATATCGAAAGAAAACGCGTCATCGTTGACCAGGTTGCGTTGCTCACCGACCAGAGCGCTCTAGCCATGCACGACAAACTTGTCACCCGCGGACTCTAGGATTTGACTATGGCCGGCAAAATTTCGCAGAAAGACATCGAAGAGGTTCGCGCTAGAACCAACATGGTCGATGTTGTTGGCGAATATGTTCAGCTCAAATCGGCCGGTTCAGGCGAATTCAAGGGGCGTTGCCCTTTTCACGATGAAAAATCTCCGTCGTTTACCGTCTCTGCAACCAAGGGTTTTTACCACTGCTTCGGTTGCAAGGTGGGTGGCAACCTTTTCGATTTCGTTGCTGCGATCGAATCAATCGGGTTTCCCGAGGTTGTCGAGCGACTAGCCTCAAGACTCGGCATGACGCTTACCTACGAAACCGGGGGCGCTGGCAATGCCGAACACAATGCCCGGGCCCGTGTGCTCGAGGCCAACAAGGCCGCAGCCGATTTCTTTCGAGCTCAGTTTTCAACCCCAGATGCAGCACCCGGCCGTGAATTATTGGCGAGCCGAGGGTTCGACGACGCGGCCTGTGAACCTTTCGGCATTGGCTGGGCACCCAAGGGTTGGTCGGCTCTCACCAACCATCTAAAAACACTCGGATTCACCGACGACGAACAGCTCTTGGCAGGTCTTGCCACCAAGGGTGACCGTGGCCTATTCGACAAGTTTCGCGGTCGAGTAATTTGGCCAATTCGCGACGCCACGAACGCTGTGGTTGGCTTCGGAGCTCGAAAGATTTTTGAAGACGACAACGGACCTAAGTACCTGAACACCTCTGAGACGCCGGTCTATCACAAGTCGCGAGTGCTCTACGGAATCGATCTTGCCAAGCGTGAAATTTCAAAGCAGCAGCAGGTTGTTGTGGTCGAGGGCTACACCGATGTGATGGCATGCCACCTGGCCGGCGTAACCACTGCTGTCGCAACCTGCGGCACCGCGTTTGGCGACGAGCACATTCGGCAGCTGAACCGCATTTTGTCAGACGACCCGGCAAACCCGGCAGCTGTGATTTTCAACTTCGACCCAGACGAAGCTGGTCAAAAGGCTGCGATGCGAGCTTTCAACGACGCATCCAAGTTCAATGCTCAAACTTTTATGGCAATCGGCCCCGACGGGTTAGACCCATCAGACTTGAGAACCCAGCGTGGTGATGCCGCAGTGGTTGAAATGATCGCAAACAAGAAGCCACTTCTCGAGTTCGCCATCGGTCGAAGCATGTCGAAATTCGACCTTGCATCTCGCGAGGGGCAGGTAGGAGCAGCGAGAGCTGCTGCTGTGTTGCTGGCGCAGATTCAAGATTCGGTGATGCGTTCGGTTTACGAAAAGTTTGTCGCCGACTCCACGTCGCTAGACCGTTCAGACATCGCTGCCCTGGTAGCCGACGCCTCAAAGACACAGCGCAAGACAGCAGTTGCTGCGCTTCGAACCTCCGACCCAGTCGAGCCAGTCGGGGCGGATGCTGAACAAGATGTTGAGCTCAATCTCAACGACCCGGTAACCAACGCCGAGCGCTGGTTGCTAATCGCGCTGACCCAAGTGCCGCAGGCCTGTGACATGGTCAGCTTCGCTCGCATCGGAAAAACTCACTTCTCTTCACCCTGGTACAAAGACATCGCACGTGCGGTTTACCAAGTCAGAGCATCCGTGGGTGATCAAGACTTAATGCAAAACGTTCTCGAACGTCTTGAACCGAAGTTGCATGCGGCATTCCGTGATGTTGCTATGGCGCAAATTCCGGCGTCTGACGACGAGGGCCGAGAGAAGTTTGCAGTTGGTGTGCTGAACCGTGCGCTCGAAAAAACCATCGAGTACGAAAAGAACACACTCAGACAAGATCGCCGTCAGGCCGATGCCTTGGGAGAAACCGAGAAGATCGACGAAATCGATCGTCAGATCGCGGCACTTGATGCCGAGGGTCACTCACTTCGAAAGTCGCGATGACCTCGATTGCGTTAGAGCCATCTAAACCTGCGCAGTTCGTTTCGGCAATCGAATCGGCCGGCGGAACAGTTGCAGCGCTTTCGCCAGAGGTCAAGGGATTGGTCTGGACCGACTACCACCGACCAGACCTGCTCCGTCAGGTGCTGAGCGAGAATCCGCAACTCACCTGGGTGCAGTTGCCATTCGCCGGCGTTGACGCCTTTGTTGACATCTTGGATGCTCCGCCAACCTTCACCTGCGCCAAGGGGTCATACAGTCAGCCGGTCGCAGAACACGCACTTGCCCTGATGCTCGCCCTAGGTCGCACCATTCCAGAGCGTGTGCGCGCTACCAGTTGGGGCGACAAGTTCGCGGTCAGCCTGTATGAGTCCAAAGTGCTCATTGTCGGCGGGGGAGGCATCACTGCCGAGCTGCTTCGTTTGCTCGAGCCCTTTTCGTGCCCGGTCACCGTGGTGCGAAATTCGGGTGCACCAATGCCGGGTGCAACATTGACTATCGGCCTAGACGAACTAGATGAACACTTACCCGATGCCGACTTCGTAGTCGTGGCCGCGGCCCTTACACCGCATACCGAAGGCTTATTCGATTCGAAACGGTTCTCGAAAATGAAGTCAACCGCTTACCTGATCAACGTAGCCAGGGGTAAGCACGTTGTGACCGAAGATCTCATCAATGCCCTCAACTCTGGCCAATTTGCCGCTGCCGCACTAGACGTTACCGATCCCGAACCGCTTCCTGACGGGCATCCGCTTTGGAATGTGAGCAACTGCCTGATTACTCCGCACACTGCCGACACACCTGCTCAAGTCACTCGAATGCTTGCTGATCGAATTTCGGTAAATGTGAAAGCGTTCTGCACAGGCGGCGCAATGGTCGGCTATGTCGACAAAGAACTGGGCTACTGAGCCTTCTCGGGCATCCGTGCCTCAAATATCGACCCGAAGTTTTCTGCGGTACATTTCTTTGGTATTGTTAGACGCGTTGTTCATTCCTCGGTAGCTCAATTGGCAGAGCAATCGGCTGTTAACCGATAGGTTCTTGGTTCGAGTCCAAGCCGGGGAGCCAGTTCTTTTCTAAACACCGCCAGCGGTTTTTCAGGAGGCCACGTGATTAAGTGGTTTCTGCAGCGAGAATGGCTCTCGGTATCAGTAGTCGGCACAGCCGCAATCATTGTTTTCGTCTCAATCGACTTTCTCTTTCAAGGCCCCGTAGCAATCGGTCCGGCCGCTCTAATCGCCTCCAGCCTCTTTTTTAGTCGGCGTTGGCCCTATGTCGGTACGGCATTGGTTGCAGCAGGCACAATCTGGCAGCTAAACAGCGTGGCTGCTCCTCTAGTATCTGGTGCTGCCAGTGCGCTATCGCTTCTACTGGTTGCGGCCTTTGCCAACTCATTATGGCGTCAGGTTGCCGTAATCGTCACCAACGTCCTCGGAATTCTGGTGGTTTGGCAGTCAACCTTTGGCGCCAGCCCCGTGTTGCGTGAATTTGGCATCTCGCTGACCGGCGAGAATGCAACCTGGCTTACCTTTTTGCTTGGTTCGACCGCCGTTGTTTCGGTGAACAGCCTCAGCTGGATTCTCGGCCGTTTTCTCATCACGAGAGACACGTACGTTGGTACGCCGCTAGACCGAGCCGTCATCACTCACACCCAGGCAAAGCTTTCGCTCGACGTAGCCACCGCCAAAGAGCGACTAGCGATTGTTAGCGATTTGACCGACCTACTCATTCAGCGAATCTCAGCGGTGGTTAGCCTGGCAGAGGGTGCAAAGTTTGCCTCAAAGCGAGACCCCGAATCGGCAATTCGTTCGCTTGATCGCATCGAATCATCGGCGCAGTCAGCACAGAGCGAGCTTCGCAAACTCTACGACCTGCTACAAAAAGGCGCAGATCTTTCGGCCGCGCCGCCGAACATTGAAGACCTTGGACTGCTCATGGTCTTAATGCGCGAATTGGGCTACAACGCCAAGATAAGCGTCGACGGCGAGCCCTTTGCTATCAATGAGGGTGCTCAGTTGTGCGTCTACCGAATCGTGTTTGAGGCGCTCGAAAATGTAAAGAAAAATTCGGTAATCGGTGCAGATGTCACAGTCGACTTCTACTGGACCGCCGAAGGGCTTCAGGTGCTGGTTAAAGACAATGGCATTGAGGCTGCCCGCCGAACCAAAGCCTCAACGGTCGAGGATTTGGCAGGCTACACGGTAGAAGACGACGTGGATGCTCTGGTCAAGCCAATCACCGGTGCGACGTTGAACGCGATCAAGGAGCGTGCGTCTCTCTATGAGGGCAACATCGAAGTAACCAAGGTGCCAGGTGTCGGTTTCACTTTGAGCGCGATGTTCCCGCACTTGAAAGCCGTCGCTGGTGAATAACACCATCCGCGTAGGTATTGTCAACGCCGACGCAGACATCACCGCGGGTAGAAAACTGGTTCTAGAGTCGACCGGCCGCATAACCCTCGTTCTCGACGAACAAAAACCCGAAGACCTACTCGATAAATTCGAAAACTATTTGATCGACGTTCTTTTGGTAGATCAGCGTTTGCGCGGAATGTCTGGCGTTGAACTTTGCGAAAGATTGACCAAGATCAAAATCGAGCAAGGAGTCGAGACTCGCCTTTTGGTGACCGCCGCGTTTGGTTCTCCGAGGCTGACCTTTGACGCACTTGTAGCCGGAGCGAACGCCGTTGTGACCCAAGACCAAGGACCTAAGACGCTAATC
The DNA here is from genome assembly GCA_903935175.1 of uncultured Micrococcales bacterium. Classification (GTDB taxonomy): domain Bacteria; phylum Actinomycetota; class Actinomycetes; order Actinomycetales; family Microbacteriaceae; genus Rhodoluna. The sequence continues at coordinate 7,636 of CAIZQQ010000187.1, forward strand.
GAGACTCTTGTCTCGTTGAATTCTCTCAAGCAACAGCAGGACTTTGAAGAGTTGAAAGAACTCGTGTCGAATTTAGACATCGACACGAAAGAAGACCCGGTCGTGCAGGTTCTGCTCGAGTCATTCGATGAATTCGAAAAGAAACTTTTTGCCGAGATAGTTTCGGGCAATTCCATCGCCTCGGTCTCGGCGGCAAATGAAGTCGCCGGCTACCGAATCAGAAAAATCATGCAGCGCGCGATGGATCAACTCAAGATAGCCACTCTGGAGCAGCTTCAGTTGAGGCTGATTCAGTCGGGAGAAGACCTTGGTAAAAACTAACTCCCTGTTGGTGACATCAGTCTCGGTCGGGCTAGCCACGGGTCTCTATGGAATCTCATTCGGCGCACTGTCGGTTGCGGCGGGCTTGGATGTCTGGCAAACCTGTGTCCTCAGTCTCTTGATGTTCAGCGGTGGCTCCCAGTTCGCCTTCGTTGGTGTCATAGCTGGAGGTGGCGTGGCGGCAATACCAGCGGCCATAGCCAGCGCTTGGATGATGGGTGTTCGCAACGGTTTCTACGCTGTGGCCATGGCACCAATTTTGCACTTGCGAAAGTTGCAACGCGTTGTTGGCGCACAGCTCACCATTGATGAATCAACCGGTGTGGCGCTAAGCCAAGCCGACACGGCAAAACAGAAGTTTGGCTTTTGGGCAACCGGAATCTCGGTTTTTGTCTTCTGGAATCTGCTGACCCTGCTTGGCGCTTTGCTTGGCGGGCTGATGTCAGACCCTGCGGTCTGGGGGCTCGATGCCGCCGCTGCAGCCGCGTTTGTCGCGCTCGTCTGGCCTCGGTTGACTGATTCACCGATTCGAGTGGTGGCGATCTTGGCCTTCGCGGTTGCTATCTTGAGTAGCCCTTATGTGCCGCAAGGCGTTCCAGTGCTACTGGCCGGATTGGTTGCGGTGGCTGTTTGGGCGGCCGTTGGTTTGCGAAATCCGGAGAGTGAACGCTAATGGAGCTCTGGATTGCGGTAGTTGTTGCCTCGCTGGCCGTCTACTCATGGAAAATACTCGGATCAACCTTGCCCGAGCGTGTTCTAAATCATCCGAAAGTTAGCCGGCTAGCAACGTTCCTGACAGTGGCACTAATGGCCGGTCTGGTTGGCGTTCAAGGGTTTGTCGATGATCGAGAAATCACTCTGGATGCACGGCTACCCGCGCTTCTTATCGCCGTTGTTTTGGCGATCCTGCGCGTGCCGTTTATCTTGATTGTGATTGCCGCCGCCGCCATCGCCGCGGGAGTGCGCTTTTTCTTTTGATCTAGTCTTCTAGGTGATCTTTACCGGGAAGCCAGGTGAGACCATCCTCGCCCCACCCGTTTTCTTCGATGATTTCTTTGGCATCAGAGAAGTGTGGTTCGGCAAGCTTGTCAACATATAAAGTGCCGTCGAGGTGGTCGTATTCGTGTTGAAAGATGCGGGCAAACCATCCGGTTGATTCAATCGCCACGGGGTTCTGCTGCAAGTCAACGCCGGTCAGTCTGGCCCAATCGGCGCGTTTGAGTGGAAACCTTTCGCCAGGTACCGAAAGACAGCCTTCAAGTTCTGTATCCCAATCCGCTTCACCCGACTCAATCTCTCCGATTTCAAGCGACGGGTTGATCACAACGCCGCGCCGAGGGTTGCCCTCATCGTCGTCGTAGTCATATACGAACACTCGCAGGCCGATACCAACCTGGGTCGCCGCCAAGCCAACACCAGGCGCTTTATCCATGGTGTCGAACATGTCTTCAACCAGCGTTTTCAATTCGTCGTCAAAAACAACAACCTCGCCGGCGCGAGTGTGAAGAACTGGATTTCCAGTGATACAGATTGGTCGTATAGCCATTAGAGAAGTTTACCTATTTGGGGAAAGGCGCTTACCCCGGATTTGCTCCAGAAAAAGGTAGGCTTTGGCTGATGGGAAGGTTTATCAGGGTGGCAATCTCATGCGTCTTTTAGCTATTTTTCTTTCGTTGGCCGCCGCCGTTGCTTTGGCGTTCGGGGCGCAATATCAGAACATGGCCGTCGCTGGGGGCCAGTCGAAGAACTCTGACGGCAAGCGAGTCGGTTTTCGTGCGCTAGCAAAGTTGGTTAGCAACCCTCGCTGGCTCATCGGCATGGCTTTCCTGGCGACCGGGGCCGGGCTTCAAATAGCCGCCTTGTCGCTCGCCCCGCTAATCGTGGTTCAACCACTGGGCGCAATAGCGCTTGTGATCACGGCCCTGTTGAACTCGAGGTCGACCAAAACTGCCATCACAAAAGCGACCTGGCTGGCAATCACACTTTGCACGGTTGGCATTGCAATCTTCGTGGCTGTCGCGGCAAATGTGGCTGGTGAGAAACCGAACCTAAACGACGGCGACCTGGCTCAAATTCTTTTGGTACTCGGTGTAGTTGTCGCTGTTTTCGCTGTTGGCTTCTTCACCTTCGCGAAGCGTGCCAAAGCGATCACCTTCATTCTCGGGGCCGGTATTCTCTATGGCTTCGTGGCTTCACTGATCAAGGCCGTCGTGCAGCGCATTTCGCAGCAAGATTTCTCATTACTCACGCTTGTTTGCCTCGTGGTCATCGGGCTAGCTATCTTGCTGGGCGGCTGGTTCGTGCAAAACGCCTACGCTAGCGGGCCACCTGACCTGGTCATTGCTGGACTAACCGTTGTCGATCCAATGGTGGCCATCATGGTGGCCATCGTGATTTTGGGCGAGGCGCAATCGGCGGATGCTCTGACTCTCGTCATTTTCATCGCCACCGCACTCGCTGCCATCGTCGGCGTTTGGCTACTGGCCAAAGTTCACCCAGAGCTCAGAGAGAAGGCGGCAGACTAGTCATGCCGAGCCGTTATCCAGCTCCGAAGCCGTTAGTCGTGGTGATTGGTTGCGACACCTTTCCTCCAGACATTAACGGTGCCGCGAGATTCGCCGAACGCCTAGCCGCCGGCCTACAGGGCCGAAATCACGAGGTGCACGTGATAGCGCCTTCGACAAACAAACGTTATGGCGTCTACCGCGAGGTGCACGCTGGAGTTCCAATCGTGGTGCACCGCCTGAAGTCATACCCCGTGCCGCAACATAAGTTTTTACGTTACATTTCACCATTTGGGCTTCGCAGTCGCTTGGTGAAACTCATTAAGAACATCGCGCCTGACGTGATTCACATTCAATCTCACCTGATGGTTGGTCGTTTCCTCACCAATGTTGCGCGAGAACTCGACATTCGTCTGGTTGCGACCAACCACACCATGCCCGAGAATTTGGTTCGCTACTCGTTCTTAGTACCCAAGCTTTTCGAGCGTTTGGCCATGCGCTTAGCCTGGGCAGACACCGGCAACATCGTGAGCCGCGCATCCGTGGTCACGACTCCCACGCGAAAAGCAGCGGAGATACTGAACCGAGCCACAGGAATCGCCGGCATTTACGCCATCTCATGCGGAATCGATTCGCGCCCATTTGCTTCGGCGACCCCTGTTTCGAACCAGAAACCGAGAGCTTTGTTTCTAGGGCGTCTCGATTACGAGAAACACGTTCACATTCTCATCGAGGCTTTCTCAAAGTTGCCCTCCAGCTCAGATGCAGTTCTAGAAATCGTGGGCGATGGCTCAGAACGTGAAAGCCTCGAATCCTGGGCGCTGGAGTGCGGCGTAGCAAACCGAGTGGTTTTTTCTGGTTCGATTCCAGACAGTGAACTTGCGGCGGCTTATGCTCGCGCATCCGTGTTTGTCATGCCATCGATTGCAGAGCTTCAGTCGATTGCAACCATGGAGGCCATGGCCAGCGGACGACCAGTGCTAGCCGCAAACGCAGCAGCATTGCCGCACCTAGTTCATGATGGCGAGAATGGGTTTCTATTCGAACCAGACAATGTCGAGCAGCTGACCGATCTTCTTGACCGAGTCTTTGCTATGAATGACGCTGAGTTGCAGACTCTAGGTGACAAGTCGCTTCACCTCATTCAGTCTCATGACATCAATCGCACGCTCGACGCTTTCGAAAAGATTTACCGAAACCAGATGGCCGATCTAAGTGACACAGTCGACAACGAACCCGATTATCAACTGGCGACCAGCTCAATAGCCATCGTCAAAAGCAGTGCAAGTTCGGCCAGAGCGGCCGCGGCCGCGGCTCGTGGCAACTTGACGAATCTCAGATCAGGTGTCGTTGAACGACTAAACGGGGTCAGAGGTGAAACGTTAGAAAGATTTGATGACCTAAGGTTCGAGGTCACCCGGCACACGTCAAAGGCAACACGCAAGATTACGAAATCTATTGCGCGGGCGTTGGATAGATTCCGCAACAGAGACGAGTAGTCTTTATCTGGTGACGGGGGCGTTAGCTCAGCCGGTTAGAGCAGCGGACTCATAATCCGTCGGTCGCGGGTTCAAGTCCCGCACGCCCCACATAGACGATTGTCTGCACCACTGCGTTTGCATGCAATCGAACCTTTGTGTAATACCATTACGCATGACTTCAATTGCGGTGATCGGCGCTGGTTGGCGCGCACAATTCTTCATTCGACTGGCACAAATGATGCCCGAAAGGTTCGAAATTGTTGGAGTGGTAGCCCGAAAAGAAGATGTGAGAACGGCACTTAGCCTCGAGTTCGGCGTTCAGACCTTTTATTCAGTCAGCCAAATGCTCAGCCACAAAAAACCCGACTTCGCGATTAGTAGCGTGTCATGGGATGCGAATCCTGGAATTGTTCAAGAACTGGTCAAGGCAGGCGTGCACGTGCTGTGCGAAACGCCACCGGCTCCAACGCTCGAGGCTCTTCAAGAACTATGGAAACAGGTTGGTTCGTCAGGGCTGGTTCAGGTTGCAGAACAGTATCTCTATCTGCCAGGCCACCGCGCTCGCTTGGCAATAACCGAATCGGGCGCGATTGGCGAGATCGGCTCGGTTGAGATTTCTTCGACACACGGGTATCACGCCGTATCGATAATGCGTGGTTTTCTGAAGCCCGGCTTTGAGCCCACCACGATCACGACACGACAATTTGAGGCCCCCTTGGTCGACCCGCTCTCACGCGCTGGATGGAATAAAGATTTGAGTCCGAAGAACGCTAAAACCACTATTTCCCTACTCGATTTTGCTTCTGGCAAATCTGGTCTCTATAACTTCGTAGACAATCAATGGCACAACCAACTGCGCCACCGTCGAATTGTTGTTCGCGGCAGCAGGGGAGAGCTAGTCGATGATGCAGTAATTCGATTGACCGATGGTCCGGCAATCACGAAATCCCGAATTGAAAGATATCAGCTCGGTTATGACCTCAATTTGGATGGTTATGACACCGAACATCTTTCGTTCGATGGCAAGGTAGTTTTCCAGAATCCATTCACCGGGTTGCGTCTTATGGATGAGGAGATCGCCATCGCCCAACTTATGTCTCAAATGGCTGATTGGCTCGAGGCCAAAGCCAAAGCTCCATACCCTTTGGCCGAGGCCTGCCAGGACCATTTGATATCACTGGCAATCGATGAATCAATCGCCACCGGCACCAACGTCACCACCCAAATGCAAGCGTGGGCAAGCTAGTTCTCCTCAACCAACCAGTAGTTCTGGCAGACATGAACAATTTCATGGCTAGGCTCTTTAGCTCAGCTGAATAGGGAAGGGGACCGGTAAACCGTCGGTCGCGGGTTCAAGTCCCGCACGCCCCACCACTTCCTATTACGTTTTGATAACACCGCGCGCTGAAATCGCTTCCAATTATTTCATTTCACGAGACGCAACTTAGGCTAGAAGCATCCACCTAAAGCAATCGGAGAACCCAAAGATGTCTTCTAACTTCAAGCGCGCAATCGGTTTTATTGTCAGCCTCTTCATGGCATTCGGATTTATCTCGGCAACGGCAAGCTCGGCTAGCGCACTGCCAGATAACGTCACCCTAACCGTTCACTACAACCGCACGGCCGGTGACTATGAAACTTGGAATGTTTACCTCTGGCGAAACGTAGATGGTAACGGCGACAAAGAGGTAAAGGCCTCAGGGTTCGATTTCACCGCCGAAGATGATTTCGGCAAGATTGCTGTCGCCCAAGTTGACGGCATGGCAAACTTCAAAGACCTTGGATTCATCATTCGAAAGGGTGCATGGGTTAAAAAAGAAGGCCCAGCATGTGGCCCTGCGAAGAACGGCGACCGCTTCGCGACAATCGCCGAGTCTGGCATCGCTGAGATTTGGATCAAGCAAGACGACTGCACCATTTACACCGAAGCCCCGTCTGTAGAACCTCCCATGCCGGCAATCGTAGGCGCGAGCATCGACGACCTCAACAAAATCACCGTCGTTCTCAACCAGCAGTTCACGCCGGTGGCCAACAGCGCTAACGGCTTCACAGTGTCGGGTGGCCTAACAGTTACATCGGTTGCACTCAAGGGTGGCAATGGCATCTCATCGAGCATGCTCACCTTAACTCTCAGTGATGAGATCGAGTTCGGAACCAGCTACACGGTTACCCACACCGGCCCCGATGCCGACTCAACCTTTGGAACCAAAGCTGCCTCAATCGGCAACGTGATGAATTCTGATGGTTTCAACGAGGCTTTTAAGTATGACGGCAATGACCTAGGTGCTACTTACAGCGCGGCTTCAACCAGCTTCCGCGTTTGGGCTCCTACCGCGACAAATGTAAAGCTAGCGACTTTCACTTCCGCTACATCGTCATCGGCTTCGGCAACCGAATACCAGATGACTAAAGATGTAAAGGGAACCTGGATTGTTACATTGCAGGGCAATCAGGCAGGAACCATTTATGCCTACCGCGTGACCCGCAACGGCGAAACCGTTGGTGTTATTGACCCTTACGCTCGCGCCAGCACGGTTAACGGCGGTCGTGGTGTTGTTGTAAACCTAGACGCAACCGATCCAACCAACTGGTCGCAAACCAAGCCAGCCTTCAGCGGGCGCAACGTTGACGCTTTCTTCTATGAGTTGCACGTTCGTGACTTCTCAATCAACGCATCGAGCGGAATCTCGGCAAAAAACCGTGGAAAGTTTATGGCGTTCACCGAGAAGAACACCAGCTACAGCTGGTCAGTAACCACCACCGACTCGAAGACCAAGAAGAAGGTCACCAAGAAATACACCACCAAGACTGGTCTCTCGGCAATCAAGGACCTTGGTGTAACTCACGTTCAGTTGCTACCTATGTATGACTTTGCATCCGGTGGCGACGAGTCAAACCCAGTCTTCAACTGGGGCTACGACCCAGACAACTACAACATTCCAGAGGGTCAGTACTCAACCGACCCAACTGTGCCAACCAAGCGCATTAACGAGTTGAAGCAGGCCGTTCAGGCAATGCACGACAACAAGCTGCGCGTGATCATGGACGTTGTTTACAACCACGTAGCCAACCCGGGCAACTTCTCGTACGAGCAGATCGTTCCTGGCTACTTCTTCCGCTTGGATGACACTGGTGCTTTCTTGAACGGAACCGGTGTTGGAAACGAAACTGCATCTGAGAGAGCGATGTTCTCGAAGTACATCGTTGACTCGGTCAAGTACTGGGCAACCGAGTACAACCTAGACGGCTTCCGTTTCGACCTCATGGGAATTCACGATGTGACCACCATGCAAAAGGTTCGCGCGGCTCTCGATGACATCGACCCAAGCATCATCATCATCGGTGAGGGCTGGAACATGGGAGCTCTTCCTGAAGACCAGCGCGCAACGCAGATGAACATCTCGAAGATGGACGGTATCGCTGCATTCAACGACCAGATTCGCGATGGCATCAAGGGTTCTGTCTTCAACGCTGACGAAAAGGGCTGGGCAACCGGAAACACCGGTCGTCGCGGTGACGTACTTGCGGGTATCACCGGAAACGTTGCCTACAGCGCATCTGTTCCTGCTAACTGGGTTACCAATGACCCAGGCCAGTCGGTCAGCTACGTTGAAGCACACGACAACCTAACCCTTGCCGACAAGCTCTTCTCGTCGGTGAATGCAAACGCAACAACTCGCTCGAAACTGCACCGTTTTGCTTCGTCGATCTCGTTGCTGGCTCAAGGTTTGCCGTTCATCCACGCTGGTCAAGAGTTCGAACGCACCAAGGGTGGCGACGACAACTCCTACCAGTCGAGCGACGCCGTGAACTCTATGAAGTACAAGCAGCGCGTAACCTACGCGACCACCTTGAACTACTTCAAGGGTCTAATCTCGCTTCGCAAGGCACACCCTGCATTCCGCATGGCAACCACTAGCGACATCAAGAAGAACCTAACCTTCTTGAACACCAGCCAGACCGTCATTGCCTACAAGCTAAACGGTGCCGGTGTTGGCGACAAGTGGGGAACCATCGTGGTTATTCACAACGCGGGCCAATCAACCGCCAGCGTTACCATGCCGGGTGGCAAGGCCACTTGGAAGGTAGTTGTGAATGGCGACAAGGCCGGCGTCTCGACGCTCGCTACCCTAAAGAGCATCACAAAGGTATCGGTTCCTGCAGGAACCACGATGGTGCTCTACAAGTAGTTCAAAACTAAAGATCAGTGGCGGGTGAACAGTGTTTGCCCGCCACTTATCGTTTTAACCACGTGGATGCTCGGCAGCAGCGTCGCGTCTTCGAACGGGTCAGCATCCAGCACTACAAAGTCTGCGGAGTTGCCTGGCAGCAGTGAACCGCGGTTGGTTATGCCGATTTGCTCAGAGCTCGCTGCGCTGTAGGCATCGAGAGCCTGTTCGAGTGATATCGCTTGTTTTACGTTGTGTCGCTCGGTCTCGCCTGGAACCTGCCTTTTTACGGCCGTAAACACCCCGAGAAGCGGATTTGGGTCGCTAACCGGCCAGTCGCTTCCAAAGCTGATCTTCGCGCCTGCGCCGACCACATCGCGAATGCGATAAAGCTCTTCTACGCGGCTACCTAGGTGCGGGCGGCAAGAGTTCAACATGCCGTCTGGTCTGCCCCAGAGGGGCTGAAAATTGGCGACCACGTCAAGTTTTGCGAAGCGGTCGACATCTTGGTCGTGAACCAGTTCGAGATGAGCCATCACGGCAGGCAAGGGGAGCGAGCCCAACTGCTTAGTGCAATGTTCAACGGCATCTAGAGCGAGCGTGCTGGCCGCGTCACCAATGGCGTGAAGGTGCAGCTGAAAACCCGCCCTCGAGGCGGCGAGCGTTGCATCAAGAAGGTTTTCTCGGGTCCAAACCGGGTTACCAAACTCACCGGTCGATTCATAGGGTTGCGAAACCGATGCGGTAGCGCTGCCGAATACGCCGTCTAAGAAAAACTTCACCGTGCGGGCGTGCAGCAGTGGGTTGCCAATTCGCGCGGCTTCGGCGCGCGCATCCGTGCTCTCGGTCAGGCGGGTTTGCCAATTGCTTGGCTGCCACCAGAAACCCAGGTTGGTGTAAACCTTGAGCTTTGACTGCGCTGCTGCCTGCAAATAAACTCGCGCCAAGTCGTCATCAACCCAGGCATCTTGAACCGCCGTTATACCAAGGCGCAGCATCTCATAGTGTGACCATTCGAGTGCTGCAAACTCTTGAGCGAGCGAAGGCTTGGGTTGGTGGTTGAAAATCAAGTCTTTTGCATCGGTCTCGCGAAAAACTCCGGTGGGTTTTCCATCGGCGTCAACATCGACAACACCTTCAGACACCTCAGGCGCACTCTCACTCACTCCGGCGCGACGCATTGCCTCTGTGTTCACCCAAATGGTGTGGTGGTCGTCGCCGTGCAGAATGACTGGTCGATCTGGCGCAACTTCGTCGAGCCAAGTTGCCAAAAACGTTCCGTCAGTCAAAATGCTGCGGTCATAAGCACCGCCGATTACCCAGTCATCACCGGGGTTTGCCGCCATCCAAGCGGCGACCGCCTGCTGAATTTCTCGGATGCTGCGAGCCGCTGTAATCGCAGGCCCGGCGTGCTCGCGCCCTGCCAGAACCGGATGTGCGTGGCCGTCGGTGAACGCTGGAATGATGACAGCGCCGGCGCAGTCGATTACCTCATCGCAATCGAGTTCGTTCGAAGCAATCTGGTTGCCGTCAACCGTGAGGCAGTGCGAAAAACCAAGGCCAGCTCCGAGCCAAACCTTCGCGTTACTGTAGCGGGTTGGCACCAGCGGCCTCGCACTCTTTAAAGTAGCAGCTGGCACAAAGCGACTCGTAGGTCACCACATCGCCGTCAATGGCGACCTGGTTGCCGGTGAAGATAAAGTCACCGCCAAGCTTGCGTGCGTTGAACATGGCCTTCTTGCCGCAGCGGCAAATGGTCTTCAGCTCTTCGAGCGTGTGGGCAATCTCCAGTAGGCGCAGCGAGCCAGGAAATCCCTTGGTCTGAAAGTCGGTGCGAATGCCGTAGGCAAGAACCGGCACACCGTCTAGCACGGCAATCTCGAGTGCTTGGTTCACCTGGTCGCGAGTCAAAAACTGCGCTTCGTCGATTAGTAGGCAAGAGATGGGGGAGTTGCTTCTGGCTCGATGCTCGTTGGCCAACAAGGTGAATTCGACCCGAAGGTTTTCATTCGGCGAGACAAGTAGGTCAACGCTTCGTTCAACTCCAAGGCGAGAGACAATCGCGTCTTCGCCCTTGCTGTCGGTGTTTGGCTTCGCCAGAATCACGGCTTGACCGCGCTCTTCATAGTTGTGGGCAACTTGCAGCAGCGCCGTGCTCTTTCCAGAGTTCATCGCACCGTGTCTGAAATAAAGTTTCGCCATCTCGTAGCCTCCTAGAAACCACCCTAAACGACTTTGACAGCAGCGCATCGAAGGCGTAACCTAGAGCCTCACGCACTGCTCGCTTAGGTCGTAAGGGAAGACGTACCTAGAAAAGCGAGGTGTGTGCGTTGAGCAATAACAACTGTTCGTTCCTGATCGTGCACGAAGCCGATTCGGGTCGACTTGGGCTGATTCGAGCTCTCATTCAATCGCGTCTTCCTGACGCCGACTTTGGCGACTCATCCGCTCTTCTAGAGGCATCGTTTGCCGCAAACTCAACTGAGGCAGTCGAACTAGTCACCGCCCTTACCAAACTTGGCGACGTGACTTTCGAGATGGTTTGCCTAGACGGCACGGATGCTCGCCGATGGGTTTTCGTGCCTACTCTCGGTTTGGCTTCCGTGGCCATCGACCAAGCGGGCAATCACATCCTGGGAGAAAACGAGCTGCTCGAGCTCGTGCGTCGCGCGAACCACAACGGTCTCAAATTGGAACGACTAATTCGGCAGGCGCTCTTGGGCTCATGGGATGAGTGTCTAGAAGAATTGCGTGAGAAGCAGCTTGACGATGCCGGTTCGGCCCGTCGCGTTGGCTAGTACTTTCTGAACGCTACAACGGCGTTGTGACCACCAAAGCCGAATGAGTTGCTGATGGCGAGCAGGTTGTCACCCTTGAACTCGCGCGGACTAACCACGACGTCAAGAGGAATTTCAGGATCCTGATCGTCAAGGTTGATGGTCGGTGGAATCACACCTTCGTGCAGCGCCAAAACCGTGAAAATCGCCTCGATCGCACCGGCACCGCCTAGTAGGTGACCGGTTGATGACTTGGTTGCCGTCACCGCGATGCCTGGCAATAGGTCTCCGAATACGCGCTTTAGGGCGTTGTATTCGGCAATGTCGCCTACCGGGGTAGAGGTAGCGTGCGCGTTGATGTGCTTAACGTCTTCGATCGTCGCGCCAGCCTGCTTCAAGGTGGCTAGAACCGCACGTGCGGCACCCGAACCTTCAGGGTCTGGAGCGGTGATGTGATAAGCGTCTGAAGTAACAGCGCCACCGGCTAGTTCGGCATAAATCTTTGCGCCGCGAGCCAGGGCGTGTTCTTCGGTTTCAAGAACAAGAGCTGCGCCACCTTCACCCATGACGAAACCATCGCGGTTGGTGTCGTATGGTCGCGATGCTCGAGCTGGTTCATCGTTGCGCTTTGAGAGCGCGTGCATCGCTGCGAAGGCAGAAACAGGCAGTGCGTGAATTGCAGCCTCGCAGCCACCAGCCACAACAATGTCAACTTCGCCGGTTTGCAGGCGGTTGTATGCGTTGGCGATGGCTTCGGTCGAGGATGCACACGCAGACACTGCGGTTCGAACACCGCCGCGCGCGGCAATGTCCATTCCAACAGCGGCTGCAGGGCCATTCGGCATAAGCATGGGCACCGTCATCGGTAGAACGCGACGTGGACCGCGTTCTTTCAGGGTGTCGAATGCGTCGAGGAGCGTCCAGACACCACCGATACCGGTTGAGAACTCAACCGCGAGGCGCTCGGGTGCGACTTCGGGGCTACCCGCGTCGGCCCAAGCCTCACGAGCTGAGATCAGTGCGAACTGGCTCGATGGGTCAAGACGTTTTACCTCTTGTGGGGTGAGCACGTCGGCCGAAGCAACCGCTGCCTGGCCGGCAAAGGTGACAGGCACCTCATACTGCGCGATCCATTCCTTTTCGATAGTTGAGATGCCAGACTCACCGGCAAGCAAACGTTGCCAGGTAGTTTTGACGTCACCACCTAGGGGAGTGGTCGCACCGATACCGGTGACAACGATTTTCTTCGACACGGTTGCTATACCCGAGTGTGACTAGCTAGCGCTGACGATGAAGTTAACCGCGTCGCCAACGGTCTCGAGGTTTTTTACCTCTTCGTCAGGAATCTTGACGCCGAACTTGTCTTCGCAGTTCACAACGATGGTCATCATCGAGATCGAGTCGATGTCGAGGTCGTTGGTGAAGTGCTTCTCTAGAGCTACGGCGTCGGTTGCGATGCCGGTTTCTTCGTTTACGATCTCGGCCAGACCAGCGAGAACTTCAGTCTGCGAAAGTGCCATGGGGTTTCTCCTTATTGGTTGATTTACCATTATTGATTTTAGGGCAGGACTACCACTTGGGCGGCGAAGGCAAGCCCTGCGCCAAAACCGATTTCAAGTGCGTATCCGCCCGATTTCACCGCGCCTGTGCGAAGAAGTTCGTGCATTGCCAGCGGCACGCTAGCCGCCGAGGTGTTTCCGGTGTTCACAATATCTCGTGCAACGGCCACACTTTCGGGCAAATCAAGTTGCTTCACCATTTCATCAATGATGCGGATGTTCGCCTGGTGGGTCACGAGCGCCGAGAGGTCGCTCGCCTCGATGCCTGCGGCTTCGAGTGCTTGCTTTGCAACCTTGGCCATTTCCCAAACTGCCCAGCGGAATACCGTCTGACCCTCTTGGCGAATGGTAGGCCAACTAGATTTGCCGTCGCGGTAGTCAAGCATGCTCGAGGTCATTCCGACAGCTTCCCATTTCGAGCCGTCAGAACCCCAAACGGTTGGACCGATTCCGGCGTATTCGCTTGGCCCAACAATTGCAGCGCCAGCGCCGTCACCGAGTAGGAACGAGATGGTTCGGTCGGTTGGGTCGATGACGTCGCTGAGTTTTTCTGCTCCGACAACCAAGACAAATTTCGCCACTCCCGAGCGAACCATGGCGTCAGCCTGAGCGATGCCGTAGCAGTAGCCGGCACAAGCTGCAGAAATGTCATACGCCGGAGCTGGGTTAGCGCCAACCAATTCGGCTAGTAGGGTAGCCGCCGATGGTGTAGCGTGCTGGTGAGTGATCGTGCTAAAGATAACTGCACCGATTTCTTTCGGGTCGATTCCAGCACCCTTTATTGCCTCGTTAGACGCAGCGACTGCCATGTCCATCAGGCTGGTGTCTGCTCCCGCGCGGCGTCGGGTGACGATTCCGGTGCGCTGGCGAATCCACTCGTCACTTGAGTCAATTGGGCCGGCGACGTCGTCGTTGGTCACTACCAACTCACCGCGCGCAGCGCCCAGCGCGTATATTCGCGAATACTTGACTGTGTCGTACTGCTTTAGCTCTGGCTTGGTCATATTGATTAACTTCTAACTGTGGTTTGCAATCAGTTCTCGAGCGGCGTCGAGTTGGTCAGGGGTTTTGAGAGCGAGAATTTCTACACCGGGTAGTGCACGTTTGGCCAGGCCTGCCAGGGCGCCGGCGGGTGAAACTTCGAGCACGGCGGTGACTCCGGCTTCGGCGAATGACTGCATGCAAGCATCCCAGCGAACAGAGCTAGCCACCTGGCCAACCAGAAGGTCTACATACTCTCGGCCATCGGTGATTTCTTGACCGGCTTGGTTAGACCAGATACGTCGAGTCGGATTCCCGGTTTCAAGGCCAGCTGCGAATCCAGCCAATTCAGCAACCGCAGGCTCCATGTAACGGGTGTGGAACGCGCCGGCAACCTGCAACTGAATAACGCGTGCCCCAGCCGGACCTTCTGCTACCAAGGCTGCAATCGCCTCGGCACTTCCTGCGGCAACAATCTGACCAGCGCCGTTGAAGTTTGCAGGATACAGATCTAACTGTTCTAGTCGTTCGAGAACGACGCTCTGTTCACCGCCAAGAACGGCAGCCATCGAGGTTGGTTCGAGTGCAGCGGCCGATGCCATTGCGCGCGAGCGAACCGATACCGCGCGAATGGCGTCTTCGGCAGTAAGAATGCCCGCCAGGGCAGCGGCTGCAAACTCTCCGACCGAGTGACCTGCGACAGCACTGAAGCCGGGGCCTAACTCAAGAGCCGAAGCGATGCTAGCCGCCACGATGAGAGGCTGAGCTACGGCGGTGTCTCTGATTGTGTCTGCATCACTCTCGGTGCCGTGCTTTGCGATGTCGATGCCAGAAGCCTCAGACAGAGATGCGATGACGGAGGCAAACGAATCGAGTTCTAACCAGGGTTCTAGAAAACCAGGTGTTTGACTTCCTTGACCTGGGCAGAGAACGACCAACATCTTGTTTGCTTCCTTAGGTTTCTCGAACTAGAACTAAGCGTCTCCGCCGACCGAGCCGCTGGTACCGGCCGTTACATCGTGCAGGCGGTAGCGCTCGATTGCCTGAGCAGGCACCGAAGCATCCATCTCGCCTCGTTCGACAAGCTGCTCAAGAACTCGCACCACGATAGATGGGCCGTCGATCTTGAAGGCGCGTCGAGCCGCTGCTCGAGTATCAGAGAAGCCGAAGCCGTCAGCGCCAAGGGTTGCGTAGTCACCCGGAACCCACTGGCGAATCATATCTGGTACCGAGTGGGTGTAGTCGCTGACTGCCAAGAACGGGCCAGGAGCGCCTTCGAGTTTGGTGGTTACATAAGGTTTCGCGTAGTTCACGCCAGGGTTCAAGAACACTGCCTCGTCGTGAGCGATTCCATCGCGGCGCAGCTCTGACCAAGAGGTAACCGACCAAATATCTGCCGAAACTCCCCAGTCGTCTTGCAGCAATTGCTGAGCTTCATAAGCCCAAGGCACTGCAACACCGGATGCGAGAATCTGGGCCTTGGTGCCACCGTGCTCGTTGCGGCTGAGGTTGTAGATTCCGCGAATGATTCCGTCGACATCCACGTTCTCAGGCTCGGCTGGCTGAACATAAGGCTCGTTGTAAACAGTCACGTAGTAAATCACGTTCGGGTCTGGGTGGTTACCGTCATACATCCGCTCGATACCCGAGCGAATGATGTGACCGATTTCGTAACCGTAGGCCGGATCGTAGCTGATCACTGCGGCATTGGTTTGAGCAATCACAGGTGAGTGACCGTCGGCGTGCTGCAAGCCTTCACCAGTCAAAGTGGTTCTACCAGCGGTAGCACCAATCATGAAACCTCGCGACATTTGGTCGGCAGCCGCCCAAATCGCGTCGGCGGTGCGCTGGAATCCGAACATCGAATAGAACACATAGATCGGAATTAGTGGCTGACCCTGTGTCGCATAGGAGGTTCCAATTGCGGTGAACGCCGCGACCGATCCCGCTTCGTTGATGCCGGTGTGCAAAATCTGACCAGCGGTCGACTCTTTATAAGAGAGCAGGAGGTCACGGTCTACAGAAAGGTAGTGCTGACCGTTCGGGTTGTAGATTTTCGCGGTCGGGAAAAATGCGTCCATTCCAAAGGTGCGCGCTTCATCAGGGATGATCGGCACAAGTCGCTGGCCGAAATCTGGTGCGCGCAGCAAGTCTTTTAGCAAGCGCACGAATGCCATGGTGGTAGCGACCTCTTGGGTGCCTGAACCACCCTTAGCTACGTCGTAAACCTTTGCTTCGGGCAGGGTGAAGTCGACATACTTCGAACGACGCTCGGGGAGGTATCCGCCTAGTTCGCGGCGACGCTCGTGCATGTACTGGATCTCTGGCGCATCGTGGCCAGGGTGGTAGTACGGAG
>CAIZQQ010000188.1 GCA_903935175.1 uncultured Micrococcales bacterium
GTTGCTAAGCCGCCACGTTCGACAAGGCTTTGTTCACCCCACGCAGGAGCTTGCCCCTTAATCAAGACTGTTTTCTCTAGGTTTGGCGGTTGCGGCGCCACCTTCGGCGTGATCGATACAGCAACCGATGGAGCTGATGCAGCCTTGGATGCGCCCAACGCAGTCAGCGCGCGCACACGGTAAAGCGCGCTCTGGGCGATGAAGATGCCCGATGTAATCGAAACCGCGGTTGAGGTGTTCCCGGTGTTGACGACCAGCGACTTCCAGGCTTTGCCATCCGCGCTGGTTTCAATTCGGTAGCCAAAAATCTTCGCCTTGTTGAGTGTTGTTGGCGCTTTCCAGCTGATTCGAATTCTTGGAGTTCTCGGTGCCTTGGCATCGAAGTAGTTGATGCCCTTGACCATGGTTGGTGCGCTGGCCGGCTTCAGAGCCTCGAACGGGCGAACAATGCTCGAAGGTGAAATCGAAGCGCGAGCGGATGCGCTGGCCGAGGCCGCGCTGAACTGCAGCTGAGCATCCAGTTGCACCGTTTCGATGCGCGGGTCGTGCTGTAGCCCAAGAAGAACTCGCTGCGCCTGAGCGTTAGTGAGCGGGGTTTCGAAATTGAGTGCCTTGTAGCCCATGCCAAGATCTCGCGGCTCGGCGAGGCCGACACCGGCAAAGTTTTCGCCCGTTGTTTCACCGTTTGGTGCAATCGGCTCGAAGCCGGGTTTGTAGGTGACGATTACACCGACCGACTTAGCCGAGCTCTCGGTGTTCACCGGGCGAACGGTTGCGCTCGCTGCATTCGGCACACCGGCGAACAACCCGACAACCATCGACAAAATCAACAGAGCCGGCGTCAAAAGGCGCTTCACGGTCGCCACGCTAGAGACTTTTTTGCATCAATACGGTGCCGAGCCAGCGACCAAACTTGAAGCCGACCTTGCCTAGGTGGCCCTGGTGCTTGAATCCGAAACGTTCGTGAAGGGCGATAGAAGCCTCGGCGCCCTTGTCGCTGATGACTGCGACGATTTCTTTCACTCCGGCAGCCTTTGATTCGGCGATCAGCGTCTCTAGAAGTTTGGTTCCGGCGCGCTTACCGGTTGCCGCAGGGCGAAGGTAAATGCTGTCTTCAACCGTTCTTCGGTAGGCGGCCTTTTGACGCCAAGGTGCAACGTAGGCGAAGCCGAGCAGCTGACCGCCCGGGCTGATTGCCGTTATGAAAGGCAGCTCAAGTTGCTTCAGGTAGTCGAATTTGCTCTGCCAATCGGCCAGCGTTAGAGGTTCGAGATCAAAAGTGACCACCGAGTTGCGCACGTAGTAATTGTAGATTTCAGAGATTTGCACCAAATCTTCGACGGTCACGCGCCTTATGGTAACCTCGCCGACTTCTGCGGCGGCGGGCTTCTGCTTATTGCGGCGAACCAAGCGCCAGCGCGACTCAGAATCTAGAGGCATCTCTCTCCTAACAAGACCAATCTATCGGCTCGCGACCGACCTTTTCTAATGCTTGGTTCACTTGTGAAAATGGCTTCGAGCCGAAGAATCCTCGGTGAGCCGAAAGCGGGCTCGGATGCGCGCTCGCAACGATTTGCGCTGCCCCGAGTAGCGGTTGCGCCGTGCGTGCCTGGTTGCCCCAAAGCACTGCGACCAGGTCGCGACCGTGGTGCTGGGCGAGTGCCCGCACCGCGGCATCCGTGAATTCCTGCCAACCGAGGCCGATGTGTGAACCAGCACTGCCA
>CAIZQQ010000189.1 GCA_903935175.1 uncultured Micrococcales bacterium
ACCTTCCACTCCTTCCTAGAGGAAACCGTCAAGGATGTCGTTGCCGTCAACCTTCCTGAAGGTGGCAGCCAGGATTGGGATCTAGAGCAGTTGTGGGTTCAGCTCAAGCAGATCTATCCGATCAACATTGAGATTTCCGAAGTTCTCGAGGCTGCCGGTTCTCGAGCGAAGCTAACTCGCGCCTGGTTGATCGAAGAAATTCTTTCGGACGCTCGCCTGGCATACGCCAAGCGAACCGAAGAAGTCGGTGAAGAGGTTATGCGTGAGCTAGAGCGCCGCGTAATGCTGTCGGTTATCGACCGCAAGTGGCGTGACCACCTCTACGAAATGGATTACCTCAAGGAGGGCATCGGTCTACGTGCCATGGCACAGCGTGACCCTCTAGTTGAGTACCAGCGTGAAGGTTATGGCATGTTCATCGATATGATGGCGGGCATTCGCGAAGAGGCCGTTCAGTTCTTATTCAACATTGAGTTGAAGCAGGCAGAGCCTCAGGTCGAGGTTCAGCAGCCTCAGCAGCTAACCTTCAGCGCTCCAGATGAGAACGGCGAAGCCGACTCTCACAAGGAGCAAAACCCAGCCGTGAAGCCAGTGCAGAAACCGAACCAGGGTGGCGCGGGAAGTTCGTTTTTCAAGAACTAAATGATCAGCACTTCGGTGATTCGAAAGCGCTCATGGATTCTCTCAGCGCGAATCGCCACCGCCTTGGTGTGACCTGATACTCGGAGTATGACTACGCCGTGGATGCCGGCTTCGTCAGTTAGGAAAGTTTTACTCTTTCTCAATGAAATGTCTGGCCGTGCTTTAGCGCCTGTGATTTGACGCTGCATAGCCTCCCGTTTTGCACGTTGAGAAATGTCGTAGTAGGCCTTGTCGGACAACCACCGCGCAAGCTGCTCTGGTCTTCTTACACCGGCAAGAATTTCAATGTAAGCCTTGGAAATTTCGGCAAAGAGTTTTGCTGGATCAAAATCCGACGACATGGTGTCATCTGCCACTTTGGTTCCTCCTTGAATCCGAGTGTTCTTCAAGAAGTGTGGGGGCATTGCGTTTCGCTTCGATAGGTGCTCTTCGCAACCTGTGGATAACTTTAGGGTTCTGCATGTTGCGCAAAAGCCAACTCCAATGACTTGTTGAGATTTTGGTCTTGTAGGCCTAGATCTCTCCGAATTGTTTAATTATCTACGGGTAACCGAATATATGTGGGGATAGAAACGAACAAATTCTTCATCTGCTCCCCGGATGGATGTCTGTGGATAAGTGAGAGCGAGATACAAGCCGGTACGTCAATCTCTTACCAGGGAGAAAAAATGAAGAAAGTTCTGCGCAAACGTATATCCAGTTGGTCACTGTTATCTATCGTGGCAGCAGCGGGCCTCATCGTTGCGGCAGCTCTTGCTTTGAATAAACCGATACCTGAGTATCTAGTCGCCAGCTCAGACTTACAGCCAGGTCAAAAGATCTCCATAACCCAACTATCGGCTCGCCCGATAAACCTAGGTGAGACCGGCTCTGCCTATTTGACCTTTCGTGATTTCAATGAAGGTTACGTC
>CAIZQQ010000190.1 GCA_903935175.1 uncultured Micrococcales bacterium
AGCTAGACTACTGCGTTGATAGGCCGGATGTGGAAGTGGGGACTAAAGACCCATGGAGCTGACCGGTACTAATAAGCCAACTACTTGATAACATTTTTGCTTGCGTCCACTATGTGGTTCCCGAGGTATGGTCGGGAATCGAAATAAAACATCACACTTAACTGTGTGCTTACGATTCACATAACTCAATAGTGTTTCGGCGGCCATAGCGAAGGGGAAACGCCCGGTTACATTCCGAACCCGGAAGCTAAGACCTTCAGCGCCGATGGTACTGCGAGGGGGACCTCGTGGGAGAGTAGGACACCGCCGGACTTAAATTAGAAAATGGCCACCTGTTTACAGGTGGCCATTTTCGCTTAAACTCACAATTTCGGGAGAAATCATGTCAGATCAGGACAGATCGCGTAATCATCGCGACCGCAAGCCCAAACTTGACGCACCTGAACGCCCTTCGTGGCAGCAACGCGTAGACCGGCCAGCCAGTGCTGACAAGCCGAAGAGTCCACTAATTCCTCACGAAATTCAACCCGAAGACCTCGACATGGGGGTCCGGGTACAACTAAAGACACTTTCGGCCGAAAACGCCGAAATGACCGCAAGACACCTGGCCATGGTTGCCTATCTTGCCGAGCAAGACCCAGAACTTGCGCACCGCCACGCCCAAGCTGCCGCATCGCGCGCTGGGCGCATCCCAGTTGTTCGTGAAACGGTCGGAATCACCGCCTATTTCGTTGAAGACTGGGCGCTTTCGCTCCGCGAGCTACTCGCACACCGTCGCATGACCAATTCAAACGACCATGTTCCGATGATGATTGACTGCGAACGTGGCTTGGGTAGGCCCCAGCGCGGACTCGAACTGGGTCGAACCATCGATCGTGCTGCACTCAGCGCAGAAGTGCGGGTTAGCTTGGCAATCGCCATGTCTGGCGCGCGACTTGACCTCGGGCAGAACGAGACGGCCCTGGTCGAACTCGAGATTAAGGAACTCAACCCAAACAGCGTGTTCGATTACTCGCCGCGCCTGTTTTGGGCTTATGCCGACACCCTCGAGGTGCTCGGTCGTGAAGCGGATGCTGCCAAGTGGGCAGATCTTGCGGCCCGTGCCGATAAGGCCATTGCCCAAAAGAACGCTTCAGAATTCGAAGAACTTGCTGTTCTAGAAGAGATTGAAATTCCTAAAGCCAGCGACTTTGTGCGTCGCGAACGGACAGATGATGACCGCCCGAGACGTACGTTCGGGTCAGACCGACCAGCACGCGATGGTGATCGTCCACGTCGCGATGGCGACCGCCCACGTCCAGCCGGCGACCGACCTCAGCGCAGTTTCGGTGCTCCGAAACGCGATGGTGACCGCCCAGCTCGCGACTCAGACCGCCCAAACCGCGACTCTGCACCTAGAAAGTACAGCGAACCGCGAGCCGATTCGACTCCGGTGGCAAGCGATCCAGCCACTACGCTAGACGCTCCAAAGAAACCACAGCTAGATTTCGGCGATAGCCCGGCAGATAGAAAGCCGCGAGGCGACAAGAAAGACGGCAAACGTGGCCGCTAGTCTGATCGCCAAGTACGACACCCTTCTGGCAGACCTTGATGGTGTGGTTTACGCCGGAAAGCTTGCCATCGATGGAGCGGTTGAGTCAATCAATCGCGCCGTCAAAGCTGGCCTTGCCGTTGGCTATGTCACCAACAACTCATCGCGTCGCCCAGAAACTATTGCCGATCAACTAAACGGCTTCGGCCTAGCGGTGAAGCCTGACGACGTCATTTCTTCAGGCCAAACGGGAGTCGAGTTACTAGCAACCATGATTCCCGCCGGAGCCAAAGTATTGGTCGTCGGCGGCGAGGGGTTGCGCAAACGTGTGGTCGACGGTGGCTTTGAGTTGGTCGAATCGGCCGACGATGTACCGGCTGCGGTCATTCAAGGTTTTGCACCAGACGTCGCCTGGGTTCACCTGGCCGAAGCTGCCTTTGCCATTCAAAAGGGCGCTAAATGGGTAGCCACCAACCAAGACTGGACCCTGCCTCAAGAGCGTGGCCTGGCACCCGGCAACGGAACACTAGTTTCGGCTGTGCACACTGCCGTGGGCTTTCTGCCCGAAGTAGCCGGCAAACCCGAACCAGCCATTTTTGGCACCGCTACACGTCATTTTGCAAGCAAGCGTCCACTATTTGTCGGAGACCGAATCGACACCGACATTGTTGGTGCTAATCGAGCAGGTATCGACAGCGCTCTCGTTCTAACCGGCGTAAGCACAAAGAAAGAACTACTCGGCGTCAAAGCGGATGGCCGACCAACGTACATCCTCGAAAATCTAAGCGAATTGCACCGCCCATACTCAGAACCCAAGAAGACGAAGTACGGCTTTTCTTGCGATGGAGCAAAGGTTGAATTGCTGGCCGGAAAAGTGCGGATCATTTCGGGCCAACCAGGTTCGCTGGCAGTGCTCAAGGCAGCCTGCGCTGTGATTTGGAACGCACCAACCCCGATTCATGCACTCGATGTCGAACCAGCGCTTTACGAATAGTCTTTAGGTCGAAAGGTAAATCATGACGAACGATTTTCAAACTGAAGTTTTGCAAGAGCTAGAGCGAATTGCGGCTCTGCCAGAGAACGAGCAGATTGATGCATACCGCGCCCTACACGCGAAGCTTGAAGCGATTCTCGCCGAGAGCAACTAGTTGCGAGCCGATCTCGCGCTCGTTGAGGCGGGCCTAGCCAGGTCTCGTTCACACGCGGCTACCCTGATTGATGCCAAGCGCGCGCTAGTCAATGGTGAGGCTATTCGCAAACCTGCCCAGATTATCGTTGAATCTTCTTCGCTAACCCTTCTGCCTGCAGTCGATTACGTTTCACGCGCTGGGCACAAACTTGCGGAGGCGCTAGACCAGTTTGGTGAGCTTGAGCTGGTTGGCAAATATTGCTTGGATGTTGGCGCATCGACGGGCGGATTCACCGAAGTGCTGCTGCGCCGAGGTGCCTCAAGCGTTGTTTCGATTGATGTCGGTCACGATCAGATGGTTGCCGACCTAAAGGACAACCCAAAAGTTACCTGCATTGAGGGATTCAACGCCCGCGAACTTTCACCAGAAAGCCTCGCTGAGGCTGGTGTGGCGAAAGCCGATTTCGACATTGTCGTAGCAGACCTAAGCTTCATTTCACTCACTCTCGTGCTCGATCAAATACTGTCAGTTGCCCGTGGCGCCGATCTTGTGCTGCTCATCAAGCCGCAGTTTGAAGTTGGCCGACAATCACTCAGTGCGAACGGAATCGTGAACGATTATCGATTGCGTGCCGAGGCCATTCGCCAAGTGGTTGACCATGCGAATTCGCTCGGATGCGGCATCCGTGGGCTTGTTCGTTCTGCTTTACCCGGCACTCATGGGAACATTGAGTACGTGCTGTGGATTAGTTCTAAAGAAGCACAAAATTCGGGACAATGGTCTGAGATTATTGATTCTTTAGCTAAGGAGAGCAAATGAGCACACGATACGTGTTGATCGTTTCGCACACCGGCCGAGAAGACTCTCTTCTAGCCGGAACCGAAGTGTGCGCTCAACTTTCTGCAGCCGGAATCAAGCCGGTCATGACTCTTACCGAACGCGACGCATACGTTGAATTCTCGAGATCTCAGGTTGCTCCTCACGAGGCGATTTCTAACATCGCGGTGCTTGATAAAGAGGTCGATGGCAAAGAACTCGAAGTCGTCATGGTGCTTGGTGGCGATGGAACCATTTTGAAAGCCGCCGAAGTGGTGCGCGAATGGGCGACCCCGCTGCTAGGTATCAACCTTGGACACGTAGGTTTCCTTGCCGAAAGCGAACGCGATGGCATGTCTGACGCGGTTGCCAGGGTGGTCGAGCAAGACTACTTAGTCAAAGAGCGTCTCGCACTCGATGTGCGAGTCATCGTTGGCGGCCACGAAGAGTTTCGCACCTGGGCGCTAAATGAGGCGACCATCGAAAAGAGCGCCAGAGAGCGCATGCTCGAGGTCGTCGTAGAAATCGATGAGCGTCCACTATCTTCATTCGGCTGTGATGGCATAGTCATGGCCACGCCGACCGGTTCAACCGCATACTCGTTCTCTGCCGGCGGCCCTGTTGTTTGGCCTTCTGTCGAAGCTCTGCTTTTGGTGCCGCTAAGCGCACACGCACTTTTTGCCCGCCCATTGGTGATCAACCCAAATTCCAAACTTGCCGTTGAGGTCATGCAGCGTTCCACCGGTTCTGGTGTGCTTTGGTGTGACGGACGTCGAACCTGGGACCTACCGCCTGGCGCACGAGTCGAGGTTCGCAAGAGCGACCTTCCGGTTCGCTTGGCCCGCTTTAGGCAGGGTCCGTTTACCGACCGCTTGGTGAGAAAGTTCTCACTTCCGGTTGACGGGTGGCGAGGTCCGGCTTCTGGCGCCAATGGGGCATAACTGTGATTGAAGAAATTCAAATACGCGACCTTGGCGTTATCAATGAAGCACGATTAGAGTTCCGTTCGGGTTTGAACGTACTCTCGGGCGAAACCGGTGCCGGAAAAACCATGGTTCTCACCGCGCTCGGTCTGCTGCTCGGCAATCGCGCCGACTCGAGCGCTGTTCGCGCGAACGCCCAAGCGGCTTTCGTCGAGGGACGTTGGCTACTAAGGGACAACGCCGAACTCACCGACCGTGTGCACGAGGCCGGCGGGGTTATCGAAGATGGCGAACTCATTCTCAACCGCTCAATCAGCACGGATGGTCGATCTCGCGCAAGCGTGGGTGGCAGTTCTGCCCCGGTCGGTGTCTTGGCCGAACTTGGTGAAAACCTGGTTGTGGTTCACGGCCAAGCCGATCAAATTCGACTCAAATCTGCTGTGGCTCAGCGCGAAGCCCTCGACGCTTTTTGCGGTGACAAATTGCAACCGGTTCAGTTGGACTACAACAGGGCTTACACGAATTGGCGTGAGCTTGAGCGCCAACTAACAGCGCTGCGCTCTAACCTCGGCGGCAAAGCCCAAGAGCTCGAAGCTCTGCGAGTCGCGCTAGCCGACATCCAAGCCGTTTCGCCGCAACCAGATGAAGATACTCAACTCGCAGAGGCGGCGGCAAAGTTGACTCACGCCGAAGATATTCGATTGGCCGTGGCTGCGGCCCACGAAGCTCTCTCGAGCGAAGCTTATGAAGCCACCGATGCGATCGATGCTCTAGGTTCGGCGCGCAGGTCGCTCGAACACGTATCAATGCACGATAGCAAGTTGGCTGAGCACGTTGAAGCCCTTCGGCTGATCGGGTCGCAGGTAACCGATGTTGCTGCGGAACTTTCTGGCTATTTGGCGTCTATCGAGAGCAACACGGCACTCGAACTTGAGCAGGTTCAAGAACGTCGCTCGGCAATCAACGTTTTGATCAAGCGCTACGGTCCGACTTTGCAAGACGTGTTCGAACTTGAACGCAAGGCGAAGTTCGAACTTGAGAACATCGACATCAGCGATGAGGGGCTTCGAAGCCTAGAAGCAAACGTGAATGCTGGTAAGTCCGAAGCGGCTAGTTTGGCGAACCAACTTTCGGCGATTCGCAGCGATGGAGCAACGGCGCTGGCTTCGGCCGTGACCGAAGAACTTCACGGGTTGGCGATGGCGGGAGCATCCTTGTTGGTGACAGTGGTGAACACCGGTGAACTGGGCCTACACGGGCAAGACGAAATCTCAATCAACCTATCGGCCTATCCGGGTGCGGCACCAAGACCACTGGGCAAGGGCGCCAGCGGCGGAGAGCTTTCGCGCATCATGCTCGCGATCGAAGTGGTGCTAGCCAAGGGAAAGACCACCCCGACGTTTGTGTTCGACGAAGTAGATGCCGGCGTCGGTGGTGCGGCTGCAATCGAGGTCGGTAAGCGTTTGGCTCGGCTGTCAAAACAAACCCAGGTAATCGTGGTCACCCACCTGGCCCAGGTAGCCGCCTTCGCTGACAACCACCTGCGTGTCGAAAAGGCGTCGGATAGCACCTTCACCGCTTCATCGGTTCGTCGAGTTGAGGGCGAAGAACGTGTTGCCGAACTAGCCAGAATGCTCTCGGGTCTTGGTGACTCAGAAAACGCCAGAACGCACGCGGCTGAGTTGGTCGAACTTTCCAAAACGCATTAGTCGGGCAACTTTTTCAGCTCGGATGCCCGTCTCGAGCATCCGCGAAGAAAATTGATTGCGAAACACGCCCAATTAAGGCACTCTTCGGCATGTCGCAGGTTCGTGGCAGGTAAACTGATATTCCATGGCAAACGCGATGGATCACGGTAAAAGCAAACACATTTTCGTCACCGGAGGTGTTGCTTCCTCCCTTGGAAAAGGGCTAACCGCAGCCTCTCTAGGCAATCTTCTTACCGCACGCGGTCTTCGCGTTGTGATGCAGAAGCTAGACCCTTATCTAAACGTCGACCCGGGCACAATGAACCCGTTTCAGCACGGTGAAGTTTATGTAACAGAAGACGGTGCCGAGACCGACCTAGACATCGGCCACTACGAGCGCTTTCTAAACATCAACTTGGCACAATCAGCCAACGTAACCACCGGCCAGATTTACAGCACCGTGATTCGTCGCGAGCGTGCCGGTGAATACCTGGGTGACACCGTTCAGGTCATTCCGCACATCACCGACGAAATCAAGCGACGCATGCGACTTCAGGCTCACGAAACTCCTGCGCCAGACGTGATCATCACCGAAATTGGTGGAACCGTCGGTGACATCGAGTCGTTGCCGTTCATCGAGGCCGCACGTCAACTTCGTCACGAGGTCGGCCGTGACAACGTCTTCTTCGTTCACGTTTCACTCGTGCCTTACATTGGCCCATCTGGTGAACTCAAGACCAAGCCAACCCAGCACTCGGTTGCAACCCTGCGTTCGATTGGTATTCAGCCAGACGCCATCGTCTGTCGCTCAGACCGCACTCTTCCTGAAGGAATCAAGAACAAGATCGCACTCATGTGTGACGTTGACTTGAAAGCCGTGATCAATGCAGCCGACGCGAGCAGCATTTATGACATCCCAACCGTGCTTCACGACCAAGAACTCGATGCCTACATCATCAAGCACCTCGGGCTCGAAGCTAACGCAGTCGACTGGTCACGCTGGCAGAGCGTGCTCGATGCCGTTCACGAACCAAAGCATGAGGTCACCGTTGCCATGGTTGGCAAGTACATCGACCTACCCGATGCCTATCTTTCGGTCACCGAGGCCCTTCGTGCCGGAGGTTTTGCCAACAAGGCCAAGGTGATCATCAAGTGGGTTCCTTCTGACACCTGTGAAGACGAAGCCGGCGCACGCGAGCAACTATCAGACGTTGATGCAATCTGCGTGCCCGGTGGTTTCGGCGTTCGCGGCATCGAAGGAAAACTCGGCGCACTCAAGTTCGCTCGCGAAAACCGCATTCCCGCTTTGGGTTTGTGCCTGGGACTTCAGTGCATGGTCATCGAGTACGCGCGCAACGTGGTCGGCCTAGCTGGTGCGTCTTCTACCGAGTTTGATCCTGAGGCGAAGCATCCGGTTATTGCCACAATGGCCGAGCAGGTTGAAATCTTGCAGTCGGGTGAAATGGGCGGAACCATGCGACTCGGTCGCTTCACTGCCAAGCTCAAGCCAGGTTCGATCGTTGAAGAACTTTATGGTGCACCGACCTCAGAAGAGCGTCACCGTCACCGCTACGAAGTAAACAACTCTTACCGTGACCAGATCGGCGAAGCCGGCCTCGTGTTCTCGGGAACCTCGCCAGATGACCACCTGGTTGAATACGTGGAGCTACCGCGCGATATTCACCCGTTCTATGTGGCCACCCAGGCGCACCCCGAGTTCAAGTCACGCCCAACTCACGCTCACCCATTGTTCCGTGGACTAGTTGTTGCGGCACTCGAGCGTCAAGAAGCGTCACGGCTCTTCGAAGTCGAAGGCGATGCCTAAAGACGAAGCAGCCGATTTTTCGGTAACCGCCAGACAGACCGTTTATGAAGGTCGAATTTGGAACGTGGTTAGCGAAACCTTCGATTACAACGGTGAATCACTTACCCGCGATTTCGTGGAGCACACTGGGGCAGTTGCCGTTGCAGCTTTGAACGCCGCCGGCGAATTGTTCATGATTCGTCAGTATCGGCATCCAGTTCGCAAAAATCTTTGGGAACTGCCGGCAGGCCTCACCGATTTGCCTGGTGAATCAAACTTGGATGCGGCAAAGCGCGAGCTTGCCGAAGAAGCGGGTCTGCAGGCCGAAACTTGGCAGAGCTTGCAAACCTTTCACACCACACCTGGTGGAAACGACGAGTCGATCGAAATATTCTTGGCTACTGATCTGTCTGAGGCCGAAATCGATTTTGTGCGCGAAGGTGAAGAATCTGACATGCAAGAGCGCTGGGTCACACTCGACGAGGCAATCGAGAGTGTTTTGAAGTCTGAAATACAAAACCCAGCGGCTGTCGTGGCTATCTTGGCCTTGGCACACAGGTTGAAGTAGTTTCTTGAATATGTCTATCTCAAGGCAGATTGATTCGTACCTTCGGCACCTAACCGTAGAACGCGGAATGTCGAAAAACACCCTGGCTGCCTACCGACGCGACCTAGATCGCTACCAACAATTCTTGACCGAGCGAAACATCGCCTCGGTTGACGCGATCTCAGAGCAGCTTGTCACAGATTTCGGCATCGCCCTAACTGCCAAATGGGGGCTTGCTGCCACCAGTGTGGCCCGAGTACTGAGCGGCGTTCGAGGATTTCACCGCTACCTGATGATCGAGGGCGTCACACCGAACGACCATGCGGCCAAAGTTAAACCACCAAAACCTCCAAGACGCCTTCCTAAAGCCATTACCCTTGCCCAAGTGGAGGCTTTGCTCGCTAGTAGCGGGCCCGAGGCAACCGATGAAGATGCCATCGCACTTGATCCGATCAGGGTTCGCGACCGCGCCATTCTGGAGCTTTTGTATGCAACCGGCGCTCGCGTCAGCGAGGTGGTTTCGCTTGACATCGACGATCTGGTTGACCAAACCATGGTGCGGTTGTTCGGCAAGGGCTCGAAGGAGCGCATTGTGCCGGTGGGTTCTTATGCTCAGCGCGCCGTTGAGGCTTATCTGGTTAGGGTTAGGCCCGTGCTCGCGAAGCTTGGCAAAGGGACTCCGGCGGTGTTTCTGAATCAGCGAGGCTCTCGATTGAGTCGTCAGAGTGTTTGGCAAATCATCTCGGATGCTGCTGACAAAGCCAAGCTAGCCGCCGAGGTTTCACCGCACACCCTCAGGCACAGTTTTGCTACGCACCTTCTTGAGGGTGGGGCCGACGTTCGAGTGGTGCAAGAGCTGCTCGGGCACTCATCGGTAGCGACCACACAGATTTACACTTTGATAACTGTCGACGCGTTGCGAGAGGTCTATTCGACCGCTCATCCTCGTGCGCGGCGGTAGGCTATAGGCAACCAAACAGGCGCGAAACGGAGGCATCATGGCAGCTAAGAAGAGTTCAGACACTCGCTTTGCCAAACCGAAGCCGCTGAGCACGCACGGACCAGCCCGCATCATTGCCATGTGTAACCAAAAAGGTGGAGTTGGCAAGACCACCACGGCCATCAACATGTCTGCTGCACTTGTTGAATACGGTCGCAAGGTGCTTCTTGTTGACTACGACCCTCAGGGTGCTTTGTCAGCAGGTTTGGGAATCATTGCACACGATGACCTAACCATTTACGACCTGATGCTCGACTCGAACATCGATCCAAAGACGGCAATCAAACACACCGCGATTGCTGGCCTTGACGTGATTCCGGCCAACATCGAGCTCTCGGCAGCCGAGATGAAGTTGGTCAACGAATTTTCTCGTGAGAACATTTTGGCGCGCATCCTCAAGCGAGTTTCAGCCGACTACGACCTAATCGTGATCGACTGCCAGCCTTCACTTGGCCTGCTAACCGTGAACGCACTTACCGCGGCACACGGCGTGATCATTCCGCTGGCGAGCGAATTCTTTGCTTTGCGCGGCGTTGCCATTCTCGAAGACATCGTCAAAAAGGTTCAAGAAACCACTAACCAGACCCTGGTTCTAGACGGCGTTTTGGCAACCATGTTCGACCCGAGAACTCTTCACTCACGCGAAGTGCTCGACCGCCTGCGCGACCACTTTGGTGACAAGCTATTCAAGTCGGTCATCAACCGCACTGTGAAGTTTCCCGATGCAACCGTCGCAGCCGAGCCAATCACTTCTTTCGCATCTGACTCAGAGGCGGCCGAGGCTTATCGCACCGTAGCAAGGGAGCTTGTTGCTCGTGGCTACGCTCCGTAACCCGGAGTTAGACGAGGCTTCAGAGAAGGGCAGCGCATTTGCGGTTAGCCTGGGCAACTTTGAAGGCCCGTTTGACCTTCTGCTCAGTCTCATCTCGAAACACGAGATGGATATCACCGAAATTTCGCTCTCGAAAGTAACCGACGAGTTCATCTCATACCTGAAACAGCTCGATGACGAAGAAGAGTTAGAACAGGCATCCGAGTTTTTGGTTATTGCCGCCACCTTGCTTGACCTCAAAATAGCTGGCCTATTGCCGCGCGGAGAGGTGGTTGATGCAGAGGATGTCGCGCTGCTCGAAGCGCGTGACCTGCTGTTTGCACGACTGCTGCAATACCGAGCCTTCAAAGAAATCTCGACCTGGTTCAATACCTCGCTGAACCTCGAGGGTTCTCGCGTGCCTCGTGAAGTTCGCATGGAAGAGCGGTTCAGAAACCAGCAGCCCGAGCTCGTCTGGAACATCGCGCTGGCCGAATTTGCGGCTCTTGCCGAGGCCACCCTGACTCCACGTGAGGTTCCATCGGTTGGTCTAACTCACCTGCACGCGGCTCGCGTCAGTATTCGCGAACAGGCTACCTATGTGGTCGACGCTCTTCGCAAGGCTTCAAAGATTTCGTTTTTTGATTTGATCAAGGATGTCTCAGACCGAGCCATCGTGGTGGCAAGGTTCCTTTCGATTCTCGAACTTTACCGACTCGGGGCAGTTGGCTTCAGCCAAGATACCCCGCTTGGCGACCTGCAGGTTTCTTGGCGAGACGCAAACTTTGATGATGAAACACTGGCAACCTTAGGAGCCGACTATGACTCTTGATTCGACTCAAGACCTAACCACCAACCGCCCCGAGTCGCTTAGCGATTTAGAACTTCGCGCCGGCGTTGAGGCCGTGTTGATGATCACCGATGCACCCGTGTCGCTGGTTGCACTTGCCACCGCACTTGAGCAACCTGTGAACGTGATTCGCGAGGCCGTCTTAGCGTTGCGCGACGACTACGACGGCGCAGCATCCGGTTCACCACGTGGCTTCGAACTTCGCGAGGTTGGTGGCGGATGGCGCATCTTTGTGCGTCAAGAGTTCGACTGGGCCGTAAAGCTTTTTGTCGCGAACGAGAACCCAACCAAGCTCAGCCAAGCCGCGCTCGAAACCCTTGCGGTTATTGCGTACAAACAGCCAATTTCGCGCGGCCAGGTGGCCAGCATCCGTGCAGTGAATGTTGATTCGGTGGTGAAAACTTTGCTAAGCCGAGGGCTCATTACCGAGCTTTACACCGACAGCGAGACCGGTGCGGTGCACTTCGGTACCACCGCACTGATGCTCGAACTCCTAGGAATCAACTCGCTAGACGAGCTACCTCCGATTAGCCCGTACCTTCCTGGTGCAGATAGCGATTTTGATGAGTAACCCAGAAGAAACCGAAGTTGTAAACGAAGAGGTTCGGCTGCAGAAGGCACTCGCTGCTGCAGGCGTTGCCTCGCGTCGTGCCTGTGAAGAGCTCATTGTCAAAGGCCAGGTAAAGGTCAACGGCAAATTGGTCACCGAACTAGGCTCAAGAGTCAACCCAGTGGTAGACAAGGTAACCGTTCGCGGTGTGCCGGTGCAGTTCGACACCACTCGCGTCTACCTGCTCTTGAACAAGCCAGCCGGAATCATTTCGACCATGTCTGACGAAGAGGGTCGACCAGACCTGAGCTCGTTCGTTACCGACTACGACCGAGTGTTCAACATCGGTCGACTTGACGCCGAAACCACCGGGCTCCTGCTGCTAACCAACGACGGTGAACTGGCCAACCAGTTGTCGCATCCATCGTTTGGCGTCGAAAAAACTTACATCGCTCGCGTAGTTGGTGAGGTAAACGCGATGTCGATACACAAACTGATGAGCGGCTTCGAGCTAGAAGATGGTTTCATCAAGGCTGACCGCGCCCGAGTGATCGACATTTCGAAGGGCCACAGCCTGGTCGAAATCGTGCTGCACTCCGGTCGAAACCGTATTGTTCGACGCATGCTCGAAAACATCGGGCACCCGGTGGTTGGCTTGGTGCGAAAGCAATTCGGGCCCATTCATCTTGGAACACTTAAGCAGGGTCACATTCGCCAACTCAATAAAATGGAAATAGGTGCCTTGCTCAAGGCAGCGACGGGTAAACCGAGCCGCCCACCACGGCCATCCAAGAAAAGAGCATAACTTTGCCGATTCGAGCCATTCGAGGTGCCATTCAATTAGACACCGATGAACGAGAGCACCTGCTGCGTTCAACGGCCGAGCTGATTTCAAAAACTTTGCATGCCAATGGCATCGACTCATCGCAACTGATTTCGATTTTGTTCACCGCAACACCCGACATCACCTCTGAGTTTCCGGCACTCGCAGCTCGAGAGCTTGGTCTCGGGGATGTTCCGCTGATGTGTTTCGTCGAAATGGACGTTCAGCACGCCATGCCTCGAGTCATTCGACTCATGATTCACGCCGACATCAACAAAGCACGCGGCGAGATTCAGCATGTTTATCTTCGTGGTGCGACAGCTCTTCGTTTGGATCTAGCGCAGTGAATCGCGTAACCGGATCGGTTCGAATTGTTGGTGCCGGTCTGATTGGCACCAGCATCGGTTTGGCGTTGAAGAAAATCGGCGTGGATGTTGCTATCGACGACGTTTCACCGGCAAACCAACGTCTTGCCATCGATTACGGTGCCGGTCGCAAACCTGCCGCTACAGATGAGCCCGCACTGATTGTCGTTTGCGTGCCACCGGACGTTACCGCTCGCACGGTATTGGCTGAGCTTCGCGCGTTCCCGAACTCGGTGGTTACCGATGTTGCCTCGGTGAAAAAAAGCATTCTCGAAGAATTGTCTGCCGCCGATGCGCCTCTGGCTCGCTATGTCGGTTCGCACCCCATGGCTGGGCGCGAGCGCGGGGGAGCGCTGGCCGGTCGAGCCGACCTTTTCTTTGGTCGTCCTTGGGTAATTTGCGCCAACCCGAAAAGCGCGGCGGCATCGACCCTGCTGGTCGAACAGTTGGTGCTCGATTTGGGCGGAGTGCCTTCTCGGCTAAGTGCAGCCGACCACGATCGAGCCGTTGCCATGGTGTCGCACTTGCCGCAACTCGTCTCATCGCTTCTTGCCGCGCAGCTGACGCGAGCAGAACAGAGCGATCTGACCCTCTCGGGTCAAGGGTTGCGTGACACCACCAGAATTGCCGCGAGCGATGCAAAGCTCTGGATGCAGATTTTGAGTGGAAACACCGCAGATGTCAGAGATGCGCTTCAAGGCTTCGCCGAAGATTTGACCCGAGTCATCAAATCCTTCGACGATCTAGACGCACCTGGAGCGCTTAGCGATTTGGGAGAAGTACTTCTTGCAGGTAACCGTGGTGTTGCGCTGATTCCAGGAAAGCACGGAAGTGCCGCCACAAACTACGCCCAGGTTGTCGTAATGATTGACGACAAGCCAGGGCAAATGGCCAAGTTGCTTACCGAAATCGGCGAAATTGGCATCAACCTTGAAGACCTCAAGCTAGAACACTCGCCGGGAGCAGAAATCGGTCTGGTCGAACTGTTCGTACTTCCAGAAGTCGAAAGTTCTCTCGTTGCCGCTCTAACCGAGCGCGGCTGGAGACTGGCCGGCTAATGACTGAGATCATTGCGATTGACGGGCCGGCCGGTTCGGGCAAGTCGAGTGTCTCAAAGCAGGTGGCACGCGAACTCGGCTACGGCTACCTAGACACGGGCGCCGCATACCGAGCCCTAGCGCTCGCGGTGATGAACTCATGGGTGCCAAAGGTTGTTGAGGGCGAGAGCGCCGAGGCGAGCATCCGCGCATTTGACTACTCGATTTCACTAAACCCAGACGATTTTTGGGTGAAAGTTGGCGAACACGACGTAACCGAAGCCATCCGATCAAACGACGTGGCCGAAAATGTGAGCGCCGTTGCCAAACATCCAGAGGTTCGTTCATTCATGAAAACCTTGACCCGCAGCCTCGTTGAAGCATCTCGGATGCCCGGTGTTGTTGTCGAAGGGCGTGACATCACCACCGTGGTTGCCCCCGATGCCAAAAATCGCATACTGCTAACTGCCTCCGAAGAAGTTAGACTTATAAGACGTTCCGCAGAGCTCTCACCAGAGGCCGCGAAGAACGTCGAGCGTCAGGTTTCTCAGCGAGATGCGCAAGACGCCAAAGTAGTTGACTTTATGACACCCGCACCGGGTGTCGCCCTCGTGGACTCCACCGAACTGAACTTCGAGCAAACTGTTGCTGCCGTTCTGTCGGTTGTTCGCGACTAACTAGGAGTAAAAGTGTCTGAAGAAGATTTCGTAGCCGATCCGGTTGATCCGGCGTTTCTTCAGCGATTGAGCGAACTCAGCACCGAAGAAGAGCTTGCTCGCGAGCGTGCACTCCGCGTTGGTCTCGAAGAATATGAGCTAGACGACGAGGACTTCGATGTCTTGGCCGCCCTCGACGAGGCAACCGATGGACCAATCTATTTGCCCGCACTTCCGGTTTTGGCAATTGTCGGCAGGCCAAACGTTGGTAAGTCAGCTCTGGTCAACCGTATTCTTGGTCGCCGCGAGGCCGTGGTTGAGGACAAGCCAGGCGTTACCCGTGACCGCATTTCTTACAAAGCAGAGTGGAACGAACGTAAGTTCACACTCGTCGACACCGGTGGTTGGGAGCCAGACGCCAAGGGAATCGACCTTTCGGTTGCGGTTCAGGCTGAAATCGCCGTTGAGCTTGCCGATGCTGTGCTTTTCGTAGTTGACGCAACCGTTGGTGCAACTTCAACCGACGAGCGTGTAGTCAAGATGCTGCGCGCCAGCAAGAAACCGGTAATTCTGGTTGGCAACAAGATTGATGACGCACGCCAAGAGCCAGAGGCTGCCGGTCTTTGGTCGCTCGGCTTGGGCGAACCATACCCAGTTTCGGCCGTGCACGGCCGTGGTGTTGCCGACATGCTCGATGCCGCCATGAAGGTGCTCCCTAAGATCAGCAACGTTGCCAAACAAGAAGTTGGTGGTCCGCGTCGTGTTGCTCTGATTGGCCGACCAAACGTGGGTAAGTCATCGCTTTTGAACAAAGCCGTTGGTAGCGAACGCGCAGTCGTCAACGAACTTGCCGGCACCACTCGCGACCCAATCGACGAGCAGGTCGAGATTGCCGGAAAAGTTTGGCGCTTCGTCGACACCGCCGGAATCAGACGCCGCAAGCACCTGGCTCAAGGTGCAGATTTCTATGCATCGCTTCGAACCGCAGCCGCACTCGAGCGCGCCGAAGTTGCAACCGTGCTACTCGACGTGACCCAGCCGATTTCTGAAGCCGACATTCGCATCATTGACATGGCTCTCGAATCTGGTCGGGCTCTAGTTCTCGCTTTCAACAAGTGGGATCTTCTCGAAGACG
The DNA here is from genome assembly GCA_903935175.1 of uncultured Micrococcales bacterium. Taxonomy (GTDB): domain Bacteria; phylum Actinomycetota; class Actinomycetes; order Actinomycetales; family Microbacteriaceae; genus Rhodoluna. Next base: position 15,667 of record CAIZQQ010000190.1, read on the forward strand.
AGCGCCGCCGCTACCTCGAGCGTGAAATCGAACAAGACCTGGCACACGTTGACTGGGCTCCACGCGTAAACATCTCGGCCAAGACTGGTCGCCACCTCGAGAAGTTGGTTCCGGCCCTCGAAGTTGCCCTCGACTCATGGGATCAGCGAATTGCCACCGGCAAGCTCAACGCGTTTATTTCAGAGCTTGTTGCCGAGAACCCTCACCCGGTTCGCGGTGGCAAGCAGCCGCGCATCCTCTTTGCAACTCAGGCGAGCTCGCGCCCGCCAAAGTTTGTGCTGTTCACCACCGGGTTCCTCGACCCTGGCTACCGCCGTTTCATAACTCGACGCCTTCGCGAAACATACGGTTTTGAAGGTACGCCGATTGAAGTCTCGATGCGCGTTCGTGAAAAACGCAAGCGCACCTAGCAGCGTCTAGACTTTTTCTCGGTGGTCGTACACCACGGGCTATAGCGCAGCTTGGTAGCGCACTTGTCTGGGGGACAAGGGGTCGCCGGTTCAAATCCGGCTAGCCCGACAATTTGCACATCGATTGGTGAAGAAAACAATGTTCCAATCGTTATCTTCGTTTTGTTCATGGTTCTAGGCGTGAGCCACAGATTATGCCAACCTTGGAGCAAGATCGTTGATGAGGAGCCGCAATGTTGTCTTGGTTTAGCAAGTTTGCCGAAGTTATTATCGTTACCCTGCTTGGTATCGTCTCGGTGTCTACCGCCTACGTATCATTCCAGGCGTCTTTATACGACTCAAAAATGTTCCAAGAGTACGCTATCGGCCAGAGCTTGAAGACTGAGGCCGAATCTATGTACCTAGAGGCAAACCAGCAGTACACGCAAGACGCCCAGACCCTGGTTGCTTTAGACCAATTGAGCGTCGAGATGAAGTCCTCAAATGCAGAGGTTTCCCAGTTGGCTAGCGAAAAATACGACGCTGTTTACTACGGCGGCGTCTCTGATGTTTTCAACGCGGCAATTGAGCGCACCACGGTGCTAAACGAGCAATCGCCCGACGAATACATCTCGCCACAAGATGACGAAGCTTATTTGGACGAACTTTTCGGCGCTTACAATGAGCAAAGCGCTGCGGCCACAGATCAGATGAAAAAGGGTGACGAGTACAACTCCCACGGAGACAAACTCATTCTCTACACGGTCTTAATGGCACTTTGCTTGTTCCTTCTCGGTATTGCTGCCGTTGTGCGTCGAAACGAAACCAAGTTTGCCATCTCGGCTATATCGATGGTCATTTTCACTTTGACGGCAGCGCTGTCGGCCTTCGTTCCATTTATGGGAATCGACTAGTTTCTGCAACAACCCAGAGCCTGGTCTAGGTTCCCACGATTCTCAGAAGCGAACCATAACGTTTCGCAAACTGACGCTTTCAGCAATCACGCGAGAGCGTAGAATCACACCATGGCCGAGATGAGCATCGCAAGACAGCTTCGAACCATACCCAATCAATTAAGCCTGCTGAGGCTAGCTTTGGTTCCGGTATTCCTCTGGCTGGTGCTGAGCGAGCAAGAGGGACTGGCTCTAATCACTCTGATTGTTGCATCGGCAACCGACTACCTAGACGGATACCTTGCTCGCAAGCTCAACCAAACCACCCGTCTCGGCGAATTGCTCGACCCAGCCGCCGATCGGCTCTACATTCTTGCCACTCTGATTGGTTTGGCTGTTACCGGCAACATTCCGATTTGGTTACCTTTTGTAATCATTGGCAGGGATGTTCTGCTCGCGCTAACCGTTCCGGTGCTGGCGAAATACGGCTATGGCCCCTTGCCCGTTCACTTCTTAGGCAAGGCCGGCACTTTTGCGCTCCTCTACGCCTTTCCGCTACTGCTTCTCGCCCAGGTCTGGCAGTCCGCTCAGTTTGTCATCTTGCCGCTGTCGTGGGCGTTTGCAATCTGGGGTATTGGTCTCTACTGGTGGTCTGGTGTGCTCTATGTCAAGCAAGTTATTTCAGTGGTTTTTGACGCAAGAAAAAACCATTAGGCTAAGCAAATAAAGGAGGGCGTTCCGGCCATGTCAAACCACGATTTCGACGAAAACGAAGTTGAATCTACTCAACGATTTGGCGACGAACTCCTGCCTGAAGACGATGCTGGGCTGAACTCAGAAGAGCACACCGCAATCAATGCCCTGCCTTCAGGTCACGCGCTTTTGATTGTGAAGCGCGGTTACGAAGAGGGTTCTCGCTTTCTTCTCGACTCAGATGTCGCCACCGCCGGAAGACACCCGAACGCAGACATTTTTCTTGACGACGTAACCGTTTCTCGCAAGCACGCCGAATTCGTTCGCAACGGCAAAACTTTCTCGGTCAAAGACTTGGCCTCACTCAACGGCACCTACCACAACGGCAAGCGCGTAGAAGAGATTGCGCTTACCGATGGAGACGAAGTACAGGTGGGCAAGTTCAAGTTGACTTTCTTTGCAGCGAAGGCAGACCAATAAGCCATGGCTCAGGTTGCTCAAGTTACTTCAATCACCGCGCGTTCAGCAAAGCTGCTGACCATCGGTCAAGTTTTGTCACTGCTGCAACCAAATTTTCCAGACCTGTCTCCATCTAAGCTTCGCTTTCTTGAAGAGCAGAAACTGGTGTTTCCACAGCGAACCGAATCTGGTTATCGCAAGTACACCGAGCAAGATGTTGAGCGCGTAAAGATCGCTCTAGAACTACAGCGCGACAAGTACCTTCCGCTCAAAGTCATTCGCCAGTACCTGTCTGACATCGATGAGGGAAAAACCCCAACACTTCCGGGCACCAACGCCACGGTCACCGATCACCTTCGTCAGGCACCCACGAAAAAGTTCACCGAACTTGAACTGATTGCAGAAACTGCGATCACACCAGCTTTGATCGAGGATGCTCGCCAGGTTGGACTTCTCGCCGATGCTCCGTATGCCGCAGCCGACGTAGAAATCGCCAAGGCCATCGTTCACCTTCAGCGCTTTGGTATCGCGCCACGCCACCTGCGCGGCATCAAGGCAGCGGCCGACCGTGAAATCGGCATCATTGAGGGTGTAGTGGCTCCGGTTTTGGCAAAACACGACACGGCTAGCCGCTCAAGAGCAGCGCACTATGCGCTCGAGATTTCTAACCAATTCGCCGCTATTCACTCAGAATTGGTGCGTTCAGTCATCTCTAAGATGGACCAGTAGCAAACCGCGACACGCCGAACCTTGAAATTAACGGGTGTTTAGGCTTGCGTTAGCCAACAATTAAACCTGTACTTGAACCTGAAGGAGAGCGATGTCAGAAAACGACACCCAGCCTCAGGCCGACTACACCCAGGACATGCTGTTCACCGAGGGGCTTCCCGCCCTCGACCCGAAGCTTGGCTACCGAGGCATCCCGGCTGCGTCTGCAGCCGGAATCTCATATCGCCAGCTAGATTACTGGGACCGCACCGGTTTGGTTCAGCCAACCGTTCGTCACGCTTCTGGATCGGGCTCGCAGCGTCTATATGCGTTCCGCGACATCCTCGTTTTGAAATTGGTCAAGCGATTGCTCGACACCGGAGTATCGCTTCAGCAGATTCGTTTGGCAGTTGACCAGCTTCGAGCTGCAGGCTTCGGTGACCTAGCCAAGATCACTTTGATGTCAGATGGCGCGCGCGTCTACCTTTGCACCACTCAAGACGAAGTAATCGACCTGGTCGGTCGCGGTCAGGGTGTGTTTGGAATTGCTGTTGGCCGTGTGCTTCGCGAAGTTGAAGCGACTTTGGTCAACATGACCCCATCTTCGCTCGAAGACATCGATGAGCTTGCTGCTCGTCGAAGCGCAAAACGCGCCGTTTAGTCTGACGAGCTTCCGCCGTCTGAGCCCGACCCCGCATCGCTGGCTTGTGCCGCGACATCCGTGCTTGTGGCCTCTGTCGAATCGTCTGAGTTTGCGCCCGAAATCAAATCTTCTAGTGGGTCGGCTTTCGCTTTGTCTTCGCCGTTGTAATCGCTACCCATCAGCACAGCCAGTGGTGACGCCTCGATGCCTTTGCCGCGTTTGAGTTTCATTCGGCGCTTCTCTTTGCGGTTGCGACGCGACTTTTCATTGTCTTCGTCATAGACGCGCTCGGTTAGATCGAGCATTAGGGCATCGAGCACGTGGTCGAATGAAGCCGCGATAGAAGCCGCTGTATCGCCAGGCCATGAGTGAATCGGCATCGCTGCGCCTTGCGCCTGCTGCATGGTCGACTTTTCTTCGAACAGCTGCGGGAGTAACTTGCCGGGGTACTTTTCGGCCAATTCTGCGACTCGGAACTGGTGCTCTTTGCTCAGTGGCTTGTAACGGTTGACCACTACACCGAAGACTTTGAGGCGGCGGGTGATGGCCTTGCGAAGTTCATTAATGGCACGGATGCTGCGCTCGGCGGCCACGACCGAGAACAAACTCGGCTCGGTGACAATCAAGATGCGGTCAGAGGTGACCCATGCGGTTTTGGTTAGACCATTGATCGACGGAGGAGTATCGATGATTACGAGGTCGTACTCGGTCTCGATGCGAGCGAGCGCTTCTTCTAGTTTCCAGAGTTCTCGAACTGTCGGGCTCGGTGCATCGGCCTGCTGAACTTTAGGGCTTCCCACCATGACATCGATTTTTGTGGAGTGAATTTTTGCCCAAGTACTAGATACGATTGCTTTATGCACAACGTTGTGTTTGGGCGATTTCAAAACGTCGGCACAAGTCTCGTTGAACTCCCCAATAGCGCCTAAACCGGTAGTTGCATCGCACTGAGGGTCGAGGTCAATCACGAGAGTGCGAAGACCGCGAGCCGAAGACGCAGATGCCATTCCTAAGGCAACTGTGGTCTTTCCGACTCCTCCCTTGAGGGAGCTGACGCTGAGAACATACACGTCTATAGGCTACCTTTTTATAAACGCCATAACACCCAAGACCCTTAGCAAAACTAGGACTCGATGTTCAAGAAAATCCTTGTCGCCAACCGTGGTGAGATTGCTATCCGCGCTTTCCGCGCTGCGTATGAGCTGGGTGCTGCAACCGTTGCAGTTTTTCCTTACGAGGACCGAAACTCTAGCCACCGACTAAAGGCCGACGAGGCATACCAAATCGGAACAGAGGGCCACCCGGTTCGCGCATATCTTGATGTTGCAGAAATCATCCGTGTTGCCAAAGAATCTGGCGCAGACGCCATCTACCCGGGCTACGGCTTTCTCTCGGAGAACCCAGACCTTGCCGAGGCTGCCGCGGCCAACGGAATCACTTTCATTGGCCCGAAGGCCGATGTTCTTGAACTTGCCGGTAACAAGGTAAATGCCAAAGAGGCTGCGATTGCGGCGGGTGTTCCCGTACTTGCCTCGTCGCCTTCGTCTTCTGATGTCACCGAATTGCTCGCGCAGGGCGATGTGATCGGATTCCCGCTGTTTGTAAAGGCGGTTGCCGGTGGTGGTGGTCGAGGTATGCGTCGTGTTAGCGAGGCTTCTGGGCTAGCGGCGGCACTGGCCGAAGCAATGCGCGAGGCCGATGCGGCATTCGGTGACCCAAGAGTATTTCTCGAGCAGGCCGTCTTGCGCCCACGCCACATCGAGGTGCAGATTCTTGCCGATGGTGCCGGAAATGTCGTTCACCTGTTCGAGCGCGACTGTTCGGTTCAGCGCCGCAACCAGAAGGTAGTCGAGATTGCTCCAGCGCCGCTGATTGATGAAGACCTGCGCCAAGCCCTCTATCGCGATGCGGTCGCCTTTGCCAAGCAGATTGGCTACTCAAACGCTGGCACCGTCGAGTTCTTGATCGACACCGTTGGCCCAAACGCCGGCAAGCACGTATTCATCGAGATGAACCCTCGCATCCAGGTAGAGCACACCGTTTCAGAAGAAATCACCGACATCGACCTCGTGCAGAGTCAGATGCGCATTGCTTCTGGCGAGACTCTGCCAGAGTTAGGCCTGACCCAAGACACCATCACCATGCACGGCTTTGCGCTGCAGTGTCGCATTACGACCGAAGACCCTTCGGCCGGGTTCAGACCTGACACCGGAAAAATCACCACCTACCGCTCACCGGGTGGTGCCGGTATTCGCCTAGATGGCGGAACCATTGCCGCCGGTAGCGAAGTGAGTCCACACTTTGACTCGCTTCTGGTGAAACTCATCGCCAAGGGTAAAGATTTTCCTACAGCCGTGATCCGTGCCAGACGCGCGCTCGCCGAGTTCCGCATCCGTGGTGTTTCAACCAACATTTCGTTCTTGCAAGCCGTGATGAACGACGAAACCTTTGCCAGTGGCGACCTGAGCACTTCGTTTATCGACGAGCGCCCTCAGCTGTTCACCGCAGCGCCTTCACTAGACCGCGGAACCAAGATTCTTACCTGGCTTGCCGATGTGACGGTAAACCAGCCTTACGGGCCTCGCAATGGCCGCATCTCGCCGGCTCTGAAGTTGCCCGAACTAGACCTAACCCTGCCTGCACCTGCTGGTTCGCGTCAGGCGCTGCTCGAACTCGGCCCAAAGAAATTCGCTGAGCAACTTCGTCAGGCTACCGCTGTGGCAATCACCGACACCACCTTCAGGGATGCTCACCAGTCGTTGCTCGCAACTCGAGTGCGCGGGCGTGACCTGGTTCAGGTTGCACCGTATGTTGCACGTCTAACCCCTCAGCTGCTCTCTGTAGAGGCGTGGGGTGGAGCGACCTACGATGTTGCGCTGCGCTTTTTGGGCGAAGACCCGTGGGAGCGTCTGGCCGCGCTGAGAACAGCTCTACCTAACCTCTGCATTCAAATGCTTCTTCGTGGCCGAAACACGGTTGGTTACACGCCTTACCCAACCGAAGTCACCGATGCCTTCGTCAAAGAGGCTGCCGCGACCGGCGTAGACATTTTCAGGATCTTTGATGCACTAAACGACGTCAGCCAGATGAAGCCGGCGATCGACGCGGTGCTGCGAACCGAGACTGCGCTCGCCGAAGTTGGCCTGTGCTACACGGGCGATTTGCTAGACCCAGCCGAGACGCTATACACGCTCGACTACTACCTCGAATTGGCTCAGCAGATCGTTGACGCCGGTGCGCACATCCTCGCCATTAAAGACATGGCTGGCCTGCTGCGACCAGCAGCGGCTGCCAAGCTCGTCAAAGCCCTTCGTGAGCGTTTCGACCTTCCGGTTCACCTACACACCCACGACACCGCTGGCGGTCAACTAGCCACCCTCATGGCGGCAATCGATGCCGGCGTTGACGCTGTAGATGTGGCATCGGCTCCGATGGCCGGTACCACCAGCCAGCCCTCAGCCTCGGCATTGGTTGCTGCGCTTGCGCACACCGAACGCGACAGTGGCATTCCGCTCGACTCGGTAACTGCTCTAGAGCCTTACTGGGAGGCAGTGCGCCAGGTTTACGCTCCTTTCGAGTCTGGACTACCAGGCCCAACCGGGCGCGTTTACAAGCACGAGATTCCGGGCGGTCAGCTGTCGAACCTTCGTCAGCAGGCGATTGCGCTCGGCCTCGGGCACCAGTTTGAGAAGGTCGAAGACATGTATGCGGCAGCGAACCGCATTCTCGGACGACCAACCAAGGTGACGCCTTCGTCGAAGGTGGTTGGCGACCTAGCCCTTCACCTAGTAGCCGTTGGCGCGGACCCGGATGATTTTGCCGAAAACCCGCAAAACTACGATGTTCCTGACTCGGTGATCGGTTTCATGGCTGGCGAGTTGGGCGATCTGCCCGGAGGCTGGCCGGAGCCGTTCAGAACCAAGGTGCTTCAGGGCAAAAGCCCTAAGTTCGGCCTCACCGCGGTTAGCGAAGCCGACATGGCTGCGCTCACTTCAGATGACGCTAAGGTTCGTCGCTCGACTCTGAACCGCTTGCTCTTCGCTGGCCCGACCGCTGACTTTGAGGCAACTCGCGAGAAGTACGGCAAGCTCGACGAGGTCGATACGGTCGATTACCTATACGGTCTCGAACAGGGCCGCGAACACGTCGTTCAAATCACCAAGGGAATCAGACTGTACGTTGGCCTCGAGGCCATCGGTACGCCTGACGCCAAGGGCTTCAGAACCGTGATGGCCACACTCAACGGGCAACTTCGACCAATCAACATCCGTGATAAAAAGATTGTCTCGAACGCCCCTCAAGCCGAGAAAGCCGACCTCAAGAACCTAGGTCACGTTGCCGCGCCATTCCAGGGCGTCGTGACACTTGCGACCGTCGAGGGCGCACACATTGAGGTTGGCCAGGCAGTTGCCGCCATCGAGGCGATGAAAATGGAAGCAACCATCACGGCAAGCGCAGCGGGTGTGGTGCGTCGAATCG
>CAIZQQ010000191.1 GCA_903935175.1 uncultured Micrococcales bacterium
CACCTTGCCGTTGCCACCGCCCATGCCGCTCATCAAGAACCAGAAAATTGCACCGATGATGATGAAAGGAAAAATGGTGCCGAGCAGGGCCACATACCAAGGGGTGTTTGGCACCTGGTCGTCATAGCCGTCAACGATGTCAGCCTTGGCAACAGCCTCGGTTACGGCAACGCCGCGGTGAAAGACATAGAAAAACTGAACATTCTTGCCGAGGGTTGCGTCTTTGTTTTTGAGCACGATGTCAACGCGCTGTTCGCCGTCATAAACCTTGACCGACTCGGCCTTGCCACCGCTGAGCAGCTCGAGACCAACCGAGGTCTCGACGCGCTTATAGGTGGTGCCGGTCGAAAGCGAAGTGCCGATGAAAACGATCAGCAACGCGGCGAAGATCCAGATGAATGGACCCTTCAAAAACTTCTTGGATTTCATAGTTGAGGCGCGGGCCTCTTCCTTTCGGTGGCAAGGAACAACTAGAGATAAGGCTACCTGCTGGGGGTGCATCCGTGCAGGGCTGTTCGCTCAAGGGTGAGCGATAAAGCGGATGCTCGGCTAGCGGCCGGGACTATGAATAGACAGCCGGCGAGAGCACCGCAACGCCTTTGAGGGTGCGGTATTTCTCGGCGTAGTCGAGGCCGTAGCCGACCACGAATTCGTTTGGAATGTCGAACCCAACCATGGCAACGTCAACCTGAACCTTGGCGGCATCTGGCTTGCGCAAGAAAGCCACGATTTCGACCGAGGCAGCGCCGCGAGCCTTGAGGTTAGAGATGAGCCACGACAGGGTGAGGCCCGAGTCGATGATGTCTTCGACAATCAGCACGTGGCGGCCGAGAACGTCGGCGTCGAGGTCTTTGAGAATGCGAACCACACCCGAAGATTGGGTGCCCGAACCATAAGAAGAGACGGCCATCCAGTCCATCTGCGCGTGCATCTGCATTTCGCGCGATAGGTCGGCCATAAACATCACGGCACCCTTGAGCACTCCGACCAGCAGCAGGTCTTTACCTGCGTAGCGCGCGTCAACCTCGGCGGCCAGTTCTTTGATTTTCGCGTTGATTTGCTCTTCGGTGACGAGAATCTTGGTGATTTCGCCGGCTACCTTGTCGAGGTCCACTAACAGGCTCCTGTTTTGAGGGTTTTTGTGGTTCTAAATACGAGCGATCGGCCCGTGCGTTCTACTCTAGTGCCCGAAAGTGTAAGCGGTTTCTGCCCGTGCCAGTCGAGCACCAGGGCCGTTACAGACTCGATTGCGGTGGCGCTTGCCTGACCTCCGACGGTCTCGATGGCGAGCTTGATTAGGCGAGATGAAAGAGCACTCGGATGCTTCGCTAACGCCTCGCAGTCGAGCGTGGCGGTGGTGGCCGCAACCTGCGCTTCGGTGGAAAAAAGTTCGGCGGCCAGTTGGTCGAGCGCCGTCGCGTCGGCTCGCAGCAGGTTTGCGGTGCGCGCCAGAGCTTCGGCCACGCCCCCGCCGAGCGCGGTCTCAAGTAGTGGCAGCACCTCGTGCCGAAGTTTCACGCGGGTGAAGCGTGGGTCGGAGTTTTGCGGGTCGGTCCAGTAGTCGAGCGAGCTGTCACGACAAAATGCTTCGGTGGTGGCTCGCCGAATGGCAAGCAGGGGGCGCAGGTAACTGCCGCTCACGGTGCTCATACCGGCCAACGACTTTGGCCCAGAACCTCGCCCCAAGCCGAGCAAAACTGTTTCGGCCTGGTCGTCGAGCGTGTGGCCGAGCAGCACGAACTTTGCGCCGAGTGTCGCGGCAGCAGCATCCAGCGCTTCATAACGAGCGGTTCGAGCGGCAGCCTCTGGCCCGCCCGATTCGCCAACGTTCACCGGTACGACCTGAACCGGATCGAGCCCAAGCCCCAGCAAAGCTTCGGCGGTGCGAGCAGCAACCGAAGCCGTCTCGGCCTGCAGCCCGTGTTCAACGATCACGGCACCAACGCGCAGGCCCGCACGGGCACCCTCAAACCCAGCAGCTGCCGCGAGCGCGAGCGAATCGGCACCACCCGAGCACCCCACCAAAACAAGCCCGCCGGCCCCGACCCCAGCCACATCGAACGCCTCACGCACAGCACGGCGCACATCGGCAATCGCCGGGGTAAGCCTGGCACGGGTTGGCATGCGCCGCCTTTCGCTAAACTCTCTTTCAGACAACTCTATTTAGGAGCACCATGGCACACGACGTAGTTATCGAAATCCCTCGCGGCAGCCGCAACAAATATGAAGTCGACCACGAGACCGGTCGCGTTCACCTAGACCGCGTTCTGTTCACCCCGTTCGTCTACCCAATTGACTACGGTTACTTCGAAAACACCCTCGGTGGCGACGGCGACCCGCTAGACGCATTGGTCATGCTCGAGTTCCCGGTTTACCCAGGCGTGGTTTGCACCGTTCGCCCGGTCGGCGTGCTCACCATGGAAGACGACGGTGGCATCGACGAGAAGCTAATCTGCGTTCTCGAGAAAGACCCTCGCTGGTCGCACATTCAAGACATCGACGACGTTCCGGCTCAGACCAAGAACGAGATCAAGCACTTCTTCGAGCACTACAAAGACCTCGAGCCTGGCAAGTGGGTCAAGGTTGGCGACTGGCAGGGCAAGGCAGTTGCCGAGCGCCTAATCGCTGAGTCGATCGAGCGCTTCAAGGCCGAAGGTCACTGAAGCTTTCAAACGAAAAACCCCGTCGAGCGATCGGCGGGGTTTTTTCTTTAAGCGGATGCGCTGCTCGCGCAAGCGGTTTATGGAGCGCTCGGGCGCCCGGCGTATTTGAACATCTCGCCCCAACGAATCGGAACGATGCGAACTTCGCGACCAGGGCGCGGAGCCTCGAGCATCAATCCGTTTCCGGCGAAAATCACGATGTGGTACTTGTCGCCGTCAAAGTTGCCCGGCACCTTGGTGTACCACATCAGGTCACCCGGCTGAAGTTGGTTAAGCGGAATCAGCTTCTTGGCAGCAGCCATGGTTCTGAACTGATTGGTTGCCGAGTGGGTGCCGATGTAGATTCCGGCAGCAGCATAAGAAGCCTTGGTGATTCCAGAGCAGTCCCAGACGTTCGGGCCAATGCCGCCGAGAACATATGGCTCACCGAGTTGAGCCTTGGCGAAGTTGAACATTACTTCGACCTTGCCGGCGTTGGCATCGCCTACGTCATAAAGCTCTGGGGCGGTGGTGTCTGCGGTTCCGTTGGCCTGAGCACGTTCATCCGCCAAGCCCTGCGCGCGTCTACGCTCGAGGTCTGCCGAGGTGTTTCTCAGGCTGGCCAGCTGGGCATAGAAGGTACGGTTCAGCGCCTTGTTTTCGTCAACCTTGGCCTGCAAGGTGTTGGCCGCAGCTTGGGCTTCGGCATAAGCATCCTGGGCGATTTTCGCCTTAGCAGCCAACTCTTCTTTAGCGGCGCTAAGTTCGTCGGCCAAAGCCTGGGCATAGCGCTGTTTTTCGATCGAGCGCTGGTAAAGCTGGTCGCTCTGTTGAGCAATCTTTTCGCTTGCCCCAAGTTGGTAGAGCAGGTCGTCGGCCTTATCGGCATTCAAAAAGAGGTTGAGGCTGCTGCCGGCCGAACCGTTTCGATACATCTGGGCGGCGAGCTGGCCGAGCTGCTCGAGGGCCTGGTCGGCCTGTGCATTGGCGGCATCGACCTGGGTCTGAAGAGAGTTGACTCGGGTGTTCATCAGGTCGACCGAGTCTTGAGCCTGGTTGTAGGCCTCGGCCTTGATTAACGCGGTGGTGGCCAGTGCATCTGACTCGACCGATAGGTCAGCCAAGATTTTTTCGAGGCGGGCAATCATCTCGCGCTTCTCGCTGACCTTCTTCTTGGCAGCGGCAACCTCTTCGGCGCTCGGGTAATCGGGCACCGCCCAAGCAGGGCCAACCACCGTCGAGGTGAACAACATGCCGGCGATGGCGGCCGTAGCCGTCAAAATCAAGCGGATGCGTGGCATCCGAGCGCGCCGAGTTGAAGCAGTCATGTTTTAAAGGTAACGGTCAGGTTGCACAATCGCCACTAAGACAGGTAATCTTGGCTCTTGGTGCTTTACGGCACCGCGCTTTTTGGCCCCATCGTTTAGAGGCCTAGGACACCGCCCTTTCACGGCGGCAGCACGGGTTCGAATCCCGTTGGGGTCACCAAAGCGCGGTACTAGAAAGCAACGAGGTCCTGTAGCGCAGTTGGTTAGCGCGCCGCCCTGTCACGGCGGAGGTCGCGGGTTCAAGTCCCGTCAGGATCGCTGGGTGTTAGTTCGCCCTTGGCTCTGTAGCTCAGTTGGTAGAGCGAACGACTGAAAATCGTTAGGTCACCGGATCGATGCCGGTCGGAGCCACAAAAATCCTCAGTTATCGCGACTGGGGATTTTTTGTTTCTTGAAGTTAGCAACCCCTAGGCTGATGCACGAAGGAGGCCCATGCTCACCGTGTTACTCGGCTTTGCCACGTCGCTGGTCTACGGCTTCGCCGACTTCTTCGGAGCGATCGCCTCGCGGCGCATCCGCCCCGTCACCGTCACCGCCGTTTCGGGTGCCATCGGTCTGGTCTTTCTCATCACGCTGGTTCCCGTCTTTGGGTTTAGCTTCGACTCGGATGCTCTGACCTGGGGCTTTTGGGCGGGCGCGTGGTCTGCCGTCGCAATGTCTTGCCTTTACGCATCGCTCGCCCTCGGGCCAATCTCGATCGTTTCGCCGCTCAGCGCCGTCATCTCGGCAATCGTTCCGGCCGCGTTCGGCCTCTACCTAGGAGACACCTTCAGCCCGTGGGGTTACCTCGCCATCGTGCTACTTCTTGTCGCCGTGGTGCTGGTCGGCTTCGTTCCGGGCGCCGATGTGCGCATGCCCACTCCTCAAGCTCTGCTGCTCGGTGCTGCGGCCGGTGCCGGCATCGGAGCCGTGCTCATCTGCCTAGACCAAGCGCCGGAAACTTCTGGCCTCACGCCGGTGATCATGTTGCGCGCAGTGAGCGCGAGCCTGCTCGGGCTGTTTTTGATAGCGGTGCTTGTGCGCGAGCGCGGCAA
>CAIZQQ010000192.1 GCA_903935175.1 uncultured Micrococcales bacterium
CGAGCAGCAGGTAGGCGGCCAGAATCACAAACATGCCGGCCAGGCCAAGCTCTTCGCCGAGGGCCGCGATGATGAAGTCGCTTTCGGCTAGCGGCACCAGTTGCGGCACTCCGCCACCCAGGCCGGTGCCGAGCAAGCCGCCGTGGGACATACCGAACAGCCCCTGCACGAGTTGGTAAGAGCCGCCGATGGCGTCATAGCGCTCGGTGCTGAACGGGTCGAGCCAGGCACCGAAGCGACCGGCCACGTAGTCCATCACCTGCGAGGCAACCAACGCACCGGTGCCAAACATGCCTAGACCCACGACCACATAGAGCGCGCGGCCGGTGGCCACATAGATCATCACGAGAAAAAGGCCGAAATAGAGCAGGGATGTTCCGAGGTCACGTTGCAGCACCAACACCGCCAAGCTCGCCAACCAAATCACAAGAATCGGCCCGAGTTCGCGCGCTCGCGGAATGTGCACCCCGAGCACCTTGCGACCGACCATCGCGAGCGAATCTTTGCGATTGACCAGGTAGCCGGCAAAGAAAATGATCAGTGCAATCTTGGCAAGCTCACCCGGCTGAAACGATAACGGCCCGATGGCTATCCACAACTGAGCACCGTTGATGTTTTGCCCCAAAAACGGAACCATCGGCAAAAGCAGCAGCCCGATACCTGCCACCATGGCAACAAAAATGTAGCGACGCAAGAACAGGTGGCTGGTCACAAACCAAATCACGGCGGCGCAGGCGGCGATGGCCACTACCGTCCAGATCACCTGCCTCACTGCGAAAAGGTCGGTGGCACCCGAGGCCGCCTTGGCTATGTCGAGGCGATAAATTTCGGCAAGACCCAAGCCGTTCAAGAAAACACCGAGCGGCAAGATAAGCGAGTCGGCCTCAGATGCCTTTCGGCGCAAAATGGCGTGCACGACCATAGCCGCCAGCGTCAGCGGCAACCAATAGAACCAAAAGTCCGGACGCAGCACCTCGAGCGTGCTGAGTTGAATCTGTGCCAATTCATAGGCGTTGATGCCGAACACGAAAAACAGCAGAAGCGCCTCAATGTTGCGGCTTCGTGGCACCACCCGCATGACCTTCGGCGCAGTGCCGGTGAGAATCGCGCTAACCATTGGTCTGACCATCCGTGTCGCATTCGGCAATGTTGGTCGCCAAATCTGCGCCGATCAGCTCAGGGGTGTTCTCGGCCAGCTTGCCCAAGATGCGATAGGCGTCGCAGAGGTCGGTGGCATAAATCGTGCGATCGACGAGCCCGCGACTGTATTCGGTTAGGTCTTCAACACGGATGCCCGTGCTCTGCTTCACGCTTGAAAACGCCAGCGGGCCGAGGCTCTCGCGAATGCCTTGGTAGATGACCACTTCGCCGGCCGATTCGCCGACATAGAACTTGGTTTGCGTATACGCGTAACCACCCCACAGCGAACCGATGGCCGCTGCCGAGATGGCGACGATGGTGAGCACCTGGCGAATCTTGCGATTGAAGATGCGCTTGCGGGTGTCGGCCAAAACCTTTTCGAGAAATTCGTCGGACTCTGGCACGAAGTCGGTGGTTTCTTCGCTACCTCTAAAGAGGTCACCGATCTTGCGTGGGTTGAGTAGCGCCAAACCGCGACGACCCTTGCGGTCTGAGATGAC
>CAIZQQ010000193.1 GCA_903935175.1 uncultured Micrococcales bacterium
CGCCTCTCGACCGCGACGAGTGGTTCATGACCCCTCAGACCGTGAACGCCTATTACAACCCTGGCTTCAACGAGATCGTTTTCCCGGCCGCAATCTTGCAGCCACCGTTCTTTAGCCTCGAGACCGACGACGCCGTGAACTTCGGTGCTATCGGTGGCGTAATCGGCCACGAAATCGGTCACGGTTTTGACGACCAGGGCTCGAAGTACGACGGCGACGGCGCACTGATTTCTTGGTGGACCGACGCAGACCGCGCCGCCTTCGAGAAGCTAACCAAGGCCCTAATCGACCAGTACAACGAACTAACCCCAGCCGGTTTGGGCGACGAGTACAAGGTCAACGGAGAGCTCACCATCGGTGAGAACATCGGTGACCTCGGTGGAATCATGATCGCCTGGAAGGCATACCTGCTCAGCCTCGAAGGTGCCGACGCACCGGTTATCGATGGCCGCACCGCCGCCGAGCGCTTCTTGCTCTCATGGGGTCAGATCTGGCGAGGCAAGAGCCGCGAGGCAATCGCGATTCAGCGCCTAGCCACCGACCCACACTCGCCGAGCGAGTTCCGCTGCAACCAAATCGCCAAGAACTTCGACGTGTTCCACGACACCTACGAAACCAAGCCTGGTGACGAAATGTGGCTCGAACCCGAGCAGCGCGTAAGCATCTGGTAAATGAAACTTTGGCTTCGCCTCGTGTGGGCGCTACTTTCGTGGCGCTCGCGCGGGCCGCTAGAACTGCACCAGGTAGGCAAGCGAAACTTTAGGGTTTGGCCGAGCGACCTCGACATTTTCAACCACATGAACAACGGCATTTATTTGACGCTGCTCGACCTCGGTCGCTTTGACACCCTCAAGCGTTCGGGATCGTGGGCGAAGGCCAAACGTGCCAAGCTGCATCCGGTTGTTGTCGGCGAGACCATCACGTTTAGAAAATCGCTAGCCCCGTGGCAGGCCTTCTCGATCGAGACCGCTCTGCTCGGATGGAACGACATGGCGTTCTTCATTCAGCAGCGTTTTGTGGTGGCCGGTGAAATTCACGCCGAGGCCGTGGTGAAGATTCGCTTTTTGAAATCACCCCGAGGCATTCCGACTTCTGAAGAAGTGATCGAAGCGCTTGGCGGCTGGAACGCTCCGACCCCGGTTCTGCCGAAGTGGGTTACCGACTGGGATGCCGCCGTGGCTCTGCCAAAGGGTCGCGAGGCTGCACCTAGCGTGTGGCCAGGTCGCGAATAACAAAACTTCGAACGCGCATCCGCTTCGAATTACAAGAATTACTCGCCCTCGACCTTGGCAAAGTAGTTGAACAGGCCGTCAGTGCCGGCAAGCCCTCCGTCGCGAAGCACGAACAGCGCCTCGAGGTTTGGCACACGATTTAGTCTGGCGACAGCATCCACGCCATCGGCAAAAGCCGCGGTCGCCCACACATCTGCCTTGATCAAATCGTCGGCAATCACGGTGACCTGAATCAGCTCGTTTTCGGCGAACTCGTAAGAGCGCGGGTTCCAAATGTGCAGGCCGCGTTCGGCGGTGCCAGAGGTTGCCACGGCGCGCATCGGTGAATTGAAAAGATCGAAAACGGTGAGGATGCCCGCCTCGGGGCTCGCGATGGTGACCGGCTTCGAGATACCGACCTTCCAGCTGCGTTCGCCAGTTACTCCATCAGACAGCCACACGTCTCCTCCGGCGTTGACGGCGAAGTCGGTGACCCCGGCGGCTGACAACTGGCGGGCAGCCTCGGTCGCGGCCCAGGTTTTTACCAAACCGCTCGGGTCGAAGGTGCGGTCGGGAGTGAAGGCGTTGAACCAGCCGTCGGTCTCGGCAGACCATGCCTCGCATGCGTTCCAGATCTCGTCGACAATCGGGTTGAGGTCGGCAACGCTGGTCTCACCACGAGCCAGTCGGCTGAGCGGCGACTCTGGTTTGTAGAGGCTAAACATTTCGTCGGCTGCGTGCAGAAAGGCGCAGGCCTGGGTCAGAGCATCCGCGTGGTCTTGCTCGTTCAGCGGCGTACGGCCGGCGAAGCGAAATACGGTGCCCATGCACGACTCGTGGTGGTCGAAGGTGCGCTGCTCGATTTGGTTCACCTAAGAGAGTTTAGAACTGTGCGAGTGCGGCGTTGAGTGACTGCTTGTAAGCATCGGTTGTGTAGGTAGCGCCGCTGATGTTGCCAAAGCTAGAGCCCTGGGCATCGACGGTGTACTGCACCAAGAAGTCGAAGGCCTGGCTGCGACCGCCGGTTGCTCCGGCTTGCAGCAGGTTGACCGCGGTGATTTGGCCGTCGGTTTTGGTGACGGCAACCTGAATGGTGCCGAAGCGGTAACGAATCGAGGTGCCGGTTTTGGTGACTTCGACCGCGGTGGTCGTGCCGCCTCCAGTGGTGCCGGAACCGGTGCTACCCGTGCCAGTGCCCGATCCGGTTGAGCCGGAGCCACTGCTCGGCTTAGCGGGCTTGGTCGGCTTCACTGCCGGCTGAGTCGGTGTGCCGGGTTTGGCCGGCGCGCTTGGAGTTGCAGCCGGGTTGCTCGGCTCGCTCGGTGTGCTTGGGTTTGCGTTCGGTTGACCTGATGCCTGGTTTGGGTTTTGGGCCTGGGCCAAGGCTTCGGCGTTGGCGAAAGCAGCAGGTGCCTCGAGGCCGAACTTGTATGACGCTGCGATGAGCCCGATCGAAGCGATGCTGATTATTGCTTTGGTTGTCTGTCTCACCAGGCAAACTCCTCTGCGTGAATGTTCTCGGCTGGGGTGCCAACTCGGCGCAACGTCTTTTCAACGGCGCGCGTCCAAGCCGCTGGGCCACAGATGAAAACATCTGACCCGGCAACATCGGGCACTAGTTCGAGCAAACGTTGGTGGTCTGGTCGAGCGTCGCCAGCGGGCATCCACGCTGCGCCTTCGCCGCGTGAACCAGCCAACACGTGCAGGCGAAAACCGCGAATGTCGCAAACGGTTCGAAGCTCTTCGAGCAGTGCGGCATCGTCTTCGGTGCGGGTTCGATAAATCACTTGGATGTCGCCGGCCTTCGCCGCCATCGACTCGGCAAGTGCGCGAATCGGTGGAACACCGATGCCAGCGGCGATGAGGGTTACCTTCGGCTTGCTGCGACGGTCTTCGGTGAAAACACCGTATGGGCCTTCGAGAATCACGCGAGTGCCCTTGCGCAGGTATGGCATGAGCGAGGTGTCGTCACCGCGGTTGCCAATGCTGAATCGCACGTACCGCGAGTTCGGTGCTGCCGAGATCGAGAATGGGTGAGGTCTGAACCACTGGCTGGCGGTCATGATGCGAAGCAGATAGAACTGCCCGGCCTTGCCACCGAGTTCTTCGATGCGCTTGCCGCTGACATAGACGCTGACCGTGTCTGAAGATTCGCGAACCACGCGGTCGACGCGCAGGTTGTGGCGCAGCGACTTGACCACAGGGCTAAGAATTCGATACCAAACCAGGTTTAGGGCCACAAAGAAATAGAGGGCGATCCAGAAAGCCTGCTGAATCGGCTTGCCGGCAATGTCGCTACCGGTCGAAAACTGGTGAGGAATCGCAAGCATCACGGCACCGTAAGACATTAGGTGAACGATGTACCAGGCTTCGTAGCTCAGCTTTTTGCGAGCCATGTTGATGCTGGTGATGACTACGGTGATCATCAACGCGAGCGCAATGGTGGCAATCCACATGTCGGCTACATCGAAGAACAAAAACAAGAAGGTGTCCCACAGGTTTTTGCCGTCGAGCATCGCGTATTGAACGAGGGATGCTGCGAAGTGGGCCAGCACCAGATAAAGAATCGGCTTGCCGAGCTTTTTGTGCGCGGTGGTGGTGCGGTCGTGACCGTAGAGCCGTTCGATCCATGGCACGCGGGACACGAGCAAGATGTGAATAAGCAGTAGGTCGGTTGCCACCAGAGCCGTGAGGCGAGAGATGGCCGAGAGTGCGGTGGGAACATCCACTATTTGAGACACGGCACCGTCGAGCAAGAACATGACGGTTAGAAAGAGGGCGGTTGAATAGCCGAAGAATTCGACTAGGTCTTGGCTGCGTTTGATGCGCTGCATTTTGGCTACGCCTAGGCGAACGCGAGAGTTGGGGCGGGCCAGCAGCAACTTTTCTGGAGCCGGGCCGAGTGCGAGAGGCGCTTTGCCGGTCTGGCTCTCTGGTCGGTCAAGTTGCATGGTCTGGTTCACGCTCTAACTCTGGTGCGCTTGGTTGGGAGTTTGCTGGGAGCGGGCTGGGTGGTTGCGCAAAATCAACGTTGCCCCGAGATGTAAGAATAGTGGCGATGAAAAATGCAGCGTTGCAGTCACTTGTCGAACCTTCTGTTGAGCAGGTTAGGCGTTGGCTTGACGCTACTTCGAAACAATCAAAAACTAAACGGTCAGCAGGCGAACGCCGCCTTGCCGCCCTACTGGCGTCGCCAATCGGCCTCGAGTTCGCAGTGCGGTTTGTAGACCGCGTGGTCAAATCTGAAGACCAGCGGGTAGCCGCACGCGAGCTGTTCAAATTGTCAAAAAAGGTGCCAACCACACTGAGCGCACTTGACCGACTAACCATTCGCCTCGGCGGGTTACTCGCGCCGGCGTTCAGCTTTATTGT
Source organism: uncultured Micrococcales bacterium (assembly GCA_903935175.1). GTDB lineage: Bacteria > Actinomycetota > Actinomycetes > Actinomycetales > Microbacteriaceae > Rhodoluna. Next base: position 4,584 of record CAIZQQ010000193.1, read on the forward strand.
CATTCCAATTGCCAGGGCGAGAATGCGTCAACTGGTTGGGCATCTCGTCGCCGATGCCCGCCCGGCTCAGCTAAAAAGGCACATTGCCGCGGCTCGTGGCGAGGGGCACACTCTGAACCTCAACCTGTTGGGTGAAGCAGTGTTGGGCGAACGCGAGGCACTCGATCGTTACGAAAAAACTTTTGAACTGCTTAGACGACCCGAGGTGAACTACGTTTCGGTCAAGGTTTCTGCCATCGCGAGCCAACTGTCGCTCTGGGGGTATCAACAGACAGTAGACCGTTTGGTCGAGCGACTCCGCCCCATGTACCAGTTCGCCGCGCAATCGACACCGCAAAAGTTCATCAACCTAGATATGGAGGAGTATCGCGATCTTGCGCTGACCCTCGATGTATTCAAACGTCTGTTGAGTGAGAAAGAACTAAAGGCACTCTCGGCCGGCATCGTGATTCAGTGCTACTTGCCAGATTCATTTCAAGCAGTATCTGAGCTCTGGGCGTTTGCCTCGGGCCGTGTGAGCGAGGGTGGCGCGCCGATCAAAGTTCGTGTGGTCAAAGGCGCGAACCTTGCCATGGAACGAGTTGACGCAGAATGGCACGGATGGCCGTTGGCGACCTACTCGACCAAAGAAGAAACCGATGCAAACTACAAGAGAGTCATCGAGTGGTTGCTAGATGCCGAGCGACTTAAGGCGCTTCGCGTTGGAATCGCCGGCCACAACCTTTTCGACATTGCCCTGGCTCACTTGCTGGCAAAGAAGCGCGCGATTACCAAGGGTGTCGAGTTTGAGATGCTCAAGGGCATGGCCAGCGAGATCGCCGAGGCGATTCGACCAGACATTGGCGCACCACTGCTCTACACCCCGGTGGTGCAACCGAGCGAGTTCAAGGTTGCAATCGCCTATCTCATTCGCCGCCTCGAAGAAAACGCCGCCTCTGAAAATTTCATGTCTGGAGTTTTCGACATCGCCGCAAAGCGAGAGATTTTTGAGCGAGAAGCAAACCGATTTAGAAGCTCGGTCGAACTAGTCGACAGCGAGCCGCAGCGATCTAGGCGCAAACCAAACTCCGAAACCGCTGCGAGACTGGCCAAGTCTTCGAGCTTCGAAAATGAACCCGATGTCGACCCTTCTTACCAGTTCACTCGTTCAGAAATTGTCAGCGGAATAGCCCGCGGCCTTTCGATGACCACACATCCTCGCCCTATGCCGACAGGTGTCGAACCTCTGAGTTCGCTCGAGCAAATCGACCAGGTCTTGAAAACCGCTTCAGCTGCGTCTGAGCAGTGGCGCTCGGATGCTTCGATGCGAAAAGCCATTCTGCTCGAGGCCGCCAGGTTGCTATCTGCCCGTCGACCAGAGTTGGTTTCGGTAATGGTTGCCGAGGCGGGCAAGACACCAACCGAGGCCGATCCTGAGCTGAGCGAGGCCATCGATTTTGCTCGCTTCTACGCGCACCAAATCCACACCCTTGACCGAATCGACTCGACAGCCTTCGAACCGAACCGCGTCACCTTGGTTGTTCCGCCGTGGAACTTTCCGGTGGCCATTGCGGCCGGCGGGGTTTTTGGCGCTCTGGCCGCCGGTTCGAGCGTGGTTATCAAACCTGCACCTCAGGTGCCAGCCTGCTCGTTAGAAATGGTGAGGGCCCTCTGGGATGCTGGCGTGCCAAAAGACGTTCTACAATTCGTGTTGGTTGAAGACGGCCCGCTTGGTCTCGCGCTGGTTGGGCACGACCTGGTCGACGGTGTTGTTCTTACCGGCTCCTTTGAAACTGCAAAACTTTTTGTGACTCATCGACCGGGTTTGAAGTTGGCTGCCGAAACCAGTGGCAAAAACTCGATGATTATTACCCCGAGCGCCGATCTCGACCTTGCCGCAGCAGACTTGGCCAAAAGCGCTTTCGGGCATGCTGGGCAAAAGTGTTCGGCAGCGAGCGTGGCCATCTTGGTCGGTTCGGTGGCAAAGTCGAAGGCTTTCGAACGACAGTTGCTAGACGCAGTTGCGTCGATGAAAGTCGGCCGCGACGCATCCTCGCTAATCGGCCCGCTGGTTCAGCCACCCACAGGCAAGCTGCTGCGTGCCCTGACCCAACTCGATGCCGGTGAGCGCTGGATGCTCGAACCGAAGCAACTCGACACAACCGGTCACCTCTGGAGCCCTGGAATTCGCGCCGGCGTCAAAGCGGGCTCGTTTTTGCAACAGACCGAAGTGTTTGGCCCGGTGCTTGCCATTGTTCATGCCAAGAACTTGCGTGAGGCACTCAAGATTGCAAACTCGGTTGAGTATGGGCTCACGGCGGGCATCCACTCGCTTGATTTTGCCGAGGTCGGCTATTGGCGCAAGCACATTCAAGCGGGCAATCTCTATGTGAACCGCACCACAACCGGTGCCATCGTTGAGCGTCAACCGTTCGGCGGCATGAAACGCTCGTCGGTTGGTTGGGGTTTGAAAGCTGGCGGCAAGAACTACCTTCTCGGCTTTGGCGTTTTCAAAGACGAGGGTGCGCACCTTAGCGAGGGCGACTGGCTCGAAATGGCCAGGCTGAGCGATGTGCGATGGATCACCGAGCGGTTCGCGAAACTTGACCCCGCCGCCGACCCTGGCAAACTGCGCAGCGAGGTGAACTACAAGAGTTATCACCCAACGCCAGTGATTATTCGCCTTAGTGCCGGATTCGACAGAGATGATCGCCGAGTGAAGCGCTTGCTGGGTTTTGTTAAGCGCGTTAAAGAGATTTCGGGAGTGCAGCTAGACGTTCAGGTGTCGATCGGCAACGATCGTGCCTCACGAAAACTTGCGAACCCAGCGGCGGGCTTGCGCGTAATCGTGCTTGGTGAGCCCGATGAAACGGTGACCCAACTGCGTTCGAACCCAGACGTGACGATTTTCGACAACTCGGTTGTTATCGATGGTTTGGTAACCGGGTTGATGGTGCTTCGCGAGCGATCAACCTCAATCACCACGCACCGCTACGGCAACACTTTTGACGTACCGCTGAGGTAGGTTTAGCCCATGACAGAGCTACCAATCGCACGCACTTTTCTCGACTCACACGGCGTTGAAATCACCTTTTATGAATGGCCCGCAGCCAACGCGCGCGGAGTTGTTCAGGTTGCACATGGCCTCGGCGAGCACGCCCGTCGCTACGACAACTTTGCCGCCCGCCTAAACCGCGCCGGCTTCAGCGTTTATGCCGACGACCACCGCGGACACGGCGAAACCGGTCTGGCGCAACTGGCTCTGGGCCAAACCAAGGTGCTTGGCAACCTAGGCCCAGGTGGCATGGATGCCGCCTATGAGCAGGTTCACGAATTCACCAAACTGATTGCCGCAGAGAACCCTGGAAAGCCAATCGTTTTGGCCGGCCACTCGTACGGCTCGTTCATCTCGCAGGTTCTGATCAAGAAATATTCAGACGAATACGCAGCCTGCGTGCTCTCTGGCTCGGCACTGGTTTGGCCGGGCAGCATGGGCACGGGCGCGTTCAACAAAAAGTGGGCAAAAGACGCCGGCGCAACCGGTTATGAGTGGCTCAGCCGCGACCCAGCCGTGGGTGCCAAGTTCGCCGCCGACCCAAAGTGCTTCTATGCCGACGCCGCCAAGGTGCTCGGTTTGCCGAATGCACTCAAGTTGTTCCAGAAGCCGAGTTCGAGCATCCGCTCTGATTTGCCGATTTTGGTGCTCGCCGGTTCTGACGACCCAATCGGTGCCGCGCCATCGAACGAGAAGCTGGTCAAGGCATACCTGCGCGCCGGCGTCGACGACGTAACCATGTTTATCTATGACGACGCTCGCCACGAGGTTTACAACGAGACCAATAAAGACGAGGTTTTCGCCGACCTGCTGGCTTGGTTAGATGCCAAGCTCTGAAAAAAGGGGATGCCTCGCGGCACTCTGGGTAATGCTTGCTAGTGGCCGCTCTTAGGCAGGCGGCAGGCTGCAACGGCTTCGTCGATGTCGACTCCGAGAAGGTCGTGCTGCTCTTCGTGGCGCTTTAGCCACATGACGGTGTAGCTGCAAACCGGAACCAACTTGATACCGCCGGTAGCGCGAACGTCGTCAACCAAACCTTGCATCAAGATGCCGGCGAGCTGCTTGCCCTGGTGGGCCGGGTCGACTTCGGTGTGCACGAGGTGCATTTGGCCGGGCATCCGTGAATAATCTGCGTGACCAACCTTTTCGCCATCGAGCCAGATCTCGTAGCGGTTTTGGTCGGTGTTGTGAATGACTTCGGTGCTCATGCTGTTAATCTCTTCTCTGTGCTGACGAACAAACTTTATGAGGGCGATAACCTCGCTGTTCTGAAGTCTATGCCCGACGAATCGGTGCAGTTGATATATGTTGACCCGCCGTTTAACACCGGTCGCAAGCAAGAGCGCGGTGGCGC
>CAIZQQ010000194.1 GCA_903935175.1 uncultured Micrococcales bacterium
TCGCTCGGTGACATCTTGGGGCTAGTTTCGTCAATCAAAACTCCGAAGGTTTCATCGGTCGTGAAGTCGGGAGCTAGCACCGAGCAGGTGATCTTCAACTTTAGAAACACCAGCGTGTTTTCGACCGAGCGCAACGGCCAAGACCCTGCAGCGGCGTTGGCTGTTCGAAAAGCATTTCTCAATCTGATTCCGAAGAGCCGCATCATCACCGGAATTTCACAAAACTATTCGGTGGTTGCTTCAGATTCTTTGGTCTTCTCGAGTGGAATGAACTATTACGACTCTTCGGTCAGTGAAAATGGCCTAACCGAGTACTTGTTCCAAGACGTAGAGAAGGCTTCTGAGCTAATGGCCGCGAGTGGACTCGAGTTGCCACGCAAGGTACGAGTGGTTTTCGACACAGATAACCCGAGAGCTCAAGCCGCTTGGATTCTTTTGCGAGAGAGAGCGCTCTCGGCAGGTTTCAAGTTGAGAGATTTGAGCTCTCAAGACCCAACTCAGGTGCTTGCCTCAGGGGATTTCGATGTGTACATCGGTGCGCGCCCAGTGCCTTCGCTACCTTCTGAAAACGTCTTTGCCATCACATCCTCGGCTATTTTTGGCTACTCCAGCGACCTCGTAGACGCAGTCCTCGAAGAACTTGCATTAGCCTCAGACGAACGCGACAGGGGAGCGGCATTAGCCAAGCTCGACAAGCTCTTGGTCGCTGATGCCTATGGAATGCCGCTCTATGAGGTGCCGTCACTTTTGGTTTATGCCGACCGAATCAAAGGCTTCGTGCCTTCCGCATTTGCAGATAGCGCAACCTGGGGCTACCAAAACTGGGCGGTCGAACCAGCAGCACAGGGCTAGTCATCCTATAGTTTTCGCTCCCAGCCAACTAAACTAGAACCACCGATGCGCATCTCGCTCGGTTTTTCATAAATCGCACGAATCTCTTTCGATTTGTCGCGTGCCATTAAGAGGATGTTTGTTATGGCTCTGGTTTCCAGAGAAGACCTTCGCAACGTTGCAATCGTTGCCCACGTTGACCACGGCAAGACCACGCTGGTCGATGCCATGCTTCGCCAAACCGGTTCGTTCAGCGACCACGCAAATGTGGGGGAGCGAGTCATGGACTCCGGCGACCTCGAGCGTGAAAAGGGAATTACCATTCTCGCCAAGAACACCGCCATCGCCTACAGCGGCAAGTCCGCCGAGGGTAAGACCATCACCATCAACGTGATCGACACCCCAGGTCACGCCGACTTCGGTGGAGAGGTCGAGCGCGGCCTTTCGATGGTCGACGGCGTTGTGCTTCTAGTCGACGCATCTGAAGGCCCGTTGCCTCAGACCCGCTTCGTGCTTCGCAAGGCGCTCGAGTCGAACCTTCCGGTGATCTTGCTCGTGAACAAGACCGACCGCCCAGATGCTCGCATCGACGAGGTTGTCGAAGAAACTCACGACCTTCTGCTTGGCCTAGCCAGCGACATCCATGAAGATGTGCCAGAACTCGACATCGACGCCATTCTTGACCTCCCGGTCATCTATGCATCGGGTCGCGCTGGCCGCGCTAGCTTGAACAAGCCGGCCGATGGCATGATGCCAGACCACGATGATCTTGAGCCGCTGTTCGGTGCGATTCTAAAGCACATCCCAGCGCCACAGTACGACCCAGAGGCCCCGCTTCAGGCGCACGTTACAAACTTGGATGCTTCGCCATTCCTTGGCCGTCTCGCCCTGTTGCGCATCTTCAACGGAACGCTGCGCAAGGGTCAGCAGGTTGCTTGGGTACGTGCCGACGGCACCACCCAGAACGTGAAAATCACCGAACTTCTCAAGACCAAAGCGCTCGACCGCTTTCCGGCCGATGAAGCTAACCCTGGTGACATCGTCGCCGTTGCCGGTATCGAAGAAATCACCATTGGTGAAACCCTCGCCGACCCTAACGACATTCGTCCACTGCCAATGATTACCGTTGACGACCCGGCCATCTCGATGACCGTTGGTATCAACACCTCACCAATGGCCGGCCGCGTTAAGGGAGCAAAGGTCACCGCTCGCCTAGTGAAAGACCGCCTCGACAAAGAGCTAATCGGTAACGTGTCGATCAAGGTTCTGCCTACCGAGCGTCCTGACGCTTGGGAGGTTCAAGGCCGCGGAGAGCTTGCTCTGGCAATTCTTGTTGAGCAGATGCGTCGCGAAGGCTATGAACTAACCGTCGGTAAGCCTCAGGTAGTTACTCGCCGTGTTGATGGCAAGTTGCACGAGCCTGTTGAAGATCTCACCATCGATGTTCCTGAAGAGTTCCTCGGCCCAATCACGCAGCTTATGGCCGCGCGCAAGGGTCGCATGAAGAACATGATCAACCACTCAACCGGTTGGGTTCGTATGGAGTTCTTGATTCCTAGCCGTGGGCTAATCGGTTTTAGAACCGAATTCTTGACCACCACTAAGGGCACTGGCATCGCTAATGCCATTTCTGCCGGTTACGAGCCTTGGGCCGGTGAAATCGTCACCCGAAACAACGGCTCGATGGTTGCCGACCGTGCCGGTGTCGTAACTCCGTTCGCCATGATCGGCCTTCAGGAGCGCGGCTCGTTCTTCGTAGAGCCAACCAGCGAGGTTTATGCCGGAATGGTCGTCGGAGAGAATTCACGCGCAGATGACATGGAAGTCAACATCACCAAAGAGAAGAAGCTCACCAACATGCGTGCTGCCTCTTCTGACGAATTCCAGTCGCTTACTCCTCCTCGCAAACTTTCACTCGAAGAGTGTCTCGAGTTTGCTCGCGAAGACGAGTGTGTCGAAGTAACTCCTGAGGCGACTCGCATTCGCAAGGTTGAGCTCGACGCTAATGTTCGCGCCCGCGCATTCTCGGCCCGTAAGCGTGCCGACACCAACTAAGTTAAGTCAAAGAAAAACCCCCGAAGCCTGGCGCCTCGGGGGTTTTTCTTTAGCTCTGATTAGGCCTTAGCCGTCTTGCGGTATCCCAAAACGTAAACGAGCGTTACCGGAATCGTGTACAAGAACCAGACCAGCGCTTCGAGGTTAGA
>CAIZQQ010000195.1 GCA_903935175.1 uncultured Micrococcales bacterium
AGACCAGTTGAGCGAGTTGATGATCGCCGGCAAGCTTCCAACGGCAAGCCACGTGTCGGTCGACTTTGTTGACGGTGCCTTCACCTTTGATTCGAAGGTTCGCGAAACCGCTACCATTTAGGAATGACCTCAAGCACCTCACCGCAGTTGCGCATTCGTGCTGCACTGGCGAGCGATGTGCGGAGCATCCAAGCGCTTCGTGAACCAAGCGAAGGCAAGGTTCTTCTTCATCACGACCTCGTCGGCCTTTTTGAAAAGGTGCAAGAGTTCATGGTGGTAGAAGACCAGAGCGGCAAGTTACTCGCCGCCGGTGCGCTTCACATCATGTGGGAAGACCTTGCCGAAGTTCGCTCAATCGTGGTGTCGACCGAAACTCGTGGCCAAGGCGTAGGCCTTGCGCTTGTGCAAGCCCTGCTGGTTCGAGCAGAAGAACTCGGCGTGAAGCGCGTGTTCTGTTTGACCTTCGAGGTCGGTTTCTTCGCCAAGCTGGGCTTTGAAGAAATCTCGGATGTTCCGGTCGACGAGGCAACGTTCGCCGAGATGGTTCGCTCTAACGACGACGGTGTGGCAGAGTTTCTCGATCTGGCCAGGGTCAAGCAAAACACCCTAGGCAACACGAGGATGCTTAAGGTTCTATAAGCCTCGCTCTGGCTAACCTATAGGCATGGCTTCCCCAAGAAGAACCCCGCAAAAGCGACTTTCCACTCAGATTTATCGCCGCCGCCGAATCGTTGCGCTTGCTGCGATTGTGCTGGTCGGCTGGGCAATCATCGCTCTGATCGGTGCAATCGTCGGTGCCATCGGATCGGCCTTTTCTGGGCCTACGCCGAGTGTGGCGCCAACCAACGTCGAGGGCCAGCAGTGTGCATCCGGCGACATTTTGGCCACGGCAGTTGTTGGCCGCCAAAATAGCACCGAAGCCGAGTCTTTCGCCACCGGCGAGCAGCCTTACATCTGGTTCACTATCAAAAACGTGGGCACCGTCACCTGCACCTTCAACGCCGGCCCTGCTGTGCAGTTTTTCACCATTCGTTCTGGCAACGACCTCATCTGGACATCGCGCGACTGCGATCGCACAGGGCTGCTTGACCAGGTTGTAACCCTAGAGCCTGGTCAGTCGCTGCCAAGCCCGACTTCGCCTTGGGAACGCGTGCGCTCGAGCTCAACCGGCTGTAATGCCGAAACTCAAGTTCCGGTAACTCCTGGCGCTTACAACCTCACGGTTGAAGTCAACGGCGTACTGTCTGACGGCAACCAGTTCTTACTAAACTAACCGCCATGGCATCTGATTCGCACATGAAACCGGTCGACCCCAACGACCAGAGAACCATGCAAGAGCGCATGGATGCTGGTGATTGGTACAAGGCCGGCCCAGAGCAGTGGCAAGCCATCGCGCGCGCGAGCCGACTGACCACCGAATACAACAACCTGTTGCCGGTCGACTCCGATGCTGCGCTGGCCCTGCTGCCCGAAATCTTCGGTACCGTTGCTCCCGGCGTTTGGTTGCGAGAGCCAATCAAGGTCGACTTCGGTAAGAACATCCACTGGGGTGAGAATTGTTTCGCAAACTACGGGCTGATTGCCTTGGATGTTGCACCAATTCGTATCGGTGCGGGAACGATGTTCGGCTCGAACGTTCAGTTGATGACTCCGATTCACCCGCTAAACCCCGAGCTGAGAGCTCTCGGGTGGGAGGCTGGCTTGCCCATCACCATCGGTTCAAACGTTTGGGTGGGTTCGGGTGCGATCATTCTGGCCGGAGTGACGATCGGTGACGGTGCCGTGGTTGGTGCCGGCGCGGTGGTTTCTCGCGACGTGGCTGCGCGCACCGTTGTTGCTGGTAACCCGGCGAGGCTTGTGCGCGAACTACCAGTTGAGGGCTAGGGCCAGCGCGGCCTTTAGCCCACCGACCTCTGAGTCAACCTGACGAGCAAACCCTAAGCGACCGGCTTCGGTGGCACGTTGCTTTGAGTTGGTAACCTGGCGAACCTCGCCAGCCAAACTGATTTCGCCGTAGGCAACCAAATCGTAGGCGATCGGCTTGTCTTGCACGGCAGAGGCAATGGCCACCGCGATGGCGAGGTCGGCGGCGGGTTCGGTTAGCTTTACGCCACCGACTGTTGAGACATAGACATCCATGTCGCCGACTCGCATGCCGGCTCTGCGCTCGAGCACTGCGAGCAACATGGCAACTCTTGAGGCATCGACGCCATTGACCACGCGCCTCGGCTGCGGGGTTGAACTCTTGACGACGAGTGCCTGCACCTCGGCGATGAGCGCCCGGCGGCCCTCGATGGTGACGGTTACGCAGGTGCCAGAAACCGGCTGCTCCGGTCGTGACAAGAACAAACCGCTAGGGTCTGGCACTTCGCGAATGCCTTCGCCGGTCATCTCGAAGCAGCCGACCTCGTCGGTTGGTCCGAATCGGTTTTTGAGCGAACGCACGAAACGTAGTGAAGTTTGGCGGTCACCCTCGAAGTGGCAAACCACGTCGACCAGGTGCTCGAGCACGCGCGGGCCAGCGATGGAGCCGTCTTTGGTTACGTGGCCGACCAGAATCACCGGCAGGTTGCGCTCTTTGGCAACGCGAATAAGGTTGGCGGCAACCTCGCGAATCTGGCTCGGCATGCCGGCAGCGCCATCGATTTCGGCAGCGGCGATGGTTTGCACCGAGTCGACAACCAGAAGCTCTGGGCCAACTGCGTCGATCTGGCCGAGCACTGCCGAGAGGTCAGTCTCTGATGCCAAATAGAGGTGGTCGGTCATTGCGCCGGTTCGTTCGGCACGAAGGCGAATCTGCCCGACCGATTCTTCGCCTGAAACATAGAGCACCTTGGCGCCCGACTTTGCGGTGTTGGCGGCAACCTCGAGCAGCAGCGTCGACT
>CAIZQQ010000196.1 GCA_903935175.1 uncultured Micrococcales bacterium
GACCACCATTACTTCGAAAAAGTCGCGTTCTGCCGCGATCTTTGCAATTGCATCGCCAACGCCACCGGCGCCAACTAGAAGGATTCTCATTTGATTTTTCTCAAATCGCCGTGTTTTGCTCCGTGGGAAGAATCGGGAGCCTCGTCACCAATACCACGCGGATGTCAGCGACGACCTTTTCACTCTACCAATCGGCTTGCAACCGCGGCCGCTAAGCCGCTGCGCCTGTCTAAATCTTGGTCAGGTCGGCGCTCGGGTCGTTGACCCAGTCGATAACACCCTGCCACTGGGTGAACCCGTCCAGTGTCGAGAAGTGCTTTGCACCGGGCACCACAACGGCCTCGAGACCAATCATGTCGCCAACTCCGGCCTGAATTCCGCTCGGCTGCCAAACATCGGCATCTGAACCAACCAAGGTAACTTCGCGAGCCGAACCCTTGATCATGCGTTCGGCACGACCATCGCTCAAATCCATCACAAAGGTAGGCACCGGTGAAATCGGTGCCGGCTCTGGTGGCGCAACTAGCAGAACGCGGTCGGCGGGCTGCTTTAGCAGGCCGCGGTCGGCCAACTGCATCCACGCCACACAACCGAGTGAGTGTGCCAGCACGATCAATGGCTCGGATGCTCGCGACGCGACCTCATCGAACTGATCAAGTTCAGCGGTCAGAACCTCGAGCCACTCGTCGAGAATCGGTTGGTCTGGGTTTGGTAGTTGCGGGTATGAAACGAGGTGGCCTTGGTCGCGAAGTGCTGCGGCCAGGCTGCGCTGCCAGTGGCCGACTGGGCGACGGTTGGTCCATCCGTGAATGATGAGAACTTTTGACATTGGTTAGAACTCCGCTGCGCTTAGAGCGCCGACTAGCACCGAGAGGATCATGGCAAAGGCAACCGATAGGGCCACGATTCGAACCCAGGGCTTTACGCCGCGAGGAGCATCGTCGTCGAACCGCTGTGGGCTTTTACGTTTTTTGGCCATTGTCCAAGCATAAATAAAACCCGCCCTGCCAAATGGCGAGAGCGGGTTTTATTTCGAAGTATGAAAGTTACTTCAGGGTGACCTTTGCGCCGGCAGCTTCTAGAGCAGCCTTTGCCTTTTCTGCGGTCTCCTTGTTTGCACCCTCAAGAACGGTTGCAGGTGCACCGTCAACAACAGCCTTGGCTTCGCCAAGACCTAGGTTGGTTAGTGCGCGAACTTCCTTGATAACTGCGATCTTCTGGTCGCCAGCGGCTTCAAGAACGACGTCGAATGAGTCCTTCTCTTCAGCAGCTTCAGCAGCGCCACCAGCAGCAGGTGCTGCAGCAGCAACTGCAACAGGGGCAGCAGCGGTAACTTCGAATACTTCTTCGAACTTCTTAACGAACTCGCTGAGCTCGATTAGTGAAAGCTCCTTGAAAGCTTCGATTAGCTGGTCAGTGGTCAGCTTTGCCATTTGGTTTCTCCTTGTTTATTTCAGGTTTTGTAACTCGGTTTAAAACGTGGGTTAGTTCGAAGACTCTTGCTTCTGACGCAGGGCGTCGACCGCGCGAGCGGCCTGGGCAAGAGGAGCCTGGAACATGTAAGCAGCCTGGTACATCGAAGCCTTGAACATGCCAGCGGCCTTGGCCAGTAGCACTTCGCGAGATTCGAGGTCAGCAAGCTTCTTAACCTCATCAGCAGTTAGCGCTGAGCCGTCAAGCACACCGCTCTTTACTACTAGAAGAGGATTTGCCTTGGCAAAGTCACGCATCGCCTTAGCTACGGCCACGGCGTCGCCGTGTACGAAAGCCATTGCAGATGGTCCGACTAGCTGACCGTCAAATGCGGTCACGCCAGCGTTTGCAGCTGCGATCTTGATGAGCGTGTTCTTTGCCACGGCGTATGTTGCGTCTGCACTGATTGAACGACGTAGCTCTTTGAGCTGCGACACAGTGAGTCCGCGGTACTCGGTTAGCAAAACGGCACTCGAGCTCTGGAATTTCTCCGTAAGCTCGGCGACGGTAGCTTCCTTGTTCGCCATGGCACTCCTTGATTACTTAGTGCTGGTAGCCCCGGGCCCACTAAAAATAAAAAACTCCGGCGCGAGGCGCACGGAGTAGAAATGCTCTTTCGAGCAAAAACTTCTTCACACACCTACGCGGGTTTTCACTTTCGTGAGCCTTCGTCGGCACGCGCGGGTCTAAGAAGCGATTCTCAGATTTGCTCGTGACCGAAACCAGCGGTCTTTGGCTAGGTTCAGTTTAGCCGTTTGGCGCGCGTGGGCGCAAGCCCCGTTTGGGCATCCGTGCGCTTTGCCGGCGGCGGTTATGGCTTGACGGTCGAGTAAATCTCGTAACCCCAGGCCTTCATGCTGAATTTTTGGGTTTTGCCGAGCTTGGTTTTGGCTCCGTTTGAGAATTTGAAGAAGGTTTTGGTCTGGGTGCCGAATTCGACGGTGCCGGTGGCCGCGCGCGGCGACGGGTTGAGCACCACGATGACTTTGTTGCCGTTCTTCTCGCGTTCGAACGAGATCAACTTGTCGCTGTCGTTCTTGAAGCGGGTGTATTTGCCGCCAGCCGCGCCGTTCCAGAGAGCCTGGTTCTTAGTCTTCAACGCGACGAGCTTGGTGTAGTGGGCGATGGCGGTTTTCGAGCGGGTCGAGGTGAACATCCAGTCGATTTGATCTTTTTCGAAGAATGCGAGGCGCTTGTTTGAGTCAACCTCTTGACCGTTGTAAATGAGCGGAATGCCCGGCACTGTGAAGGTGAGCACGGCCAGAGTCTTGGCACCGGTGCCGAAGTTTTCTTTGAGCGAGCCGGTCCACGAGTTTTCGTCATGGTTGGTGACGAACAGCATCGGGTAGGTATTTGTAGGGTAGTTCAGCTGCTGCTGGCCCATGTAGCCGGCAAAGTCTGACTTGCCGGCGATGCCTAGACCGAAGTCCATGAGTAGGTCTTTGAACTTCCAGCCGTAGTCGCTCAAGAATGCGTCTTGAAGCAGAGCTGGGTTGCCATCGGCTTCGGCGAGCATGTAGACCGGCTTGATTTGCTGAAGCGCTGCAGCGGCGTCATTCCAGAAGTCAACTGGCACACCCCAAGCCACGTCGCAGCGATAGCCGTCGATGTCGAATTCGCGCACCCAGTATTCGAGTGCGTCGATCATGCCGGCACGCATCTCTGGCACATCAAAGTTGAGGTCGGCCACGTCTGTCCATTCGGCATTCGGTGGCACCACATTGCCCTGACCGTCTTGGGTGTACCAATCTTTGTGATCGGTAATCCAAGGGTTGTCGAACGAGGAGTGGTTAGCCACCCAGTCGAGAATCACTTTCATACCCTTGGCGTGAGCGCCGTTGATGAGTTCGCGCAGGTCGGCCTCGGTGCCGAGGTCTGGGTTCACTCCGTAGTAATCAGCCACCGAATAGGGCGAACCCATTGAACCCTTGCGACCCTCTTCACCAATTGGGTGAATCGGCATTAGCCAAAGTATGTCTACGCCGAGTTTTTGCAGGCGACCCAAGTCGGCGGTAACCGCGTCGAAAGTGCCGGCTGCCGAGTATTGGCGGGTGTTCACCTGGTAAATGACCGCGTTTTTCATCCAGATCGGGGCCGTGCTGGCTGCGCTGGCGGCAAGAGCCTGGTTTGCGGCAGATGTCGTGCCGAAGTCGACGGTCGATGCGCCCGAGACGCTCGACGAAAGCCAGAGCACACCCGCGGCAAGCGCGAGAACAGTAATTGCGGCCAACGACTTGCGAGATAGTTTCGACATAGTTCGAGCCTAAGTCGTGCGCACCAAGGCAAATGCTTGCGCACGCAACTTGTTTATAACGAAAAACGGGCCAACTCCCGATTACTCGAGGGTTGACCCGTTTTCGCTTAAATCAAACGATGCGAACCGCCATCAGCGCTGTTTAGGCGTCTGATGGACGACGGTCGCGTGGACGGCCTGCGCCAGATGGGCGATCAGCCCAACGACCCTTGCCGTTTCCGCCAGAGTTGCCTCGGCGAGCGCCACCACCACTGTTTCCGCGGTCTCCACCACGGTAACCGCCACGGCCGCCAGAACCACCATCGCGTGAACCACCGCGAGCACTGCTGCCGCGTGAGTCACCGAAGTCGAGAACCTCAGGAGCCGGAGGTGGAGCGATCGGGCCGGCAAGCTCTTCTAGAAGAGGGTTGCTCGGGCGAACATCCGTGTAAATACCATCGCGGTCTGCACGACGAAGAAGATCTTCGAGGCGACGACGACGGCTACGTGGAATCAGAGTAACTACGGTTCCCTGCTTGCCCGCACGACCGGTACGGCCCGAGCGGTGTAGGTAGGTCTTGTATTCCTCTGGTGGGTCAACCTGAATGACTAGCGCAACGTCATCAACGTGGATGCCGCGAGCAGCGACGTCGGTGGCTACGAGCACACGCACGTGACCTTTGACGAAGCGCTCTAGGTTGCGGTTGCGCTGGTTCTGGTTTAGGTCACCGTGCAGACGAGCTGCAGGAACACCGGCACCGGTTAGTGACTCGCTCAAACGCTCAGCGGTCATCTTGGTGCGGGTGAAGATGAGAGTTTTCTCGAAGCCCTGGGTTAGACGCAACAGAACATCGCTGCGGTCTTCTGGGTCAACGATCAACACACGGTGGGTGATGTTGGTGTGGTCTTCGTCTTCTTCAGCTACCTCATAGATGTAAGGGTCTGGCAAGAATTCGCGAACCAGCGAGTCAACCTCGCGGTCAAGAGTTGCCGAGAACAGCAGCTTCTGCGAGTCACCAACGGCACGAAGGATGCGGCGCACCGGCTCGATGAAGCCGAGGTCGCACATGTGGTCGGCTTCGTCAACTACAACTGCCTCTACGGCACTTAGGTCAACGATTCCCTGAGCCATCAAGTCTTCGAGACGGCCAGGAGTTGCGACGATGATGTCGGTTCCGCGGCTCATGGTGATTTCTTGGCGACGCTGTGGCACTCCACCGTAAATGGCTACGGTGAAGAAACCTACCGGACGAGCTAGCGCCTTGACGGTGCGCTCGATCTGGTCGGCTAGTTCACGGGTTGGGGCCAAGATCAGGGCACGTGCCTGACCAGGCTTGCGCTGCTGTGATCCACCGTTGACCAACTTGGTAACAACTGGCACTGCGAACGCAACGGTCTTACCCGAACCGGTCTTGCCTCGACCAAGGATGTCGCGACCCTCGAGTGCGGCAGGAATGGTTGCGGCTTGAATCGGGAACGGAGTAACTGCACCCATGCCGATTAGGCCTGCGAGTAGCTTCTCGTGAAGGTTCATTTCTTCGAAGGTGCCGGTAATCATGGCATCTTCGTCGGCTAGGCCGGTTAGGCGCTCAAGAACGACGTCTTCTTGAAAGGTTTTCTTGTTCGAGTTGTTGTTGCGGGCGTTGGC
>CAIZQQ010000197.1 GCA_903935175.1 uncultured Micrococcales bacterium
AGCCGTCAACTCCCCAGGCATTCAAAATCTGGGCTTCTTTGTGCAAAAGTAGCGGCACAGTGGCATATTCCCATCTGGTCACGTTCAGCATCCTCTCAAACTTTGCGGGTAACCTAGAGTCTATGTCTAGACGCGAGCGCCAAAAAACTGGCTCTGGAGGTGTGCTCAGATTCACTGGGCTATCTGCTCTAGCAGGCGTACTTTCGATGGCCCTGCTGGCCCCGATGCTACTCGTCGGCGGTTTTGCACTGACCACCGGCATCAGCGTTTTCGAAAACCTTCCTTCATATATGAAGCCGGTAAACGCGTCGCAATCTTCAACCCTTTTTGCCACGGATGACACCGGAAAACCCGTCAAAGTGGCCACTTTTTACCACGAAAACCGCATTTCGGTCGACTATGAAGACATCTCTGAATACTTTGTCAATGGAGTAGTCGCAACCGAAGACCCACGCTTTTGGCAGCATTCGGGTGTCGACATCATTTCGTTCATCCGCGCCTCGGCTTCAAACGTGGCCTCGGCTGGTCAAGGCCCCGGTGGTTCGACCATCACCATGCAATATGTGAAAAACAGCCTCATCGCAGCGGCAACCATTGCAGGTGACGAAGATGCCATCGCTGACGCGCAGGCCCGCTCAATCGACCGCAAGCTTCGTGAAATGCGCTTGGCCATCGCACTTGAGCAGCAGTCAAACAAAAAAGAGATTTTTGCCGGTTACTCGAACCTGTCATTCTTCGGCGGTCAGCTCAACGGAGTTGAGGCGGCTGCAAACTATTACTACGGCGTGACGGCTAAAGACCTCAAGTTGCACCAGGCGGCCATGCTTGCCGCGATGCTCAAAGCTCCTAACGATTACCGACCAGACGTTGCCGAAAACTTGGTGCGTGGCAAGAACCGCCGCGACTACGTGATCAACAACATGAAAGACGCGGGCTACATCACCAGCGCAGAGGCATCGGCCGCAATCGCTGAACCAGTGGATGTCACACCTCAAGACGCGCCAAGTGGCTGTGAAGCCAACCAAACCTACGCCTTCTTCTGTGACTACGTAGTGTGGTCGATTCGAAACAACATTGAGTTTGGGCAAACCGCCGAAGATCGCGAAAACCTGCTTCGTCGCGGTGGCCTAGAGATTTACACCTCGATGAATATAGACATGCAAAAGGCCGCCGACGAAGCTACCAAGAAGTGGGTGCCACCGACCGACGAAAGTCAGATTGGTTCGGCATCGGTCTCGGTTGAAGTTGGCACCGGTCGCGTGCTTTCGATGGCACAGAACCGCATCTACGACCAGACCGGTTCAACCGAACTTGGTCGCACCTCGGTTAACTATTCGACCGACAAAGAGTACGGTGGCTCATCGGGCTTCCAGACCGGATCGACCTACAAGCTTTTCACACTGGCCGCATGGCTGAGCGCGGGTAAAAAACTGAACGACCACGTCGACGGACGCGTGCGCGAATGGAACGCTTCAGACTTCAGAGCCCGCTGCGGAAACCTGGTTGGAACTTGGGCACCAAACAACATTGTCAGAGAGCCAGAAGACCTGAGTGTTGTTTCGGCAACATCGCTGTCGGTCAACACCGCGTTCGCCTCGATGGCATCACAGCTTGACCTGTGCGACATTCGCGACACCGCCATGGCGTTCGGTGTGCACCGCGCCGACGGCACCGAACTTCAATATGTTCCGTCTTCGATTCTTGGCGTCAACGAAATCGCCCCAATCACCATGGCCGCAGCTCTTGCTGGAATCTCGAACAATGGAACCTTCTGCACGCCGGTAGGTATCGACCGCGTACTCGTTCGATCAAGCAAGACCGACATGCCAATTCCAAAGACGAAGTGTTCACAGGCGGTTACCCCAGAGGTTGCCCACGGAATGATTTACGCGATGAAGCGAGTAATGGC
>CAIZQQ010000198.1 GCA_903935175.1 uncultured Micrococcales bacterium
CGACCTATTCGATGCAGACGGCGCATTCATCAGCGTTCGCCCAGCCTCGTTCTATGCCGCAGCCGGTAAGCCTGTCGCCTGGGCCGAGCTTGTTGCAATCGCTGCCGCCGACGGTGAGTCGGCCTTCGCCTACCGCGTGGCTGCCGAGTCAACCTTGGATGCTTCGACCGGCGTTCGCATGAACCCAACCAAAACAACCGAGTTCACCCCGGCTTCGGGCGATGGCGTTGTTGTCATCGGCATGAACCGCTAGAGGTATTTGTGAACGAAGTGCCGCAACTCTCGGCTGAGGCTGTGGTTGCGGCACTTCGCGCAATTTCGCCGGCCCCGGATTCAAAGCGCGTGGCCGACCTGCAGTGGTTTTTCAAAACCGAGCCGGGTGGCTATGGCGAGGGTGATCGCTTCTTGGGGCCAACCGTGCCGCAGACCCGTGCCATCGCAAAACAGTTTCGCGGGCTTCCGCTCGACCAACTCGACCTGCTGCTCGATTCACCGTGGCACGAGGTGCGCCTAACCGCCCTGCACATTTTGGTCGCGCAGTTCAACCGCGCCAAAACTCGAGTGCTTCGCACCGAACTTTTCGACTTCTACCTGCACGCCGTTTATCGCGGTGCGATCAACAACTGGGACCTCGTCGACACGAGTGCACCGCACCTGGGCAAGCTGCTCGTTGAGCATCCGCGCAAGACTCTCATCATTGGGCTTTCGAAGAGTGACAAGTTGTGGGAACGCCGCGTGGCCATGCTCTTCACCTTCGCGCACATTCGCGCGGGGGAGTTTGGTGTGCCGCAGCACTTCGCCATGAACCTGCTGCACGATGAGCACGACCTCATTCACAAGGCGGTGGGGTGGATGCTGCGCGAAATCGGCAATCGCGACATCGAGGTGCTTCGAGGTTTCTTGGCTAAGTATCACGCCACCATGCCGCGCACCATGTTGCGCTACGCGATCGAAAAGCTCGACACCGACGAGCGCAAAAAGTGGATGGCGCGTTAGGGGAGGCTCAGCCGCCCGAAGCACCCCCCGGCTTCGAAAGGCGCGAGTGTCGACCGGCTAAACGCTCAGCTCAACGACCACCGGAACGTGGTCGCTCGGACCTTCGCCCTTGCGCTCCTCGCGCACAATCTCGGCCGAGGTAACCAGTTCGGCAAAGCTCTCGGAGCCCAGAATAAAGTCGATGCGCATTCCCTCGTTGCGTGGGAATCGAAGTTGTTGATAGTCCCAGTAGGTGTAGCCGGTTGGCACGAGCGGGCGCACCACATCGGTTAGGCCGATCTGCTCGAAAGCCTCAAACGCCTGGCGCTCAGGGGCCGAAACGTGGGTCGAGCCAGCAAAGTCGTGAATATCCCAAACATCGCTGTCTAGCGGCGCAATGTTGAAATCGCCCATCAGTGCCAGCGGGGTCTCGGGGTCTGCCTCGAGCCATTCGGCGCTCGCGGCGGCCAGCCGGTCTAGCCACTCAAGCTTGTAGCTGTAGTGAGGGTCATCGAGCGTGCGACCGTTCGGAATGTAGAGCGACCACACC
>CAIZQQ010000199.1 GCA_903935175.1 uncultured Micrococcales bacterium
CAAGCCGATGAAGAGGGTTCCTACAATGCCGCCAACCAAGTGGATGCCCACGACATCTAGCGAATCGTCGAAGCCAAGCTTCCATTTCAGCTCGACGGCCAACGCGCAGACTGTTCCCACAATTAGGCCCAGCACTAGGGCCCAAACAGGGTGTAGGTAGGCGCAGGATGGAGTGATCGCAACGAGTCCGGATACAGCACCGGATGCCGATCCAACGGCTGTGGGTTTTCCAACAGTGAAACGCTCATAGAGCGACCAGCTGATCAACGCTCCAACTGGTGCTACCAGAGTGTTTACGAACGCGAGCGCGGCTGTTCCATCGGCGGCCAGCTGCGAACCGGCGTTGAAGCCGAACCAGCCAAACCAGAGTATTGCCGCACCAATGAGGGTAAGTGGCACGTTGTGAGGCGCATGCATGCCTTTGGCGAAGCCGAAGCGGCGTCCGACCACTAGAGCTACAGCAAGCGCAGCGGCTCCTGAGGCCACCTCCACAACCGTTCCTCCGGCAAAGTCCATAAGACCAAAGTTGAAAACTAGGAAGCCTCCATCGACAACCGCGCCTTCTTCAACCGTGAAATTGAACACCCATCCGGCGATTGGAAAATAAGCGAAGGTTGCCCAAAGAGCGGCGAAAATCATCCACCCACCAAATCGGGCACGGTCGGCTATAGCCCCCGAGATGAGCGCGACGGTAATGATTGCGAAGGTTCCTTGAAAACCGGCAAAAACGAGATCGAACCCGTTTCCGTCAGCCGCGTATTGGTGTGAGGAGGCGAGCAGCAACTTGGCTGGGTCTAGGCCGAAGAATCCATCGAGCCCGATGAACCCTGCGTTGGTGGCACCGGCGAATGACATTGCGTAGCCATAAACCACCCAGAGAGTGCCGACCAATCCGACAGAACCGAACGACATCATCATCATCGAGACGACGCTTGATGCTCGCACAAGGCCGCCATAGAAGAAGGCCAGACCGGGTGTCATGAACAAAACCATCGCAGAACAGATGATCAGGAACGCTACCGTGCTATCGCTTTGCATAATCTAAACCTTTGTCTATTGAGTCAAATACCTGTATCGCACCGAAATGGAGGAGCCGCTGGGCCCCTCCATTTCGATTATTGAAACTAGCCTCGATCGGCACCAAACGCGTAGGCCTCTTCACCGTGAACCACGGTGTCGATACCTGCGATTTCGTCTTCAGCTTTCACGCGGAATCCGATGGTTTTGTCGATTGCGAACCCGATGATTAAGGCGAGAACGAAGCTGTAAACAAGCACGGCTCCTGCGCCGATTGCCTGAGCAACTAGCTGGTCCCAACCAAAGCCGAATGCCGCTCCAACACCTTCACCAAAGAAGCCGATGAACAGTGTGCCGACAATACCGCCAACCAGGTGGATTCCGACCACGTCTAGCGAGTCGTCAAAACCAAAGCTGAATTTGAGGTCCACTGCCAATGCACAGAGCACACCGGCGATGACGCCAAGTAGCATGGCGTACATCGGCGAGACGGATGCACAGGCTGGAGTGATTGCGACTAGGCCAGCGACCGCGCCCGAACCTGCACCGATTGAGGTTGCCTTGCCGTGCTTGAAATACTCGACAACGATCCAGCCGAGCATTGCAGCGGCCGGAGCAGCCAGAGTGTTGATGAACGCGATTGCAGCGATTCCGTCGGCAGCTAACTCTGAACCAGCGTTGAATCCGAACCAACCGAACCAAAGCAACGAAACACCAAGTAGGGTCAATGGCACGTTGTGGGGTTGCGTGATTCCCTTGCTGAAACCGAAGCGCTTACCTAGAACGATAGCCAAAGCAAGACCCGCAGCACCTGCGTTAATGTGAACGGCGGTTCCACCGGCGAAGTCGATGGCACCCAGATCGAAGGCAATCCATCCGCCGTCAACTACTCCACCTTCACCGAGGTCGAAGTTGAACACCCAGTTAGCAACCGGGAAGTAAACGAAGGTTGCCCACAGTCCAGCGAAGACCATCCAGGCACCAAACTTGGCGCGGTCTGCGATGGCACCTGAGATAAGAGCCACCGTAATAATGGCAAAGGTTGCCTGGAAGGCAACGAAGCCAAGCTCTGGGAACGCTGTTGCGCCATTAGTTGCATCGGCGAAGGGTTGCCCTAGTCCTATTTTCGCTAGGTCAATACCGAACCAGCCATCGATACCAACAAATTGCTCACCGCCGTTTACATCCGAGGGTCCGTCAGCAAATGCGATTGCGTAGCC
>CAIZQQ010000200.1 GCA_903935175.1 uncultured Micrococcales bacterium
ACCCTCAACTCTGGCGAAAAGATTTCGTCGAACGGAATCACCTGCTGGGTTGATGGCACGAACGCCCGTTGCGACAACGAACGAGGCAACTACATCGCCCTCGGCCCCGAAATCTGGGCGCTCAAATAGCGCTTACGGCAGCAGCGTAACTAGTCGCACTTCGGGGCGGCAAAAAAGTCTGACCGGCGCAAAAATCGAGGTGCCCAAGCCGGCACAGACATTCAAAATCGAATTCTTGCCGCCAAAACTCCATGCGCTTAGACCCCTCGCATAACGAGTGGGCAGATCGCAGTTGGTAACCAGCGCGCGATTTCCCGGCAGACAAACCTGCCCGCCGTGCGTGTGCCCCGCAAAAATCACACTCGCATCGGCCTCGGTGAAAAGTTCGATGAAGCGCAGGTACGGCGCGTGAGTCACCGCGATGCGCAAATCGATTGCCGTTTGACTTCTGACCTGAGCGGGGATGCTCGACACATCGTCTTTGCCGTCGTGCCCGTCATCCAAGCCAATAAAACCAATGCGCAGCCCACAAACCTCGAGCTCGCCGCCCCTGTTGTTCAGGTTCAGCCAGCCGGCAGCCTCAAACGCGCTGGTCATGCGATCGGTGTCAAGTGGATGCCCGTGCTGCGGTTTTGACGGGTGAAGCAGGTAACTCAGCGGATTGCGCAGGCTGGGCGCTTCGTAGTCGTTCGAACCGTGGGCAAATACCCCGGGGTACCGCATCAATGGAGTCAGTGACTCGACCAGAGGGCCGATGGCGTCGCGGTGTCCGAGGTTGTCGCCGGTGTTCACCACGAGGTCAGGGTTCAGGTTCGCGAGCTCGGCGATGAAACGCTGTTTGCGCTTTTGCCAAGGGGCGAGGTGAAAGTCGCTGACGTGCAGCACTCGAATCGGTTTAGAGCCCGCCGGCAAAACCCCGGCAATTTCGGTCTGTCGAATTGAGTAGAGGTGACGTTCAATGCCGATGCCCCAGATTGCGGCGAGCAAGCCAAGGCCCACGAGAGCTAGCAGCCACTCCATAGAGTTACGGACCGGTTGAAATGATCAGAAGCACGGCACCGGTAACTGCCGCCGAAGTGCCGACCCCTGGCATGGTGCCGACCACGTTACCCGCCGGAATGGTTGGGTGAGAAACAAAATACTGGGTCTGAGATGGCTGTGGCGCGGTTACGGCAGGGAACCCAAGAGCCAGCAGTGTGGCCGTTGCGGTTTCAACCGTTTCGCCAACCACACCTGCGCGAGGAATCTTGATTTTTCCGCCGTTACTCACATAAATCTTGACCTGAGTTCCACGAGGCACAACTTGGCCTGCCGAAGGCTTTGTGTAGGCAACAGTGCCCTTAGGTAGTGACGATGCCACACCCTTGGTTTGAATGGCCGCGTTCAAGTCGCTGATCTTGATGTTCTCGGCAGCTGATTCGGGTGTCACTCCGGATACCTTCGGAATCACAATCATGGTTGCGTCGATCATGCTCTGCGGTGGGTTTTGGAACGCCCCGGTCGGGTACTCCTTGTTGGCAACCTTCATGATTGCTCGCCAAATATCGTGGCGAACGGTGTTACCGGCTTTGCCATTCAAGCGGATGCGCGACAGCGAGGTCTTGCCAGAGACGTTCCCCACCCAGGTGGCCGTCGCGACCGAGGTCGAGGTTCCGGTCATCCAAGTGTGTACGCCGGAGTCGGTGGTACCGGTTTTACCAGCGAGCATCGCACCGTCTCCGGTGTTTGACGCTCCACCGGTTCCGCCCGCCATTACTCGCTTCATCGCGTAAATCATTCCGTGGGCAACCTCTGGGGTAACCGCCTGTGAACACTTCGTCTTTGGAATTGGCATGTCGGTCTTGCTTGATCGAACGAATACGCGGTCGATGCCTACCGGCGTGCAGAAGGTTCCATTGTTCGAGATTCCGGCGAGGGCTGCGGCCATGGTGATTGGGGCGATTTCGTTGACGCCAAGAATCGAAGACGGAACATATTGAAGTTCGGTGCCGTCGGCGCGGTGCACGCCAAACGCCATCGCGGTGTCGCGAATGTCGCACAGGTCAAGCTGTGATGCCATCGAGGCGAACGCGGTGTTTACCGACAGCGATGTTGCCGAAACAACACTCAGGTCTTCTGGCTCTTTGACAATGTTGTTTGGTGCCCAAGTTCCAACCAGGTTTCCGCAGCGGGCTCTGAAGTCTGAGGCATTCCATTCGCGCACGCGTCCGTCGACGTGGTCGTTCAGTTTTTTGCCCGCGCTCAGCCATGCGGCCAGAGTGAAGAGTTTGTATGTCGAACCGGTCTGGAAGCCCGATGAGCCACCGTATTCTTTGTCGGTCGAGTAATTCACCGAGGTGCGACCAAGTTCGGTTGAACCAGTCTGGTCGTAGATGCGGTTCTGTGCCATTGAAAGCACGCGACCGGTGCCAACCTCGACCGAGACCGAGGCCGAACCTATCTGGCTCTTGTCAGTTGGCGGAACCCACTTCTTGGTAGCTTCGTCGGCGGCCTTTTGCATGTCGAGGTTCATCGAGGTGTAAATCTCTAGGCCACCGCGACGAAGCAGGTTTTCGCGATCTTCGGC
>CAIZQQ010000201.1 GCA_903935175.1 uncultured Micrococcales bacterium
GCACTAGGCTGAAGCCGAAACCTTTCGAAGAAGAGAGACCCAAGTGCAGCCAACCGAACGCTCTTTTGCCGAGGCACTCGACGCGGCCGACCCGCTTGCTCACTATCGCGAGCAGTTCGTCATCACCGATCCAGATCTCTGCTACCTCGATGGCAACTCGCTAGGTCGCCTGCCAAAGGCAACCGTCGAACGCGTGGCCCACTTTGTGACCAACGAGTGGGGTCGCGAACTGGTCGATGGCTGGGCTCACTGGATCGACGAGGCAACTACCGCCGGTGACCTGCTCGGTCGAGCAGTGCTCGGTGCGGCATCCGGTCAAACACTCGTCTGCGACACCACCTCGGTGAACTTCTACCAACTTTGCAGCGCTGCCATCAAGGCACGCCCAGGGCGCAAGACAGTGATCATCGATGCGGCGAACTTTCCGACCGACCGCTACATTTTGGCCGGCATCGCCGAGGCGCACGGCCTCAACCTGGTAACCCTCGACAACGACGGCAGCGGCGGGCCTGGCTCGGTTGCCATCGAGTGCGAGAACGAACTCATCACCGCCGAGGCGCTCGCCCCGCACCTAAACGACGACGTGGCTCTGGTGACCCTGCAGGCCATTCACTACCGGTCTGGCTCACGCCCAAACATCAAGGCCATCACCGACCTGTGCCGCGCAAACGGCACCTTGGTGGTCTGGGATGCCAGCCACGCAGCCGGCGCGATCGAACTCGACTTCGATGCCAACGGTGTCGACCTCGCGATTGGTTGCACCTATAAATACGGCAACGCCGGGCCTGGTTCGCCGGCTTGGCTTTACGTTGCAAAGAGCATCCAAGAGGAATTGCGCGTGCCGATTCAGGGCTGGTTCGCCCAAGACAAGCAGTTCGAAATGGGGCCGTTTTTCGAGCCGAGCAACCAGATGCGTCGTTTTCAAATCGCGAGCCCGAGCATCATCGGCATTCGGGGCGTGCAGGCCAGCTTTGAGATGATCGAGCAGGCGGGCATCCGTGCGATTGCCCACAAAGCAGCCGTCGGCACCGACATGATGGTCGCTCTGTTCGACGCGTGGCTAGCGCCGCTCGGCTTCACCCTGCTGACGCCGCGCGAGGCGAGTAAGCGTGGCGGGCACATCACCGTCGGTCACCCAGACGCCAAGGCCATCGCCGCCGGCATGCGCAAGTTGGCGAACGTGATTCCCGACTATCGCACCCCAAACTCGATTCGTCTCGCCATCGCCCCGCTGCCGACATCGTTCGTCGAGGTGTTCGACGGAATGGCTCGCATGCGCGACCTGGTGGCCAGCGGCGACTATCGCGAAATCGAAGACAACGGAAGCAGAGTCACATGAGCGGCAACGAGCACGGTCCGGCCAACCACGAAAAGGCCCTGACCTACATTTCGTATTTGAAAGTGGATGAACTGCTCGAGTTGCAGCAGCCCGTGTCTGACGGCCCCGAGCACGACGAAATGCTCTTTATTGTGATTCACCAAACCTACGAGTTGTGGTTCAAGCAGCTTCTTCACGAGGCGGCCGCACTACAGTCAGCCCTCGAGGCCGGCGACACTCACCGCTCGCTCGGGTTGCTGGGGCGCATGCGCACCATCATGAAAACCTGCGTGGCCCAGATCGACATTCTCGAAACCATGACCCCACTGCAGTTCAACTCGTTCAGAGGTTTCTTGCAGTCATCCAGCGGGTTCCAGTCGGCTCAGTTTCGCGAGTTCGAGGCCGTTCTCGGCCGTCGCGACAAGGCTGGCGATGGGGCTCCGGCCGGCAGTGGCATGGGCATGGCCGAGCATCTCATCTATGGTTCGCCAGCTCGTTCTCGGGTCGAGGCTGCGATGAAGCGCCCTTCGCTCTGGGACAGCACGCTCGCCTACCTAGCCACTCGCACCGACAAGCTGCCTGCATCCGCTTTGAACAGGGATGTCACGACCGCCTGGTCGCCGAACGAAGAAGTTCAAGCGGTGCTACTCGACATTCATCGAACCGACGCCGACGCGGCTGCGGTGTGTGAGCGCTTGGTCGACCTCGACGAGGGTTTGCAAGAGTGGAGATACCGTCACGTGAAGATGGTTGAGCGAACGATCGGCCGCAAGGCTGGTACGGGCGGCTCGCCTGGAGTCGACTACCTAGCTTCGACGCTGTTCAGGTCGGTGTTCCCTGACCTTTGGGCTATTCGCTCTAAGTTCTAGTTACTGCTCGCCAAGCCACTTTTTAATTGGTGGTCTTCCAGCGTCGACCCAAGCGCGAAGGTCTGGCTTGCCAGCCTTCTCCCATTCGTGTCGTTCGCCCTCGTTCAATGAAAGTTCGGCAATTCGATTTGTTTTCTCAGGACCGGCACCACGGCCAGATAACACGTACTCTTCGCGTGAAAGGTATAGACCTCGAAAGGCACCAAAAATAATGGTGGCGCAGCCAACGAATAGTAAAAAAGCGCCGAAACCCTCAAAATTCAGCAGTGAACCTAGAGCAAGGACTACTGATCCAATCACTGTCCAAGCCGTGATTTGATAGGCAAGAACCGACGTACTGCGCGAGGCATGAGTTGCTCTCTCCATCTCAGAGAGCAGTTCTTGAAATTCTGACTTTTCCATGATTTCCCCTAACTTATTGTTTGAATTCTAGAGCCGCCAGGCCGGCAGCTTCCACTTGAAATAGATGGTGGCGAAGCGCACGAGAATGATTGCGGTTGCCGTGATGGCGATGGATGCAACAACGTCGAGCCCGAGCGATTGGAGCCCCCAGAGCATCCACGCCCCAGCGAACGCGAGCACTGCGTAGGGCTGGTGGTCGTTTACAGCGCGGGGAATCTCATTGACCAGAACATCGCGCAAGATGCCGCCGAAGACGGTGGTGACCACAGCCATCACGGCTGCGATGAACGGGCTGGCACCCGCATCCAGAGCCAATTGAGCACCGGATGTCGCGAACAACCCGAGGCCAACGGCGTCGGGCCACTCCATGGCGCGCGAGGTGAACTCGATGTGGCGGGCTCGAAAGAACAGCGGGGCGAGCACGGCGAAGGCGATGACCAGCCAGAGTAGTTCTTGGTTTTCGACCCAGAAGAACGGGCGACGGTCGAGCAGAATGTCACGCAGGGTTCCGCCACCGAATGCGGCGATGAAGGCGATGAGCACAACGCCGAAGATGTCGAACTTTTTGCGAGCGGCTTCGATGAGGCCAGATGCCGCGAAGGCGAGCACACCGATTACCTCGAACACGCGAAGTGCCGAAGCAACCAACTCCCCCTGCTCGATCGGATTCAACTCGACTAGCCCCGAGCTGCCGTGTCGACCACGTTTTTGACCAGCATCGCGCGGGTCATTGGGCCAACGCCACCCGGGTTTGGCGAGAAGAAACCGGCAACTTCGGCAACGGCTGGGTCAACATCGCCGACCAGCTTTGCACCGTCTGGACCTTCAACACGGGTGATGCCAACGTCGAGCACAGCAGCACCTTTCTTCACCCATTCAGGGCGAACAAAGTGCGGCACTCCAACGGCGGCAACGACGATGTCGGCACGACGAACGGCAGACTCAATGTCGAGCGAGGCAGAGTGCAGCAGCGTGACGGTCGAGTCGATACCCTTGCGAGTCATCAGCAGCCCAAGTGGGCGACCGACGGTAACGCCGCGACCAATCACGGCCACCTCGGCACCGCGGGTTGGCACGTCGTAGCGACGCAGCAACTCGACGATTCCGGCCGGGGTGCAAGGCAGTGGCGAAGTTAGCTCACCCGAAACGCCAAGCACAAGTCGACCAAGGTTGGTTGGGTGCAGACCGTCGGCGTCTTTCGCAGGGTCCATCAGCTCGAGCATCTCGTTGGTGTCGATGCCAAACGGCAGCGGCAGCTGAACGATGTAGCCGGTCACGTCACTGGCCGAATTCAAATCACGGATGGCCGCCCGCACATCAGCGCTAGACGCCGAAGCAGGCAAATCGATGCGCACGCTGTGCACACCAACCTCTGCGCAGTCGCGGTGTTTGCCGCCAACGTAGGTGTGTGAACCAGGGTCATCGCCGACCAACAAGGTGCCGAGCCCCGGAGTGATGCCGCGCTGCTTGAGCGCGATGACGCGTTCGGTTAGTTCTGCCTTGATGGCCTTGGCCGTTGCCAGCCCGTCGAGCGTGACCGCGGTCATGCGACTACCAGTTCTCTAGGCCGGTATAAAGCGGGTAAGCCTCGGTAAGAGCGCGAACGCGAGCCTGAAGAGCTGCAACATCTGGGTTCGGCATCAACACGTGAGCGATAATGTCGGCAACCTCGGTGAACTCGGCCTGACCAAAGCCACGGGTGGCGAGGGCTGGGGTTCCGATGCGAACACCCGAGGTCACCATTGGTGGGCGAGGGTCGTTCGGCACCGAGTTGCGGTTCACGGTGATGCCAACTTCGTGCAGCAGGTCTTCGGTCTCTTGGCCGTTAATCGGAGCGTTGCGCAGGTCAACCAGAACGAGGTGAACCTCGGTGCCTCCGGTTAGCACCTGAACGCCGTTTGCCGCGACATCCGCCTGGGTCAAACGCTCGGCAATCAAGCGAGCACCGTCGAGGGTGCGCTGCTGGCGGTCTTTGAACTCTGGCTGCATGGCTGCCTTGAACGCGACCGCCTTGGCCGCAATCACGTGCATGAGCGGGCCACCCTGCTGACCTGGGAACACCGCAGAGTCGATCTTCTTGGCGAACTCTTCGCGGCAGAGAATTAGACCCGAGCGAGGCCCGGCGAGGGTCTTGTGAACGGTGGTCGAAATCACGTCGGCGTAAGGCACCGGGCTTGGGTGCAAACCGGCGGCAACCAGGCCGGCAAAGTGAGCCATGTCGACCCAAAGCTTTGCGCCAACCTCGTCGGCAATCTTGCGGAACTCGGCGAAGTCGAGGTGACGGCTGTAGGCAGACCATCCGGCGATGAGCACGTGAGGCTTTACCTCGTGGGCACGCTGGCGCACAACATCCATGTCGATCAAGAACGTGTCTGGGTTCAAGCCATAGGCGTGAGCCTCGTACATCTTGCCCGAGAAGTTCAGGCGCATGCCGTGGGTTAGGTGACCACCGTGAGCAAGTTCAAGACCGAGGATGCGGTCGCCAGGGTTTGCCAGCGCCATGAGCACAGCGGCGTTCGCGCTCGCACCCGAGTGTGGCTGCACGTTGGCGTGCTCTGCACCGAATAGTTGCTTCGCGCGGTCGCGGGCTAAGTTTTCGGCAACGTCAACGGCCTCGCAGCCACCGTAGTAGCGCTTGCCTGGGTAACCCTCGGCGTATTTGTTGGTGAGCACCGAACCCTGCGCCTCGAGCACGCCGCGGCTGACAAAGTTTTCAGAAGCGATCATTTCGAGGGTGTGACGCTGGCGGTCGAGTTCGGCCTCTAGAACGGCTGCGATCTCTGGGTCGGTTTCGCTCAACGGCTGGTTGAAAGTCGATGGCAGTTTTGACATGTCGGGGCTCCTAAGAGTGTTGCAGTGCACGGCGTATATGTTGGCCCAGGCGCACGACCAAAAATGCCTATCGCTCCCCGATGGATACCCATCTTTAGCGCCAGTTGCGATGACGTAATTCTAACCCCGAATAGACTTGACCCTATGACTTCTGAAGCAAAACACTGGGTGCTTACGTTGGTTTGCGACGACCAGCCCGGAATCGTGCACGCGATCTCTGGCGCGGTGGTTGCCGCGGCCGGAAACATCACCGAATCGCAGCAATTTTCGTCAGAAGACACCGGTCGTTTCTTCATTCGCCTGCAGATCGAGTCGAACGTTTCGCGAGATGCTTTCGTGTCCGAACTTCAGCCGGTAATCGACCACTACGGCATGACCTGGCACCTCGATGAGGTTGGCCGCAAGGTGCGCACCCTGGTGCTGGTTTCAAAGTCGGCCCACTGCCTCAACGACATTCTCTTTCGCCAGCGTGCGAGCCAGCTGCCGGTTGAAATTCCAGCGGTTTTTAGCAACCATTCAGACCTAGCCGAGCTCGCCTCGTTCTATGACGTGAAGTTTGAAACGCATGCAATCACGGATGCTGGCAGCAAGGCCGCGTTCGAACACATGCTGCGCGACTACATCCACTCCGCCGGCATCGAACTCATCGTTCTCGCCCGCTTTATGCAGGTGCTGTCGCCCGAGTTTGTCGCCGAGTTCGAGGGTCGAATCATCAACATTCACCACTCGTTCTTGCCTGGCTTCAAGGGCGCTAACCCTTATGCCCAGGCTCACGCCCGTGGTGTGATGCTGATCGGCGCAACCGCCCACTTTGTTACCGCCGACCTCGACGAGGGGCCGATCATCGAGCAGAACGTGGTTCGCGTAACCCACAGCGACTCGAAGAATCGTCTCGTATCAATCGGTCAAGATGTTGAATCGAAGACGCTGGTTCAAGCCATGCGCTGGTTCGCCGAACACCGAGTTCTGCTCGATGGCGACCGCACCATTATTTTCGAGTAACCGCTAGTTTTTTCGACGCGGCCAGCGAACGCCCGAGCATCAGGGCCGCCGAGGTGGCTGCGATTGCAGCCAACCCGACATCCGCGTTTTTGAACGCTTTGGCAACCCCGAACGAAACCGCCTTCATCGAAGACGCACCGCGAGTTGTGGTGCCTTCTTTAGCGATGACTCGAGGCCGCGCCATGCCGCCACCGGTCGTGGTGCTGCCGCTCGCCGCGTCGATGATCACCGAAGCCGACTCGATTCCGGTGGTCGGGCCCAGGTTGCCGCCAGGGTCAGTTACCGACGCGGGTGGAATGCCGAGCGAGACGGTTCCGACCGAGCATCCGCTGGTTGCAACCCTGAAACTGACTCCGGCGCTCAACTCGGTGAGCGTGAATCGGCAGCCCGTGGCTGTGCCCGAGTGGGTGAACGTATCTAGGGTTAGGCCGGTGACCGACTCGCTGAAGGTGACCGTGAAGCTCGGGCTAACCGAGGCGTTGGCACGGGCATCCGCGCTGATTGTCACGCGTGGCAGCTGGTCGTCGACCTTCACGGTTGGCGAAGAAACATCGACAGTCGGCCCGGTGTTACCGGCCACGTCGGTCAGTGCACCAGATTCGAGAACAACTTTCGCGCTCGCCCCCTCGGCGCAGTCGGTGACCCAGATCGAATAGACGTTGGCGACGCTGCTGACCTTGGTGATCACGCAGCCGGAACCGCTGACCGTGAAGGTTTGCGGGTCGTTAGTCAGCGCAGCCACGCTTTCAGACAGGGTCAGTTCGAACACAATCAGGTCGTTGCGCGAGGCGGTCGACTTGGTAAACGCGCTCACCGTTGGGCTGACGCGGTCGATGGTCACCGAGCTCGATGCGAGAGCGGATGCTGGCCCGACGTTACCCGCCACATCTGCCCCTACCCCGACTTTGACGGTCAGCGTTGCCGTGGCTGTCGAGGCGCAACCGGTGACGTTGACCACATAGCTCGCGGCGGAGCCCGTGACCGTGCCGATCGTGCACGACGTGCCCGTAACGCTAAACGAACTGGCGCTCAGGCCGGTGACCGGCTCGTCGACGCTCACGGCGAATGGCAACACGCTCAGATTGGTTGGCGTGGCCGGCGGCGTAATTGCGAACACCGGCTTTTTGCGGTCGATGGTGAGGGTCGACGAAGTTGCCACCTGGTTCGGGCCGGTCGTCGCGCCGAACACAGCATCGGCCGCGAGGTTCAGTAAAACCGTGCCGTCGCTGCAGTTCGAAACCGCCACCGTGTAGCTCGCGTTGGCTCCGCTGATCGAGCTGACCAGACATCCGCTCGCTGTGCCCGCGAAGGTGAAGTCGGTTGCTTCGAGGCCTTGAACATCCTGGCTGAAGCTCAGCGCAAAATTTGTCGCGTTCGCGTTTGTGATAGCGGATGCTGGCGCAAAAGCCGTCACCACCGGCGCGTAGGTGTAGGTGAGCACAACTTGACCGTTGCCCGTGCGAACGCCTTTGGCGTGCGAAATGGTCGAGGTGCTGGCGATGCTTGCGAACGATGAGCCGCCTCCGCCGCCACCGCCGTCGAGGCCAGATGGAATGCCGTCTCCACCAGCTCCGCCACCGCCGAAGTATCCCCCGCCTCCGCCACCGCCACCGGCGGCAGAGCCGTTACCGCCATTGCCACCAGTGCCGAGCGCGCCCACTGTGCCATTGTTTGCCGAGCTGCCGGTTCCGGCCGATCCACCAGCGATTTGGGTTGCTCCGCCGCCTGCGCCGCCCTGGCCCGCGGTTCCTGCGCTGGCAATCGTGCTGCCGCCTGCACCACCCGCGCCGCCAACCCAGCCTCCGGTTCCGCCGCCGCCACCGGCAACCACTAGTCGATCGGCTAGCGCCGTCGATGAGCGCAGATCACTGGCCCCGCCGCCCGACCCTTCATCAGCGTGACCAGAGCCGCTCGCGCCGCCGCCACCGAAGCCGCCGGTTTGCCCAGAGCCGGTCTTTCCCTGGCCACCAACATAAACAAAAAGCGAAGCTGGGATGCTCGTGAAGCGGCCCGAGATCTTGCCGCCTAGCCCGCCCGAACGCCCACCCTGCGCGCCGAAGACATCGAACCACAGGGTTTTAATGCCGACCGGAGGTGTCCATTGGTAATAGTCACCCGTGTGATCGAAGGTGACCGTGCAAGAACCGTTGGCGCAAACTGCGGCCGGGCTGACGCTGACTGCCGAGGCGGGAGTCGCGACGAGCACACCGATGACGGTGGCTAGCGTTGTGGCGGCGGCTAACAGCGCGCGCACCTTGTTGCTCTTAGTTGATTTCATGCACGAAATGTAAAACTCCCGCCAAATTGTTGACGGGAGTTATACACAAGTGCTTTTGGGGTAACGAGTTATCCCCAGATTTGAAACTAAGCCAGACGTGCTCGCAGGTTCTCTGCAAGAGTTGCCATGAACTCGTCGGTGGTTTGGTAGGCCTGGCCGTTGCCAACCAAAAGAGCTAAGTCTTTGGTCATGTGGCCAGACTCCACGGTCTTGATGATTACGTCTTCAAGAGTCTCGGCAAAGGCGGCAACCTCTGGGGTGCCGTCTAGCTTGGCGCGGTGCATTAGGCCGCGGGTCCAGGCATAGATCGACGCAATCGGGTTGGTCGAGGTCTTCTTGCCTGCCTGCCAGTCGCGGTAGTGACGGGTCACGGTGCCGTGAGCTGCCTCGGCGAGCGCGGTTGCGCCATCTGGAGTGGTTAGCACCGAAGTCATTAGACCGAGCGAACCAAAGCCCTGAGCCACGGTGTCTGACTGCACGTCACCGTCGTAGTTCTTGCAGGCCCAAACGTAGCCACCCTCCCACTTGAGCGCCGCTGCAACCATGTCGTCGATTAGGCGGTGCTCATAGGTGAGGCCGGCTGCCTTGAACTTGTCGGCGTATTCGGCGTCGAAAACCTCTTGGAAGGCATCCTTGAAGGCACCGTCGTAAGCCTTCAGAATGGTGTTCTTGGTCGACAGGTAGACCGGAAAATTGCGGGCCAAACCGTAGTTGAACGAGGCGCGAGCAAAATCACGGATGCTGTCCATGTAGTTGTACATACCCATGGCCACACCACCGTGCTCTGGATAGTCGGCAACCGTCATGGTCTGAACTTCGCCACCGTCGGCCGGGGTCCAGGTCATGGTGACACGACCGGCACCGGGAACCTTGAAGTCGGTTGCCTTGTACTGGTCACCGTGAGCGTGACGGCCGATGACGATCGGCTTGGTCCAGCCTGGAACCAGGCGTGGAACGTTAGAAATAATGATTGGCTCGCGGAACACAACACCGTCGAGGATGTTTCGAATGGTTCCGTTTGGCGACTTCCACATCTTCTTCAGACCGAACTCGACAACTCGAGCCTCGTCTGGGGTGATGGTGGCACATTTCACGCCAACGCCGTGCTTCTTGATGGCGTTCGCAGCGTCGATGGTCACCTGGTCGTCGGTGGCGTCGCGGTGCTCTATCGATAGGTCGTAATACTCAAGGTCAACGTCTAGAAAAGGGAGAATTAGCGAGTCTTTGATGTTTTGCCAGATGATTCGAGTCATCTCGTCGCCGTCGAGTTCGACGACCTTGCCAACAACCTTGATTTTCGACAACTTGGTATCCATTCGTTACATGTGAAAAGGCTTACGTTTAGCCCCAGCCAATAGCCTACCGCCTCGGGGCGTTTAGACTTTTGTTATGAAAACTCGACTGTTCCGCCGTGCATCCGCGCTCATTTCTGCCATCGTTTTGCTAGTTTCTGGCGTTTCAATTTCACCAGCAGCAGCGAACGGTTCGGCGGTGCCAAACAAGGTGGTCGACGAAAGCACAGTGGGCATTCAAATGTTCATGTACTCGTGGAACTCGATCAAAGACGAGTGCACCAACCACCTCGGCCCAAACGGTATCGACTGGGTGCAGATTTCACCACCGCAAGAGCACATTCGTGGCGAGCAGTGGTGGGTTCACTACCAGCCGGTTAGCTACAAGATCGAGTCTCGCCTAGGCACCCGCGCCGAATTTGCCGCGATGACCCAGGCCTGCAACCAAGCCGGCGTGATGATCATCGCCGACGCCGTGATCAACCACATGGCAAACTCTTCGGGTGTTGGCTGGGACGGCACCGAGTTTTCGAAATATGACTACCCAGGCCTCTATGGCGAGAGCGACTTTCACGCGACCATGAGCATGGACGAAGACCGCTTCTGTGACAGCAACATCGCAAACTACGACAACCTTTGGGAAACCACCAGCTGTATGCTCGGCGGCCTGCCCGACCTCGCCACCGAGAAGCCTTCGGTTCGCGCCAAGATTGCCGACTATCTGAACGACCTGATTAGCCTCGGCGTTGCCGGTTTCAGAGTGGATGCCGCGAAGCACTATGGCGCAGCAGACCTAAAGGCGGTAGTCGACCTGCTCGACCCAATCAACGGTCGCCAGCCAATCATCATGTCTGAGGCAATCGGTGGCGGTGGGGTCAACGAGCCCTTCACCGAATTCGGCTATGCCTGGGCATGGGACATGCCGAACATCTTAGTTAGCAACCTGAACCAAAATTCGCTGGCATTCGCCAAGAACGACTTCTGGACCTCGGGTTTCAACGGCAGCGCCAAAACGATAACCATGGTCAGCAACCACGACACCGAACACCATGGTCCGTCGTCACTTGCCTATTGGGAGACCAAAAAGTACCAACTCGCCCACGTGTTCATGCTGTCGTCAAGCTTCGGCATTCCTCAGCTTTACAGCGGATACAGCTTTAGCGATGAGCAGTTTGGGCCAAACACCGACGCAGTCACCCAAAAGGTGGTGCAGGCAAAGTGTGCCAGCTCGACCAAGCCGGTGAACATCATTCGTGAAGGCCTCTACAACTGCATTCAGCGCTGGCGCTCAACCAGCGGCATGGTCGCCTGGCGTGATGTTGCTGGTTCGGCCCCAGAAACTCGAATTGGCTACACCAAACACGCCGACGGAGCCAAGATTCTCAAGTTCAACCGCGGTGCGAACACCTTCATCGCCATGAACTCTACCCAGAAGGCTCGCAAGATGGGCATTCTGACCAACCTGCCAGCCGGAACCTATTGTGATCTGCTAACCGGCGGTCGCGGTGCGGTTGTATCAAGCACCAGCTGCTTGGGCACCAAGGTTGTTGTCGACGCCCGTGGAAAGGCAGTGGTTACCATTCCGGCAATGCTCGGAATCGCCCTGACCACCAGCCACAAGCTGCCGTAAAACTAAACCAGCGAGTCGCGCCAGGCCTTGTGCATCTTGGCGAACTTGCCGGTGCC
>CAIZQQ010000202.1 GCA_903935175.1 uncultured Micrococcales bacterium
GGTTCGAGTACCTTGTCTCGTTCTGCTTACACAATCAAAACCAACGCCGAAATTATTCGCATGTGCGAGGCCGGCGAAATTACCGCGGCCGCCCTGGCCGAGGTGCGCAAGGCCATCAAACCCGGGGTAACAACTATCGAACTCGATGCCATCGCCGAGGCCGAAATCATTCGCCGTGGTGCCCACTCAAACTTCAAGCTGGTGCCTGGCTACCGTCACACCATCTGCGCGAGCGTGAACGATGAGGTTGTGCACGGCATCCCGGGAGACCGCGTGCTTGCGGCCGGCGACATCATCTCGATCGACTGCGGTGCCGAAACCTCGGATGGCTGGAACGGCGATAGCGCGATTACCGTAATCGTGCCGGGTGGCGAGGCCGCCGGCGTCGACCCAAAGGTTCTAGCCGACCGCGCCAAGCTTAGTGAAGTTACCGAAGGCGCACTCTGGACGGGTATCGCGGCGCTGGCCACCGCCAAAAAGCTCAATCAGGTCGGCGAAGCCATCGAAAAGTACATTCGCTCGTCTGGCCGCTACGGAATTCTCGAAGATTACATCGGTCACGGAATCGGCCGCTCGATGCACGAAGACCCACCGGTCTTCAACTACAAAACCCGTTTTTCGGGCCCAGACGTGGTGCCGGGCCTTTGCGTCGCAATCGAGCCAATGGTCACAATTGGCAGCCCGAAGGTCAAGATTCTTGATGATGAGTGGACGATCAGCACAAAAGATGGCTCAGATTCCTCGCAATGGGAGCACAGCGTAGCGGTGCACGAACGCGGCATCTGGGTGCTCACCGCATTCGATGGCGGCGCATCCGCCCTCGCACCATTCGGTGTAACCCCGGTTGACCCTCGTAGCTAGAGATTTAATTAGCAAATTACGGCAGATATCCGTAAGATTGAACTTCGGTGTGTTTGCCCGCAATCCCTATTCCAAGGTTTGGGTGTTTTGCGTGCGTTTAAGCCCACCAACCGAGCAACGTAGATAAGTGAGTTTATGGCCAACAAAGACGGTGTCATCGAGATCGAGGGCACAGTAGTTGAGGCTCTGCCGAACGCAATGTTCCGTGTAGAGCTGACCAATGGTCACAAGGTCCTTGCGCACATCTCGGGCAAGATGCGCCAGCACTACATTCGTATCCTCCCAGAGGACCGCGTAATCGTAGAGCTCAGCACCTATGACCTGACCCGTGGGCGCATTATCTACCGCTACAAGTAAAGACTTGAAAACCGGTTCGCAAGAACCCCAAAAGAAATAAGAGACATGAAGGTTAACCCAAGCGTCAAGAAGATTTGCGACAAGTGCAAGGTCATTCGTCGCCACGGTCGCGTCATGGTGATCTGCGAAAACCCACGCCACAAACAGCGCCAGGGCTAAGCACTCTTCACAGCTTTACAACTGAATAGCAAAACAAGGTAACGCAACATCCGAGTTCTAAACAAAGATGTCACCTCCCGAGAAGGCGGGAGCCGAGAGAGTCAAATCTCACGGATGCGCTGCCACAGACCTTCTAAACAACAAGGAGAAATCCAATGGCACGTGTTGCCGGAGCAGATATTCCAGACGCAAAACGCGTTGAAATCGCCCTAACTTATGTCTACGGCATTGGCCGTACTCGCTCGGTTCAGATTCTGGCCGAAACCAAGATCGACAAGAACATCCGCGTCAAAGACTTGACCGATGACCAGCTTGTCGCAATTCGTGACTTCATCGAAGGCAACTACAAGGTTGAGGGTGACCTTCGTCGCGACGTTGCAGCCGACATTCGCCGCAAGGTTGAAATCGGTTCATACGAAGGTATCCGTCACCGCAAGGGACTCCCAGTGCGCGGTCAGCGCACCAAGACCAACGCTCGTACTCGCAAGGGTCCAAAGCGCACCGTAGCCGGCAAGAAGAAGGTGGCACGCTAGTAGCCGCGGCTAAAGCGTCCATCATCCAAGTAAGAATTTAGGAGACAGCACTCATGGCAGCACCTAAGGCAAAAGCCGGTACCGCAGCTCGCAAGCCACGTCGTAAAGAAAAGAAGAACATCACCGTAGGTCAGGCTCACATCAAGTCGACCTTCAACAACACCATTGTGTCGATCACCGACTCAACCGGTGCGGTTATCTCGTGGTCTTCGTCTGGTGACGTCGGTTACAAGGGTTCACGCAAGTCAACCCCATTCGCAGCCCAGCTAGCAGCCGAGTCGGCCGCTCGCAAGGCCCAGGAGCACGGCCTAAAGAAGGTCGACGTGTTCGTAAAGGGTCCAGGCTCGGGTAAAGACACCGCTATTCGTTCGCTTGCAGCTGCAGGCCTCGAGGTTGGTTCGATCACCGACGTGACCCCACAGGCTCACAACGGATGTCGTCCACCAAAGCGTCGCCGCATCTAACGCGCATCCGCTAGCTTTTCAAGTTTCAAAACCCAACTGAATAAATCTCGCAGTGGCCACTGCGAGAAAACCCTAAAAAATAGACATCAAATAGTGGATGTCTACGAAAGGAACAAACAGTGCTAATTGCACAGCGTCCAACCCTTCACGAAGAGAAAATCTCTGACACCCGTTCGCGCTTTACCCTTGAGCCACTAGAGCCTGGCTTTGGTTACACCCTAGGTAACTCGCTACGTCGCACCCTGCTTTCGTCGATTCCTGGCGCAGCTGTGACCCACGTTCGTTTTGCTGGCGCTCTTCACGAGTTCAGCACCATCGAGGGTGTTAAAGAGGATGTCACCGAGATCATCCTGAACCTAAAAGAGCTAGTTGTTTCGTCTGACAACGACGAGCCAGTTGTTGCTCGCCTAACCAAGACCGGTGCCGGCTCTGCAACTGCCGCTGACATCGTTGCTCCTGCAGGCGTTGAAATTCACAACCCAGAGCTAGTCATCGCAACCTTGAACACCAAGTCAAAGTTCGATGTTGAACTCATCATCGAGCGTGGCCGTGGTTACGTTCAGGCTTCACAGAACCGCAGCACCGGCGAAGAGGCTGGCCTAATCGCCGTTGACTCGATCTACTCGCCAGTTCTTAAGGTTGCTTACCGCGTTGAGGCAACTCGTGCCGGTGAGTTCACCAACTTCGACAAGCTAATCGTCGACGTTGAGTCAAAGCCTTCGATCAGCCCACGCGACGCAGTCGCATCGGCCGGAAGCACTTTGGTTGAACTATTCGGTCTAGCCAAGGAGCTGAACGCAGCTGCCGAAGGTATCGAGATCGGCCCTGCTCCAACCGAAGCAACCCTGAGCCCAGAGCTTGCTATGCCAATTGAAGAGCTAGACCTAACCGTTCGCTCTTACAACTGCCTAAAGCGCGAAGGCATCAACACCGTATCCGAGCTAATCGGCCTAACCGAAGACCAGCTGATGAACATCCGCAACTTCGGCTCGAAGTCGGTTGACGAGGTTCGCGACAAGCTCACTTCGATGGGCCTAAAGTTCAAAGACAGCATGCCTGGCTTTGAAGCCGCTTACTTCAGCACCGGCGAAGACTTCGCCGCCGACTTTGACGACGTAGACCAGGCCTAAGCCGCTACTTAGAAATCCAAGGAGAATCAAATGCCTACCCCAACAAAGGGACCACGTCTAGGTGGCGGACCAGCTCACGAGCGTCTAATGCTTCGCAACCTGGCTACCTCGCTAATCAACCACGGTCGCATCGAGACCACCGAGACCAAGGCCAAGCGTCTTCGTCCGGTAGCCGAGCGTCTAGTTAGCTTCGCAAAGCGCGGCGACCTAGCCTCTCGTCGTCGTGTCATGATGCAGATCACCGACAAATCGGCCGTTCACAAGCTATTCGCTGAGGTTGCACCGCTAGTTGCAGACCGTCAGGGTGGCTACACTCGCATCACCAAGCTTGGCTTCCGCAAGGGTGACAACGCTCCGATGTGTGTGATCGAGCTAGTTCTTGAGCCGGTATCGCCAAAGGCCGTCAACAAGAAGCCAAAGCTTGAAAACAGCGTCAAGGCATCTGCTGCTGCAGTCGTCGAGGCTATCGAGACCGAAGAGGCCGTCGAAGCCGTAGCCGAAGAAGTTGCAGTCGAAGAAGTAGTAGCAGAAGCTGCCGCCGAAGAGGTTGTTGCCGAAGCCGCTGCCGAAGAAGCTCCTGCAGCTGAAGAAGCTCCTGCCGCCGAGGCCGAGTCCGAAGCAGAGCCAGAAGCTCCAGCTGAAGAAGCCAAGTAGCTTTTCTAGAACCATGAGCCAGCCCGTCAGCCACAAGGTTGACGGGTTGACTCGTTTTCGGGTCGATTTTGCCTATGACGGCACCGATTACACCGGTTGGGCCAAGCAGCCCGGCTTGAAAACGGTTCAAGGCGATTTGCTTGCCGCAATGACCACGATTTTTGGACCGACCGAGAATGATTTCGGGATGCGCATCGCAGGTCGCACCGACGCCGGCGTGCACGCCGCCAACCAGGTAGCCCACGTCGATTTGTCGGCTGCTCAGCTGAAGCGTTTGGGCCGCAATCCGAACGTTGTGGCTCGCCTGAACCACATGATGAGCGAAGCGATTCGCATTCACGAGTTTAAGCCGGCGGCACCCGGCTTCGACGCCAGATTTTCGGCCATTTACCGCCGCTACCGCTACCAAATCTCTGACAATTTCGCGCAAAAAGACCCTCAGCAGATGCGTTACGTGCTCAACCTCACCTACGCTCTCGACCCGGTTGCCATGAACGAAGCGGCACAACTATTGCTCGGCCTCAACGACTTTGCCTCGTTCTGCAAAACCCGTGCTGGGGCTACCACGATTCGCGATCTAAAGCGCATCAAGGTTCGCCGCAACGCGCAGAACATCATCGAAATTGAGCTCAAGGCCGACGCCTTTTGCCACAACATGGTGCGCTCTATCGTCGGTGCGTTGATCGCTGTCGGTGCGGGCAAAGCCAACCAGACTGACCTCAAGCGCACCCTAGAGCGAGCCAAACGAGTCGAGACTTATAAGACCGTCGAGCCCAAGGGACTCACCCTGATCGAGATTGGTTACCCCGCCGATTCGCGACTGGGCATTCAAGCCGAACGGTCTCGAGCACGAAGAACTCTTGACGAAGCTTGAGCCGAGCCGAGCATCCGCGTTAAAAGTTAAATAGGGTTTGACCGAACGCCCCTGTTCGGGCTAGACTTGACCCTTGTTGCTGGTATTCAACCAGCGTTAAACCTGAACCTCATGAAGTTAGTTTCTTCTGTTGCGGGTTCATGTCGTAAAAAGACAAAAAGTAGAAGGCAATTTAGCGTGCGTACTTACTCACCAAAGGCTTCCGAGCTGAAGAACGAGTGGCTTGTCATTGACGCCACCGACGTAGTTCTCGGCCGTCTCGCAACCCACGCCGCGGCTCTGCTGCGCGGCAAGCACAAGGCAACCTTTGCTCCACACATGGACAACGGCGACTTCGTGATCATCATCAACGCCGAAAAGGTAGCCCTAACCGGTGCCAAGCTGGCTCAGAAGAAGGCTTACAGCCACTCTGGTTACCCAGGCGGCCTTACTGCCACCACTTACTCAGAGCTTCTAGAGAAGAACCCGGAGAAGGCCGTTGAGAAGGCCATCCGCGGAATGATTCCAAAGACCAAGCTCGGTGCTTCACAGATCGGCAAGCTCAAGGTTTACCGCGGTGCCGAGCACCCACACGCTGCACAGCAGCCAAAGCCTTTCATCATCGACCAAGTCGCTCAGTAGTCGACCCAAACCAACAAGGACACATTCGTGGCAAAGACTGAAGCAGTAGAGACCCCAACCGAGTACTCGACCGAGACCCCAGCAGCTGAGGTTGCTGAAAAGGCTCCGAAGACTCGCGCCCCGCTAACCGTTCCAGGCGCAGGCCTAGGCCGTCGCAAGCAGGCAATCGCCCGCGTTCGCATCATGCCAGGTACCGGCGTTATCAAGGTAAACGGCCGCGAACTTGCAGAATACTTTCCAAACAAGCTTCACCAGCAGTTGATTCAAGACCCGTTCACCGTTCTTGACCTTTCGGGTCAGTACGACGTGATCGCTCGAATCACCGGTGGTGGCGTTGCTGGTCAGGCTGGCGCCCTTCGTCTCGGCATCTCGCGTGCACTAAACGAGATCGACCGCGACAACAACCGCCCAGCACTCAAGAAGGCCGGATTCCTAAGCCGCGACGCACGTGTTATTGAGCGCAAGAAGGCTGGTCTCAAGAAGGCCCGCAAGGCGTCTCAGTACTCGAAGCGCTAAACCTTCAGGTTCGATCAGCTGTATTTCGGCTAGCCTCTAAAGCATGGCTCGACTCTTCGGCACCGACGGCGTTCGCGGACTCGCGAATCGCGATCTCACCGCAGAACTAGCACTTTCGCTTGCTCAAGCTGCCGCACTGGTGCTTGGTGAAGAATCTCGCTCAATCGGTGTTCGACCAAAAGCAGTCATCGCTCGCGACCCCCGCATTTCTGGCGAGTTTCTCGCCGCCTCGGTGGCAGCCGGTTTGGCTTCCTCTGGTGTCGACGTTTATGACGCCGGCGTGCTGCCAACTCCAGGTGCCGCATTTCTAACCGCAGACATCAATGCCGACTTTGGCGTGATGATTTCTGCATCGCACAACCCAGCCCCAGACAACGGCATCAAGATTTTTGCTCGCGGTGGCCACAAACTTGCCGACTCGGTTGAAGATCAAATTCAAGCCGCCATGGATGCACCGTCTCTAGCCCCATTCGGTGGCGCGGTTGGGCACATCAAGCGCATGGCCGATGCCGAAGACCGCTACTTGGTTCACCTGCTAACCGCGCTTCCAAACAGCCTCGCTGGCGTGAAGGTCGTGCTCGATTGCGCCCACGGTGCCGCCTCGGCAGTTTCGCCCGATGCCTTCAGGGATGCCGGAGCAGAAGTCATCGTTATCGGTAACGACCCAGACGGAATCAACATCAACGATGGATACGGTTCAACCCACCTAAGCGCTCTACAGGCCGCTGTGCTCGAGCACGGCGCCGATGCGGGTATCGCTCACGACGGCGATGCCGACCGATGCCTCGCGGTTGATCACACTGGAGCGATTGTCGACGGCGACCAGATCATGGCCGTTCTAGCCGTGGCTGCCAAGGCGGCCGGTGAACTGGCTCGCAATACCCTCGTAGCCACCGTGATGTCGAACCTCGGTTTGCGCTTGGCAATGAAAGAGAACGACATCAAACTGATAGAAACTGCGGTCGGCGATCGCTATGTTCTCGAGGCAATTCGCGAGGGCAGCTACACCCTCGGTGGCGAACAGTCGGGCCACGTGATTTTCACCCAGTGGGCAACCACGGGTGACGGCGTATTGACCGGGCTGCGTTTGATGGCCGAAGTGGCCCGCACCAAAAAGTCGCTTGCCGAGCTGACCTCGGTGATGAAGGTTTATCCACAAGTTTTGGTAAACGTGCGCGGCGTCGACAAAACCAAGGTTGACTCGAACCCTGCGCTGGCTGCGATCGTGGCCGAGGCTGAGGCCGAGTTGGCTGACACAGGCCGAGTCTTGCTGCGTGCATCCGGCACAGAGCCGCTCGTGCGCGTAATGGTCGAGGCTGCCGATGAGGGCTCGGCTCAGAGCTGGGCTGACCGCATTGCTCGCGTCGTTCTGCAAGAACTCGCGCTCTAGTTTTTAAATTTGCGCGCCTTAGAGTTTGCGCAACAGCACCGAGTCAACGCGGTGGTTTACACCCTTGCGAAGCACCAGGTTGGCACGACCTCGGGTAGGCAAAATGTTTTCGCGCAGGTTCGGCAGGTTGATGGTCGACCAAATCAACTTGGCTGTTTCGAGCGCCGCCTCGAAAGGCACCTCGGCATAGCGGTGAAAGTAAGACTGCGGATCGGTGAAGGCCGA
>CAIZQQ010000203.1 GCA_903935175.1 uncultured Micrococcales bacterium
GAAGCCGAATTTGCCCGACCGATTCTTCGCCCGAAACATAGAGCACCTTGGCACCCGACTTCGCGGTGTTGGCGGCAACCTCGCGAATTTGGCTCGGCATTCCGGCAGCGCCGTCGATTTCGGCAGCGGCGATGGTTTGCACCGAGTCAACTACCAGCAGCTCTGGGCCAACCGCGTCGATCTGACCGAGCACCGCAGAGAGATCGGTCTCGGATGCTAAATAGAGGTGGTCGGTCATTGCGCCGGTGCGCTCGGCGCGAAGGCGAATTTGCCCGACCGATTCTTCGCCAGAAACATAGAGCACCTTGGCACCCGACTTGGCTGTGTTGGCTGCTACTTCGAGCAACAGCGTCGACTTGCCGACACCTGGTTCACCCGAGAGTAAAACCACAGCGCCGGGAACGATGCCACCACCGAGAACGCGGTCGAACTCGCCAACGCGAGTGGAGCGTGATGCCACGGCTACGGTCGAGACATCCGTGATGGGTTTAGCGGCAGACGAGGCAACGATGGTGGCCGGTTTGATCGACTTGATGGTGCCTAGGCCACGCGTGGGCCCTGAGCCTTCGACCATGGTGTTCCACTGCTGGCATTCGCCGCACTGGCCAACCCACTTTGTGCTCGACCAGCCGCACTCGCCACAGGCGTATTCGTTTTTTGCGCGCGCTGCCATCGAACCTCCAAAGTCTTTGGTTCAAAACTACCAAGCCCGCCCGACACCTAGTGCACGCCTAAACTGAACCTGTGAACTTCAACAAACTAGCCATTCTTGGTTCGGGCTCAATGGGAACCGCAATTCTTGCCGGCCTGATGAGCAACGGTGTCGATGCGAGCGAAGTTGTCGCGAGCACCAAGACCCAGGCCACCGCGAGTCGACTGGCCGACGAGTTCGGCATAACCGCAACAGCCACCGAAACCAACGCCGCTGCCAACGCTGAAGCAGTGGTCGATGCCGACATCGTGCTCGTCGCTGTCAAGCCCGCCTACGTCATTGAAGTGCTCACCCAGGTGACCGCCAACCTCAAGCCCGGCGCCCTAGTCGTGAGTGTTGCCGCCGGCATTACCACCGCAGCCATGCAGGCCGCAGTGGCCGACAACGTGGCCGTAGTGCGCGCAATGCCAAACACCCCCGCAATCGTCGGTCGTGCGGTTACCGGCCTCGCTGCGGGGTCGAGAGTGTCGCCAGAGCAGCTAGCCACAGCATCCGAGTTATTCGAATCGGTCGGTCGCGTGCTTGTAGTCGGCGAAGACCAGATCGACCAACTCAGCACCGTGAGCGGCTCGGGCCCGGCCTATGTTTTCTACTTCATCGAAGAATTCACCAAGGCGGCCGTCGAA
This sequence comes from uncultured Micrococcales bacterium, assembly GCA_903935175.1. GTDB lineage: Bacteria > Actinomycetota > Actinomycetes > Actinomycetales > Microbacteriaceae > Rhodoluna. The sequence continues at coordinate 1,339 of CAIZQQ010000203.1, forward strand.
CTCGGCTTCACGCCAGATCAGGCACGGATGCTCGTTGAAGAAACCTTCCTCGGAGCATCCGAGCTCTTGGCAACCTCGGGTAAAACCCCGGCCGACCTTCGCCGACAGGTGACCAGCCCGAATGGAACCACCATGCAGGCCATCGCCGTCTTCGAACAGGCGAATCTGCACGAACTGTTCGGCCGAGCAACCGCAGCCGCTTTGGCTCGCGCACGTGAAATCGCGGCAGGAAAATAGCCTTGGCTAAATGGGCAATGGTCACCGGGCCAACCGCCGGAATCGGCGCGGCCTACGCCAAACTGCTCGCCGCTAAGGGCTACAACCTGGTGCTGGTTTCGCGCGACCTCAATCGCCTGGGGCAAACGGCCACCGACCTAACCGCCAAGCACGCCATCGAAACTCAGGTGCTCAGCGCAGACCTAACCACCGATAAAGGCATCGCAACCCTTGCCGACTTCATCGCCAAAAATGAAATCGAAGTGCTTATCAACAACGCGGGTTTCGGTCTGAATTCTTCGTTCGTCAAGAGCAGTGCTGCCGACGAGCAGTCGGTGTTGAACATTCTGGTTGCAGCCCCGATGCAGCTTTCGCACGCGGTGCTGCCGCAGATGGTGGCGCGCAAGTCTGGCACCATCGTCAACGTCTCTTCGGTTGCCGGCTACTTTGCCGCCGGTCACTACAGCGCCGCCAAGGCCTATGTGACCGTGCTCACCGAGTCGATGCACGCCGAGGTAAGCAAGCACGGCGTGAATGTTTCGGCGCTCTGCCCGGGCTTCACCAAAACCGAGTTTCACCAGCGAGCAAAAATGAAAATGGATGCTCTGCCGAAGTTTATGTGGCTAGACGCCGACTTCTTGGTTGCCAAGAGTTGGGCCGATGCTCAGGCGGGCAAGGCGATCAGCATTCCGGGTTGGCAATACCGAGTGATGGTTTGGATTGCGAAAAATGCCCCGCGGGCTTGGATGCGCCGCAGTGGAATAACGGTTAGTAGCAAAAGGCGCTAGAAAGTTTTCTATTTGCGCGAATCAGCGCAGCAAACCGATTGGGTGCGCTTAGGCCTTTGCCGCGCGCTCGTCGATCTCGGCGATAAGGCCTTCAATCAAGCCACGAATTTCATCACGAATCGGGCGAACCGCCTCGACACCCTGGCCGGCTGGGTCATCAAGAGCCCAGTCGAGATATTTTTTGCCAGGAAAGATCGGGCAGGCGTCGCCGCAACCCATGGTGATTACGTAGTCGCTGGCTTGAACCGCTTCGGTGGTTAGCACCTTTGGCTGAGCTGCCGAAATATCGATGCCCTCCTCGGCCATCGCTGCCACGGCTGACGGGTTGACCTGGTTTCCGGGCATTGAGCCTGCCGAACGAACCTCGACACGGTCACCGGCTAGGTGCTGCAGATAACCCGCAGCCATCTGAGAGCGACCCGCGTTGTGAACACACACGAAAAGTACCGATGCAATAGTCATATTGTTACCTTTACGGAACTTCATGAACTAAAGGTTAACTTCAACTAAAACTTCGTTGTGTTTTAAAAACCCCGGTTTCCAAGGTGGATCGAAGCGGGCAAACTGAACCTCGCCTACAGTCTCGAGGCCAGCTGCTTTTACCGACGAGACCAGCTTTTCAGCGAAGCCCGTGAAGCGTTCCTCGTTCCAGCCGCCACCGAAGCGAATCGCCGCCATGTTGGTTGGCTCAACCACGCGGGTGTTCACCACTCCACCGGTTGGGTTAGGCACATCACCCGGCTTCATGTCGCTCGGCATAACGAAGCTCACGACGTGAGTCGAAGCATCCGTGCTGGTTTGAAGCACCGGAGCGGTCATCGCGATTTTCTGCGAACCCTCGTTACGGCCGCTGATGTAAGAAACCAGCGGGCCGAAAGCTGCGCTACCCGCCTGCATAAAGTCGCCACGGATGTTCACCTCGGCCACCACGTGGCGCGGATAGTGTCGCAGCTCAAAGCCATCGCGGCTCTCGATCAGTTCATAAGGTAGTTTTTCGGTCACGGGTTGATTCTAGGTCTGTACGGGCTAGAATGGAGAAAGTCTGTTGGTCGACGTTCGGTCGGCAACATCCCTAAATGTGAGGTTTTCGTGGGCTCAGTTATTAAGAAGCGTCGTAAGCGCATGTCGAAGAAGAAGCACCGCAAGCTGCTTCGAAAGACTCGCCACCAGCGTCGCAATAAGAAGTAGATTTTCAAAACAATCATCCCGTCAGTGTTTGCTGACGGGTTTTTTGTTTAAGCGCAGGGTGCGGCAGGTTTGGGCGTACGAGGGCTTGGGGCCGGGGGTTACCGGCTACTCAGTGGCTTTTTTGGCGGCCTTGTTGCGCTTTTTGATCTCGCGCTTTTTGAAATCTAGAATCTTCCAGCCGGCCGCTTTGGCGTAGCGCTCGAGCGTCTTGTCTGGGTTTACCGCTACCGGGTGGCCAACGTGCGTGAGCATCGGCAGGTCGTTGGCAGAGTCGCTGTAGGCGAACGAGCGCTTGAGGCTGAGGTTTCGTTCTTTGGCCAGCTTCTTCATCGCGGCCAACTTGCGCTTACCGTGCAGCGGGCGCTCGGTGAGTTCGCCGGTGAGAATGCCGTTTTCGTCACGCGCGACCAGGGTTCCGAGACCACCGGTAAGGCCGAGCTGGTGGGCGATGTGTTCGGCCATCTCGATCGGGCTGGCCGTGAGAATCCAAACCTCGCGGCCCTTCGCGATGTGCTCTTGCGCAATGCGCACGGTCTCGGGCCAAAGCTTTGGTGCGATGAACTCGGGGTAGACATCGATGACCATCTGGGAAAGTTCTGATGCCTTGTGGCCGACAACTAGGCCGAGCGCCTTTTCTTCGATGCTGGCTATCATTTTGGCCGATTCACCGCGCCAGATAAACCTGAACTGCTGCCAGGCGAAACGAGAAATGTCGCGACGGCCGAGAATCTTGCGCTCGAACGCGGCTTTGCCAAAGAGGAACGAAGACGACCCCCTCAGCAGGGTGTTGTCTAGGTCGAAGAAGGCAGCTTCCTTCTTTGGTTCCTTAGGGGTTTCGGGCACTTCACAAGTTTAGAGCCGCCTTAGGATGTTCACGTGTCTCAAAGCATTCAACTCACCCTGATCGGCAAAGCCGGCTGTCACCTCTGTGACGAGGCGCGCGTTGTGGTCAACTCCGTGGTCGGTGATTTTCGCGCCCAGTACACCGGCGTCGCTCGCCACGTTCAGGTCGACCTGGTCGAGCACGACATCAACTTCGACGACGAGTTGCGCGAACGCTACTCAGAAGAAATTCCGGTGCTGCTCATCAACGGCAAGGTGCACAACTATTGGCGCATCGACCCAGAGCGTTTGCGCAACGCCCTCGAAGATTTGGCCCCCTGGAGGCTCTGATGAAGCTCATCACCGGTAACGCAAATGTTCGCGCCGCCGCTCGCGACTACGAACGCTATTCGAGCGATTTACAGGGCGACCAGGATGTTCGTGACTACAAGCAGTTGCCACTTGAGGTTGACCCGCCGATGCATTCGAGCATCCGCTCATTGATTGCGCCGGTGTTCACCAAAGACTCGCTCGCACACCACGAGCCCGAGTTTCGAACTCTGATTACAGCGCTAGTCGAGAAGGCCAAGGCCGCCGGCGAGGTAGAGGTGATTTCGCAGCTCGCGCTGCCGATGATTGTGCAATGCCTCGGCGTTGTGTTCGGCCGCCCGCAAGATGTCGACGAGTGGTACTCGTGGGGCCCCGACACCTGGATCACCGATGAAGATGGCATTCGTCACGGCGACCACCTCGACCGGTACCTCAAGAAAACCTTTGATGAACTGGATGCTCACCCGACCGACGACTTATTCGGCCAAGTCAATCGTGCCGAACTCGACGGTCGCCCGCTGACCCGTCTCGAGAAATACGGCATTGCGAACCTGGTTCTCGCCGGAGGCCGAGACACCGTGGTGAAGCTGGTTTGCGGTTCGCTCTCGTACCTCGCGCACAATGACAAACTTCGAGCCTCGCTCGCCGCCGATAGCGATGGTCTGCCTGGTTTCATTAGCGAGATGGTGCGCTTCTTGAGCCCGCTGCCGATGATGCACCGAGTCGATAAGCAAGAAACCACCGACCCTGAGAACCCAAGTTTCGTGTGGCTCAGTTTCATCTCGGCAAACCACGATGAGACGGCAATCGAGTGCCCGTCTGAGATTCGTCTCGATCGCGGGGCTAACCCGCACCTGGGCTTCGGCTACGGCCGTCACTCGTGCATCGGATTGCACCTGGCGCAACTGCAGACGCGCATCCTGTTAGAAATTTGGCTCAGCGAATTCGACGCGTGGAGCGTTGGTGAAGATTCGATCGTGCACCACAACCTCGAAGGCTATGCGCACGTGCCGAGCAGTTACGAAAAACTGGCGCTAAAACTGCATTCCTAAATGTATGTACCTCTATTTATACTGAGGGCAACGGAGGTTGGGAATGAAAAGTTTTGCTACTCATTTGATCCAATTGGGCGCTGATCAGGTGTTGAACATTCCACGCGAATTAGGACTCTCTGAAGGTTCAGAGGTCAGCGTTTGGCGTGACCCAATCACGCAGAACCTTGTGATATCGCCTGCCAAGTCTCGAAATCCTCTTGCTGAGCTAGCAGCAGAAATTGCGGCCCTGCCTGAAGGTTCAGAGCTCATGACCAAAGCCGAAGCAGATGCGCTTGTGAAGTACATCAAGTCGCCCCCTAAAGGGATCGAGTAGCGGGCGAACCTCGAGCGGGAAGTTGGCTATAGAAGCTAGCTTCGACTAAGGCTCTAGGCGGTTTGGGCCGCGGAACAGGTAGCCAACTTCGCGGATGTTCGGCTGGTGCAGCAGCAACA
>CAIZQQ010000204.1 GCA_903935175.1 uncultured Micrococcales bacterium
ATTCGTCACCCTTGAGCACCTCGTCGGTGATTGGCAGGGTGGCAACCTCGGCGTCTTTCACGCCATCAACGGTCTTAGCCGCAGCCACAACATCTTCTTCGAAGCCGTTCTTGGCGATGACGTCGACGGTGGTTTCTGATCCGAAGCCGGCCGATAGGTACTCGGCACCAACAACAGCCTCAGGCTTTGACACAAAGCGATCGTTGGCCGAAAGGCCGATCTGCACGCCGCTGGCACCAGAGGCGAGACCGCCCAGAATGCCAAGACCGACGAGGGCCACGATGATCGGGCGTTTGCTCACGCCGCGACCGAGCTTGGCCCATAGACCGGTGTCGCTCTTGTTGACGCCGCCAACCTTTGGAGCAACCGGCCAGAAAATCCAGCGGCCGAAGCTAACCAGCGCGGCTGGTAGAACGAACAGCGCCGCGATCATGGCTAGGAATACACCGGTGGCACAGGCGATACCGAGGGCACGGGTGCCTTCGAGGCCGGCCAGGGTGAGGGTCGAAAGCGCGAGAATCACGGTGAGGCCCGAGGCGATGATCGCTGGGGCTGCGCCGAGCCAAGCTGCGCGCATCGCATCGCGACGGTCTGCATACTTGAGCAGCTCTTCGCGGTAGCGAGAAATCATGAGCAGGGCGTAGTTGGTACCGGCACCGAAGACCAGCACCGACAAGATGCCCGTGACCGAGCCATCGAGAGTTTCGATACCGAACCAGTGAGCAACGGTTGCGGCCAAGCGGCCGGCCATACCATCGGCGGTACCGATTACGAATAGTGGAATGATCCAAAGCGTCGGGCTGCGGTAGGTGATTAGAAGCAGCAAGATAACCACTAGGGCCGTGGTGCCGAGCAGTGTGAAGTTAGCGCCGGCGAAGACGTTGTTCAGGTCAGCCTGAAAACCCTCTGGGCCGGTCATCGCGGTGTTCAAACCGGCTGGGATGCGCTCTGCAGCAAGCGCACGCATGTCGCTTACACGCAAGGTGGTCAACTGCACGGTCGAACAAGCTTCTAGCGCTTCAGTTGCTTTCGCCGGGGTGCAAGGCTCTTCTTCGGTGTATTCGTCTAGCGAAACAAAAATGCTCGCGGTGCTCTTGTCGTCGCTGAGGGTAGCCGGGGCAACGAACGCTTCGCCGTCGATCTCTAGGTTGGTGTACTCGGCAAACTTCTCGTTTGCGCCACCTTCGTAGGTGACAATCTCAGGTGCTCCAGGGAACGGGGTGATGACTTTCTTTTCACCAAGAATCCACTCTTGCTGTGCATCGGTCATCGCCGAGCCGTCAGCCGTGCGGTACACAACGATGGCCGCGGTGCCGTCTTGACCAGGAAGTTCGGCCAGAACATCCGCCACGATCATGGTGTCGTTAGTTTCAGAAAGGCCCACGCTCGGGGCCGACTCGGTCTCAGCCGGTAGCGCGAAGGCGAAAACCGCGAACGCTAGGGCGAAAAGCATGACCAGAGGGGCGGCAACTTTGCCAGACACCATGCGGCTTAGAGATTTCATTGGGTTCCCTTTTCTTGCAGCCCGAGGGCTTTTTGCTATCTGGCACTAGTGCTCAGGCGAAGTTTTTTTACCGAAGGGTTAAATCCCCCACGCAGACAGACTATTCCGTTCTACAAAGAACGTTTTGGTAAAAACAAAAACCCGCTGCCTCGATTTCACGAGGAGCGGGCTCTTGATTTGAATTTGTTTAGTGCACGATTACTGCAAGTACGTCGCGGGCGCTGAGCACTAGGTACTCGGTGCCGTTGTACTTCAGCTCGGTGCCGCCGTACTTCGAGAAGATGACCTTGTCGCCGACGTTTACGTCGACAGGAATGCGAACACCCTTGTCGTCAACGCGACCTGGGCCGACTGCAACTACTTCGGCCTCTTGTGGCTTCTCTTTTGCGGTGTCTGGAATGACTAGACCAGATGCGGTGACCTGCTCGGCCTCGACTGGCTTTACGACGATGCGATCTTCAAGCGGCTTGATTGTTACCGACACTTTGACCTCTTCTGATAGATAAGTTCTTTGGTTGGTTGTCGCGGGGTGCGACTTCTGTTCCATCATAAACGAGGATTAGCACTCAGGCAATGCGAGTGCTAACAGTTCGCTAATGGCGATAGCCTTATTTGCGTGAACCGTGACGACCTGCTGCAGTTGCTGACCCTCGAGGGGCTAGCCCTGCTCGGTCGCGTTCACTACGACGATAAAGCGGATGTTCTCAAGCTGGTTAGCACGCTGCGTGCCGAGGGCCACGATCCGGCGTTGGTCGCCGCGGTGCTGAGCCAGGCCAAACTGCGACGTCGAGCCGCCCTCAAGTTTGGCGAATTCGCCGAGTCGATGCTTTTCACGGAGGCCGGGCTGGAGCAGGCAACTCGTTTGAGCGTTGCGGCCCAGCACGCCGAGCGTTTTCGAGCCGCCGGCGTCAAGCAGGTTGCCGATCTCGGATGCGGCATCGGAACCGAATCGATGGCTCTGGCTTCGCTCGGTCTGAATGTTGCGGCGTATGAGATTGACGAAGTCACGGCAGCCGTGGCCAGCTACAACCTCGCGCCGTTCGATACCGCCGAGGTGATGCAGGCCGACGTGACCACTCTCGACACGCAAGACTTTGAGGCGTTGATGTTTGACCCGGCTAGGCGCGAACTCGGTGGCCCTGCCCGCGAGCGCGCGGTGCGCAAGTTCAACCCGGCAGACTATTCGCCGAATTTTGATTGGGTTCTCGAACAGGCGCGCAAACGCCCGACCGGAATCAAGCTGGGCCCGGGCCACCCACACGAGGGCATTCCGGCCGACGCCGAAGCTCAATGGGTTTCGGTCGACGGCGATTTGGTCGAGTGCACCCTTTGGTTTGGTTCGGTTGCCCGCGAGGGCGTGGCCCGCTCGGCGCTGCTGCTCGGCAAGGCCGGCACCCACGAACTCACCTCGGCGACCTTCACGCGCACGGATGCTCCACTCGGCGAACGCGGCGAATATGTTCACGAGCCAGATGCCGCCATCATTCGCTCACACCTCGTCGGCGAACTGGCCGAGCAACTCGGCGCAAACCTGTTTGCGCCTGAGATCGCTTATCTGAGCACAAACATCCGAGTTTCAAGCCCGTGGATGCGCAGCTATCGCGTTCTCGACGAACTCGCCTTCGACCGCAAACGCCTCAAGGCATACTTGCGCGAACGGGGCATTGGCGTGCTCGAGATTAAAAAGCGTGGCTCGGATGTTTCGCCCGAAGCCCTGCGCAAAGAAATGGCCCTTAAAGGTGAAAACGCCGCCACCCTCATTGTTACGAGGGTTGGCGACGCTCACCGTGTTTTGGTGGTCGAACCGATTCGCGGCTCGGCTACCTAACTAGTCGAGGTTGCTCGATTAGTTGGTTGGGGCCGGTGCCTCAGGGGTAGCGTTCGGGTCAACGGCATTTGGGTCAACCGGGTTGTTTGGATCGGTTGGGTCGATGCGGAACATGCCGCCGTCGTCATCCATGTCGCCCATGTGACCGTGTTCGCCGTGTTCGCCGTACTCGCCGTACTCGCCGCCCATGTCGTCGTTGCGGTACTCGCCAATGTGATCAGGACCAACAGGCATGAAGCCGTTGAAGCCCATTGGCTCGAAGCCGTATCTAGGGCCGATGACTGCGCGAGCGATGGTGCCAACGACGCCTAGTCCGATGAGGCTGTAGCCGACGATTACACCGGCAAGAGCTAGAGGGCGACCAGATTGGTTTGAGGTTTTCACCTGGCTGAGTGCGATGTGACCGGTGATGATGCCGGCAAGGGCGCCGAATCCGGTGACCGAAGTTGCTAGTGACACCACTGAGAGGGTGTTGAGGTTGTTGAAGTCGAAGCGCTGTTTTGGGGTTGCGGCGGTTTCTGCCACGACTTGGTCTGTTTCTACTGCTTTGTTCTTTTCAGCCATTTTGAGTTCTCCTTTGGTCGGCTGATGTCAGTTGACCAGTCGAGTCTGGGAGTCGTCTGCAAACGGGCTGTGTGTGGGCTAGACGTTCTTTGGAGAAACTCTGAACGAGGTTGCGTCTGGGAACGCCCATCTAAGTTGGGCTTTGAAGGTTAGGTAGCTATTGATCGAAGTGGCCGACAACACCATACCGCCGGCCAGAGCCGACATCACTAGAAATGTGCCGAGAAAGACGAAACCAAGAGCCGCTCCCTTGTCGCTGAAATCTGTTGTGGCGGCTGCTGCTGCCCAAATTAGCGGAACGCCCAAGGTGATCGAGTGCCACACGATAGCCGACGTCTTTTTGCTGCGAAGTTTTTTGAGATCACTCGGGGCGGGTTCGGTTGCCGCAAAGACGGCAGGGTTGGTGCCTAGGTGTGCGAGCAATTTCTTGTAGCGCAGAGCGTGGGTAAAGAAGAAAACGCTGGCCGGAATGAGAAGTGCTCCGAGGCAAAAGCCGATCAGGATCATAAGTGCCGAATAGTCGGCCACGGCTTGATAGTCCATTGGGCCTGCATATGGAATGAAACTGTTCAAGATGGGCCAAAGGATAAGTAAGGCGAATGAGGTTAGTGAAGCGATTCGATTTCTGATTCGAAGTTTTTGAATCAGTGCTGGGTCAGCAGGTAGTGGCTTGAACATTAGAAACCGGCTTTCTTGGCTTTGTTTAGGCGTTCGTTGAGTTTTGAATCGGCAGTGTTGGGTGGGCTGTGTTGAGCGGGAGCAGCAACACTCGCTGCCGGTTGGACGTAAGGTTGCGTTACGGCGCTGGCAGCCACCGCGGCTCTATCTCTGCGACTCTTGGCCGAGATAGCCAAGAACATAAAAACAAAACCGATGATGACCAGAACCGGAACCATGGCAAAGCCGCCGGGAAAACCAAAGAGGAAAGGTGCCGGAAAAGCCAGCGCTCCCGCCGCGCATCCGATGCCCTTGAAAGTCTTGCGCTGAGACTCTGCAGCATCTGCCTCGGCAAATGGATTGACTGGGTTAGACATTCGCGAATCTTTTCTCTAAGCAGAACTTGAAGCCAGAGTATCGCTGAACATCGGTGGTTAGCCAGTTTCGAGTGTCGCCCGTTTGGGGGACATCCGAGTTATTCACATTTTTGGGCGGATGCCCGTTGGGCCGACTTACGCCTCGTAAGGTTTGGTGAACCGATGAATGTCTTTGAGGTTTTTGGCTCGCATCCACTGCACTAGAGCAAGGGCAATTGACAGCGGCATGGCGAGCATGCCCGAAAACATGATCGGCCAAAACGCCGCTTTGGCGAACGCATCGAAGGGTCCGTTCACCATGCCGGTCAAAAAGAAGATGGTGGCGAAGACGAAGAAAGGCGTGCCGATGAAGACGTAGAAAAAGATGCGGGCTTTTTTGCGGTGGGCAAGAAAATCTTCGAGAGCGACGGCTCGTCGTTCGGCGCGAATCTTGTCATTAGACATGTGAAAACCCTAACTTGTTTGAATGCTGGTGACAGAAAGCGTGGAATCGGCCGCGAAATCGAGGGTCGAAGGCTCGTGCCCGGCCATGATTAGTTGCGCGCCGAGTGCGGCAATCATTGCGCCATTGTCGGTGCA
>CAIZQQ010000205.1 GCA_903935175.1 uncultured Micrococcales bacterium
GAGCAATTCTCGGCACGCACCATTCGCGACCTACCCGCCGAGTTGATCAGCCTCAAGCTCGGCATCAACGTGGTCAACGGTGCGAACCTAACCTCGCGAACCTTCGGCCCGGCCGCACACGGCTTCATCGACACCATTCGCGACAAGCACGCGACCACCCCGATTCTGGTGATGTCGCCAGTTTGCTGCCCCGCCCACGAAAACAATCCTGGGCCGTCAGAAGCCGGGCCTGACGGCATGGTTATGGGGCAAGAGTTCAGCCGCCATAACTGGATCGGCGAGCTAACTCTGCGCAGCATCCGTGAAATTTTGGCCGAACTGGTCGAAGTTCGCGCTAAGACTGACCCAAACATTTATTACTTGGATGGTCTGCAGCTGTTCAGCGAAATCGATGCGCCGAGCATGCCAGATGGCATTCACCCAGACGCCGGCGGGTATCTCGTAATTGCCCAGAACTTTGTGGACAAGCATCCGCGTGAATGGGTGGCTAAAGCGCGCGGTTAGTCTTTCGCGACTAAACGTTGAAGCGGAACTCGACTACGTCGCCATCTTTCATGACGTAGTCCTTGCCTTCCATGCGCACCTTGCCGGCAGCCTTGGCGTCGGCCATTGAGCCAGCCGAGTCGAGGTCTTCGTATGACACAATTTCGGCCTTGATGAAGCCACGCTCGAAGTCGGTGTGAATCACGCCGGCAGCAGCGGGGGCCTTCCAGCCCTGGCGAATTGTCCAGGCGCGAGCTTCTTTCGGACCAGCGGTCAGGTAGGTCTGAAGTCCTAGGGTTTGAAAACCGATGCGAGCAAGCTGGTTGAGGCCCGACTCGTCTTGCCCCAGTGAGGCAAGCAATTCGCCAGCCTCTTCTGGTGTGAGGTCGATAAGTTCGCTCTCAACCTTGGCGTCGAGAAAAACTGCCTCTGAAGGTGCGACCAAATCGGCGAGCGCTTTCTTCTTCGCGGCGTCGGTCAAGATCGACTCGTCAACATTGAAAACATAAAGGGTCGGCTTGGCGGTTAGCAGTCCGAGTTCGCGAATTGGGGTTAGGTCGATGTTGGTGGCCGAGAGCGGGGTGCCCTGGTTGAGCACCGCGAGCGCCTCGTCGATTACCTCGAGGGCAATCGGTTCGGCCTTCTTACCCTTGATCTCCTTTTCGATGCGAGGGCGGGCCTTCTCAAGGGTTTGCATGTCGGCCAAAATCAATTCGGTGTTGATGGTCTCGATGTCGCTCTTGGCGTCTACCCGGCCATCCACGTGAATAACGTCGCCATCGACGAAACCGCGCACCACCTGGGCGATTGCGTCGGCTTCACGGATGTTCGCCAAGAACTGATTGCCCAGGCCCTCGCCCTCGCTCGCACCGCGAACGATGCCGGCGATGTCGACGAACGACACTGGTGCCGGAAGGATGCGCTCCGACCCGAAGATTTCAGACAAGCGGTTCAAACGCACGTCTGGGAGGTTCACTACACCGACGTTTGGTTCGATGGTTGCGAACGGGTAGTTCGCCGCCAGAACGTTGTTCTTGGTGAGTGCGTTGAAGAGGGTCGACTTGCCAACATTTGGCAGTCCCACGATTCCGATAGTTAGGGCCACTTGAAGAGTTTAGCCTCGAGCGCTCGGTCAGCCTTGTTTTTGCTTTATGCAATCGTTACGAAGAGTTCACCGACGCCAAGTGCATTTATACCCAAAAAAGCACTTTTTCGACCTTACTGTTGCTCTAAATGTTCAAACAGTAGGAGACCACAAGTGATCGCAAAAACTAGAAAAAGCACTCTCGCCGCAGCCACTGTTGTGGCTCTAACACTTACCGGGCTGGGAGTTTCTGCGATTGCTGCAACCTCAGCCCAGAACACCGCGGCTACTGGATACGTTGTCTGCGTGTCAAAGACCACGGGCGACATGAAGCTTCGCACGAAGTCGACTTGCCCTAAAGGTTTCACGACCAAGGTATTTGGAGCTAAAGGTCCAGCAGGATTGACTGGCGCGCAAGGCATTCAGGGAATTCAAGGGATTCAGGGAGAAGCCGGAGTTGACGGCCCTCAGGGCTTGAAGGGTGACATTGGCGCAATTGGCATGCCAGGTGAACCTGGCGAACAGGGTGTTCAGGGTGAGCAAGGTGTTCAAGGTGTAGCTGGGCTCGATGGCTCGGCAGCCACCGTCTACACGGGCTATTCAGCCGGTCAAGATCGACCTCTTGCAATCTGGACCGACGACCCTCTGGACTACAGAATCATGGTTACAGATTCGGTCGTTCCGCAGGGAAGATACCTAGTAACTGCAACCTCCAGCTTTCGCTACGGCACTGACCCTGTAGAGTGCTGGATCAAGTTGGATGCAAGCCCCGACTACAACGTAGGTATTTATCGACTCACTGACAGTACGGGTGGGGCAGCTGTTACGTCACAAGCGGTGATTGATGTGCCTTCTGGTGGCAACACCCTCAGTTACTACTGCGTGAACATTTCGGGTACAACATCGCAAATGACCCATTTCGATGCCTTCATTAGCGCATTGAAGATTGGGGACATCAACCCCTAGGCTGACTCAGCTATAGCCTTGGAGAATGCCCCTCGACTTCACCGCAATCGACTTTGAAACCGCAAATGGTTCGCCCGCGAGCCCGTGCGCGGTTGGTTTGGTGAAGGTTCGCGACGCCAAAATCGTCGACACTTTCGCTGTGCTGATTCAGCCGCCGAGCCCGAACGACTGGTTCAGCGAGCACAACATCAAGGTGCACGGTATTCGCCCGAGTGACGTGATCGATGCTCCAACCTGGGCCGAAGCGCTCGACCTCATGCTGCACTTCATCGATGGCGACGACCTCGTGGCGCATAACGCCGGTTTTGACATGGGCGTGCTGCGAGCATCCGCTGGATTGATCGATGCGCCGCTACCTAGCCTGAACTACGCCTGCTCGCTGATGATTTCGCGCAAGACCTACAACCTCGAGTCATACCGACTGAACGCGGTTGCCTATGCGATTGGTCACGAAGAGTTTGACCACCACGATGCTCTAGCCGACTCGGATGCTTGCGCCAGAGTCATCATTCACGCAGCCGATCGGCACGGCGTTGACTCGCTTGCCGAACTTGCGGCAGCGGTGAAGCACGAGATTAAAGCGCTCTAGTCGTTTTGCGGAAAGCCTAGGTTGATTCCGCCGTGGCTTGGGTCTAGCCAGCGCTGCGTGACGGCCTTGGTCTTGGTGTAGAAGCGAATGCCGTCTGCGCCGTGAGCCTTGAGGTCACCGAAGATGCTGGCTTTGTCGCCGCCGAATGAGAATGTAGCTACCGGAACCGGAATCGGCACGTTGATACCGATCATGCCGACCTCAACCTCGCGCTGGAATCGACGCGCAGCGCCACCGTCGTTGGTGAAGATTGCGGTGCCGTTGCCGAATTGGCTCGCATTGATGAGCGCGACACCCTCTTCATAGCTGGCGACGCGAATCACCGAGAGCACCGGGCCGAAGATTTCGTCTAGGTAGACGTGCGAGGTGGTCGGCACCCGGTCGATCAGGGTTGGGCCGAGCCAGAATCCGTTTTCGTCGCCGTCAACGGTTACTCCGCGGCCATCAATCACGACTTCAGCACCGTCGGCGAGCGCCATAGGAATGTAGCTGGCAACCTTGTCGCGGTGCTCGCGAGTAATCAGCGGCCCCATGTCGCAAGAACGACGTCCATCACCGGTCTTGAGCGGA
>CAIZQQ010000206.1 GCA_903935175.1 uncultured Micrococcales bacterium
GACCGCGGTCAAGCTCGACGGGCTGGCAACGGCCAAGGCCATCAAGGCAGAACTAACCGAACGCGTCATGGCGCTCAAGCAGCGCGGCATCACTCCGGGGCTCGGCACTCTGCTGGTTGGCGACGACCCTGGTTCACACATCTACGTTGGTGGCAAACACCGCGACTGCGCAGAGGTTGGTGTGCACAGCGTGCGCATCGATTTGCCAGCTTCGGCGTCTAGCGCTGATGTGCGGGCGGCCATCCGTGATTTGAATTCGGCAAGTGATGTGACCGGCTACATCGTTCAGCTGCCGCTGCCGTTTGGCATCGACACCAACGAGATGCTCGAGCTCATGGACCCTGCGAAAGATGCCGACGGTCTGCACCCAACCAACCTTGGTCGACTTGTGCTTGGTGTTTCGGGCGAACTGACTTCACCACTGCCTTGCACACCGGCCGGAATCGTCGAGTTACTGCGTCGCTATGACGTGCCAACCCGCGGTGCCGAGGTTGCCGTGATTGGTCGTGGCGTTACCGTCGGTCGCCCACTTGGGCTGCTGATGACTCGCAAGGGTATCGATTCGACCGTCACGCTGCTGCACTCGGCTTCGCTCGACATTGAGGCTGCCGTTCGTCGCGCCGACATCGTGGTTGCCGCAGTTGGCGTGCCGCACTTTGTTCGCCCAGAGTGGGTCAAACCCGGGGCTGCTGTGCTCGACGTTGGCATCACCCGTGTCGAGGGCCCAGAGGGCGCAAAGCTGGTCGGCGATGTTGACCCAGCGGTTGCAGAGGTCGCTGGTTTCTTCTCGCCAAACCCGGGTGGCGTTGGCCCAATGACCCGCGCGATGCTGGTCAAGAACGTCGTGGACACGGCGGCTAGGCTCTAAACGTGAATCCGATCGCGCAAGGTGAGCTGGTTGCTTCGGCACTGCGCGTGTTCGAGGTAATCGGTGTGCTCGCCTTCGCGGCATCTGGCCTCATCGAAGCCGCTCGCAAAAAGTTCGACATTTTCGGCGTTGTGCTCATCGCCTTCATCGCCGCTTTCGGTGGCGGAACCCTGCGCGACATTCTGCTCGACCGTCGCCCGTTCTTCTGGGTCGAAAACCAAGAGCTGCTCTGGCTGGTCATCGGCGTGGCCGTAATCGCCCCACTGTTCTTTCGAGCCCGTCACATCGAGTTCACCTCGCGTGCCATGGAATGGCCCGACGCCGTTGGCCTCGGGTTGTTCGCGACATCCGGTGCTCAATTGGCGCTGGATGCCGGTGCCAGCCCGTTCATCGCAGCCGTGATGGCTGTGGTCACCACCGTCTTCGGCGGCATCTTGCGCGACGTTCTGGTCAATGAGATTCCCCGCGCTGTGAACGACCACCAGCCCTACGCGGTGCTCGCTTTCGCTGGCGCGTGGATGCTCTGGGGCTTGCAATCGCTCGGTCTCGACGTTGTGGCATCCATCGCCGTCACCGCGACCACCATCATTCTGGTGCGCTTCGCCACCATCTATTTCAAGTGGAAGCTGCCGGCCTGGCGGCTCTAGTTCTTGCTAGTCTTTTGCCAAACATCATCGAAAGTATGGGGACATGGCAAACAACGATCGTCTAGAAGCGCTACTCGAAGAGAGCATTCGCGCTCAGAATAGAACGACTTACGCAGTCCGTGCCGTCGCGCACATGCTGAGACTTACGACCTTGGCAGTTTTCCTAGGATTTGTTGCCTTTGTCTTCGGCAGTTCAATTGGACCCATTTCGGCAGTTGCCGCGGTCGTGATCATGCTCGTTTCCTTATGGTTGAGCGGTAGCCAGTTGGCCAAGAGCGTAGTGCCAAAAACCATTCCCTCGATCACGCCTCTGGCTTCGGTTAAAGTGCGTGAAAATGGCGTAGAAAATCAAACATCGACAGCAGGGCTAAACCAACTTGTTCGGGATAAGTTCAAGCTGGAATGGTCAGATGATGACGAAGTTAATGCCAAATACTGGCTGAGTA
>CAIZQQ010000207.1 GCA_903935175.1 uncultured Micrococcales bacterium
CGCAGCCGGTTAGCAAAACAACCGCCAAGACGCCCGCGCCTATCTTTAGAAGATTCATGGCGCAATCTTATTGTTCTTGGTGCCAATTTGAATAGTGAACGCTCTTCGGTAGTTTCATTTTTGAAAGTGGCTTCGCGGCGTCGGAGGGCGGATTAAACGAAAAGACCGGCCATTTCTGACCGGTCTCTTCATTGCTGTGGAGACTAGGGGGGTCGAACCCCTGACCCCCTGCTTGCAAAGCAGGTGCTCTACCAACTGAGCTAAGTCCCCGTAGATTTTTGCCGAGGCAATCATCCGTGGGCCTAGGAGGACTTGAACCTCCGACCTCTTCATTATCAGTGAAGCGCTCTAACCACCTGAGCTATAGGCCCCTAGAGCCTTTTCAACTTTAGACGATTAACTGCGAATGCTCAAACCGAAAACGAAAAGCAGCGTCTGACCAACTCTAGTTGTTGGTGAAGCCCACCGACAAACCGCCGGTGAACTTGGCTACAACGTTGTAGATCAGGGCCCAGACGCCAGCCAGGATGGTGCCGACGACCATATTGAAAACCGAGATTCCCAAAGAGAAGGTCAGCACGCGAGGCAGGGTGAGGGTGTCTTCCACGCCGGATGTTGCGTCGGTTAGTCCGACGGTCGCCAACAGGTTGTTCAGGCTAGCGCCCAAACCGGTGAATGAAACGATGATCCACAAGAAGACGAAGCCCACGATGGTGGCGATGCCCAGAGCGAGGGTAAGCATGAAGCCCATGCGCACTGCCGACCAAAAGTCGATGTGCACGAGCTTCAGTTTTACCTGCTTAGCTGCTGGTACATCTTTAGCAGCGCGACGCTGAAACAACTTAGCCATTAGGCATCTCCCTCTGTGGTGGCAGCTTCTGCATCAACGCTAGCGTCAACCGTGGTCTCTGCACCATCAATAAGTTCCTCATTGGTCTCAAGGTTACGCTCTGAGTTCTTGGCCACGCCAATCACCGAGTCGGTCTCTTCGAACCTGGCGAACACAACACCCATGGTGTCGCGGCCCTTGGCTGGCACTTCGGCTACTGCCGAGCGAACTACCTTGCCGCTCTCGAGAACCACGAGCACTTCATCCTCGTCGGTCACGATCTGTGCGCCAACAATGTCGCCGCGCTTTTCTTCGAGCTTGGCCACCTTGATGCCGATGCCGCCGCGGTTCTGCGGGCGGTACTGGTCGACCGAGGTGCGCTTGGCATAGCCACCCTCGGTGACGACGAACACGTATGCGCCTTCGACGTCGTTGATCACGCTTGCCGAGAGCAACTGGTCGCCACTTCTGAAGTGCATACCGATGTTGCCCGAGGTGTCGCGACCCATTGGGCGCAGGCTTTCGTCGCTCGCTGAGAAGCGAATCGACATTCCCTTGCGCGAAACGAGCAGCAGGTCATCCGCTTCAGAAACCAACATGGCTGAAACGAGTTCGTCACCCTCACGCAACTTGATGGCGATGATGCCACCGGTGCGGGCGGTGTCGTAGGCGTCGAGTGCGGTCTTCTTGACGAGGCCCTCGCGAGTGGCGAGAACCAGGTACGGCGAGACTGCGTAATCTTTCATGTCGAGAACCTGGGCGACCTGCTCGTCTGGCTGAAGGGCGAGAAGGTTTGCCACGTGCTGACCCTTGGTGTCGCGACCGGCTTCGAGAACCTCGTAGGCCTTGGCGCGATAGACACGACCCTTGTTGGTGAAGAACAGCAACCAGTGGTGGGTGGTGGTCACGAAGAAGTGCTCGACCACGTCGTCTGCACGAAGGTTGGCACCCTTCACGCCCTTGCCGCCACGGTGTTGCTGGCGGTAGTTGTCGCTCTTGGTGCGCTTGATGTAGCCACCGCGGGTTAGCGAGATGACCATTTCTTCGACAGGAATCAGGTCTTCGGCGTTTACGTCGCCGTCGAAACCTGTCACGATCTGGGTGCGACGGTCGTCGCCGTGTTTGCGCACGATCTCTTCGAGTTCTTCGCTGATGATCGATCGCTGACGAACTGGGTCGGCGATAATCGCCTTGAAGTCGACAATCTGCGCTTCGAGTTCGGCGGCTTCGTCGATGATCTTCTGGCGTTCAAGCGCAGCCAGCTGACGAAGCTGCATGTTCAAGATTGCGCGGGCCTGAAGCTCGTCAATCTTGAGCAGGTCCATCAGCCCGTCGCGAGCCTCGTCAACGGTGGCACTCTTGCGAATCAGTGCGATGACTGCGTCGAGAGCATCCAGCGCTTTGAGGTAACCGCGCAGAATGTGGGCGCGCTCTTCGGCCTTGCGCAGTCTGAACTGGGTGCGGCGAACGATGACTTCGATCTGGTGGTCGACCCAGTGGCTGATGAAGCCGTCGATGCTCAGGGTGCGAGGCACGCCGTCGACCAAGGCCAGCATGTTGGCGCTGAAGTTTTCTTGAAGCGGGGTGAGCTTGTAAAGGTTGTTCAACACAACGCGGGCAACTGCGTCGCGCTTGAGCACGATCACGAGGCGCTGACCGGTGCGACCAGAGGTTTCATCACGGATGTCGGCGACGCCCTGCAAGCGGCCCTCTTTGACTAGCTCGGCAATCTTTAGCGCGAGGTTGTCTGGGTTCACTTGGTATGGAAGCTCGGTGACAACTAGGCAGGTGCGGTTGTGGAGCTCTTCAACGTTGACGATTGCGCGCATCGTGATCGAGCCACGGCCGGTGCGGTAGGCGTCTTCGATTCCGCGGCGGCCGAGAATGGTTGCGCCGGTCGGAAAGTCAGGGCCCTTGATGCGTGCGATGAGTGCTTCTTGCAGCTCTTCGCGAGTGGCATCTGGGTTGGCCAGCGCCCACTGAGCACCTTCGGCAACTTCACGAAGGTTCTGCGGTGGAATGTTGGTGGCCATACCAACGGCGATACCGATCGAGCCGTTGACCAGCAGGTTCGGAAAACGGCTTGGAAGAACGGTTGGCTCTTGGGTGCGGCCGTCGTAGTTGTCTTGAAAATCGACGGTTTCTTCGTCGATGTCGCGAACCATCTCCATGGCCAACTGCGCCATGCGGCACTCGGTGTAACGCGGGGCGGCAGCTGGGTCGTTACCCGGTGAGCCAAAGTTACCCTGACCCGAAACCAGCGGGTAGCGCAGGTTCCAGTCTTGAACGAGGCGAACCAAGGTGTCATAAATCGCGCCGTCGCCGTGCGGGTGGTACTGGCCCATCACATCACCGACCACGCGCGAACACTTGCTGAACTGCTTGTCTGGGCGGTAGCCACCGTCGAACATTGCGTAAACCACGCGGCGGTGCACCGGCTTCATGCCGTCGCGCACGTCTGGAAGTGCGCGCCCCACGATAACGCTCATCGCGTAGTCGAGGTATGAGCGCTGCATCTCTGTCTGCAGGTCAATCTGCTCGACGTTGTCGATGAAACCTGATTCGTTGGTCTGAGTCTCGTCTGCCATTTTTTTCGTCTCTTCTGTTCGTTCGCTCGTTCTTAGATGTCTAAGAAGCGAACATCCTTGGCGTTGCGTTGAATGAATGTGCGGCGACCTTCGACGTCGTCACCCATGAGGGTGCTGAACACTTCGTCTGCCAGAGCTGCGTCATCGAGGGTTACCTGAAGCAGGGTGCGGCGGTCTGGGTCCATGGTGGTGGCCCAAAGCTCGTCGTAGTCCATTTCACCCAGACCCTTGTAGCGCTGAATCGAGTTTTCTTTCGGAATCTTCTTGCCGGCGGCCTGGCCACTGGCTAGCTTCTCGTCGCGCTCGGCGTCTGAGTAGACATATTCGTGCTCGGCGTTCGACCATTTGATGCGATACAGCGGCGGCTGCGCGAGGTAAACGTAGCCATGCTCGATCAGTGGGCGCATGTAGCGGAACAGCAGGGTCAAAATCAGAGTGCGGATGTGCTGACCGTCGACATCGGCGTCGGCCATCAAAACGCACTTGTGATAGCGAATCTTGCTCACATCGAACTCTTCGCCGATGCCGGTTCCGAATGCGGTGATCAACGCCTGAACTTCGGTGTTGGCCATCGCGCGGTCTAGGCGGGCGCGTTCGACGTTCAGAATCTTTCCTCGCAGAGGCAAGATGGCCTGGGTCTCTGGGTTGCGGCCACGAACTGCCGAACCACCTGCCGAGTCACCCTCAACGATGTAGATTTCTGAAACGATCGGGTCGCGGCTCGAGCAGTCGCGCAGCTTGCCCGGCATGCCGCCAGACTCGAGTAGGCCCTTGCGACGAGTTGCCTCGCGCGCCTTGCGGGCTGCCTGGCGAGCAGTCGCTGCCTGAATCGCCTTGCGAACAATGTCTTTGGCCTGGGTCGGGTTGCGCTCTAGCCAGTCGCCGAGTTGCTCGTTGACTACCTTCTGCACAAAGGCCTTGGCCTCGGTGTTACCCAGTTTGGTCTTGGTCTGCCCTTCGAACTGCGGCTCACTAAGCTTGACCGAGATTACGGCGGTCAAACCTTCGCGGCAGTCGTCACCGCTTAGGTTCTCGTCTTTTTCTTTGAGCAGGTTGGTGGCACGAGCGTACTTGTTCAGCAAGCTAGTAAGTGCAGCCCTGAAGCCCTCTTCGTGGGTTCCACCCTCGTGGGTGTTGATGGTGTTGGCGTAGGTGTGAACGCTCTCGTTGTAGGCGTTGGTCCACTGCATTGCCAATTCGAGCGACAGGTTCTTCTCTTTGGTCTCAGACTCGAACGAAATGATTTCTTGGTGAACCAGTTCGGTCTTTTTCGACGAGTTCAAGAACTCGACGTAGTCCATGAGGCCGCGCTCATAGAGGTAGGTGTCTTCTTTACCGCTGCGCTCATCCTTGATGCTGATCTCGAGACCCTTGTTCAAGAAGCACATCTGCTGAAAGCGTGCGCGCAGGGTTTCGTAGTCGAAGTCGACGGTTTCGAAAATCTCGGCGTTCGGCTCGAACTCGATCATGGTTCCGGTCGAGTCGGTGGCACTGGCCTTGGCTATTGGGGCGTCTGGCACACCGCTCTGGTAGCTCTGGGTCCAGAAGAAACCTTCACGGGCAACTGCCACGCGCAACTTGGTTGAAAGGGCATTAACCACGGATGCACCCACACCGTGCAAACCACCCGAAACCGCATATCCGCCACCGCCGAATTTTCCTCCGGCGTGCAAGATGGTGAGAACAACCTGAACGGTTGAGACGCCTTCGGTTGGGTGAACGGCTACCGGGATTCCTCGGCCGTTGTCTTGAACGCGAATCCATCCCTGCTTGGTGATGGTGACCTGAATGGCATCGCAGTGACCAGCAAGAGCTTCGTCTACCGAGTTATCGACGATCTCGTAAACCAAGTGGTGAAGACCACGGGGCCCGGTCGAACCGATGTACATTCCTGGGCGTTTACGAACAGCTTCGAGGCCTTCGAGAACCTGAATATTTCCGGCTTCGTAGCCACTGTTTTCGGGTGTAGACATTTTTAGTTGGTACTCCTTTTTGCTGGATTAGGCCCTATGAACTGCGACCTCGGCGGCCGACTTAAATTCGGGGTTACTAACCCTTCGATTTTACCTCGGATGCGCGACAAAATCGGGGATATCCACAATGCTGCGATAGGCAGTTTTGCCCTTTATTTACGCGGAAGTCGCGTTTTGCCAAGGTCTCATTTTGGCAACGTTTCAGCGATTACCCGTAGGTGTCTCTCGGACCTCGTCCGGGCACCGATCTTGGGCCCTTTTTCCAGCTCGGAGCATCTGGCCCGAGGGTCTTAATCGCACTGATTCCGAGCGCCTCGTAACGCTCGTTAACCAGCTCCAAAATCTGTGGGGCCATCAGTCGCAACTGCGTCGCCCAGGCGGTCGATTTGCATCGAATGGTTAAGGTGCCGTCAATGATTTCTTCGGGCTTCGAGTTAGCAGCGTTGTTCGCACCAACCACTTCGGCCCAGTTCACGTGAAGGTCGGCTTCGGCCATTTCACCGGTCCAACGAAAATCGGTGATCAGTGCATCCAAGGTCGACATCGCGGTCACCGGGTCGCGGCCCTTGTCGAACGGCTTCGACTTAGCCTTTTCCTTGCTGGCCTTGATGCGCTTTTGGTCGCGGGTCATGCGCCGCCCGGTGGCAGCCTCGCGCATCCGCCAATAAAACTCTTGGGCAAAGTCTACGGAAGACTTTTTCTCGTCACTCACTCGCGCGTCACCTGCCCCTCGCTCACGGCAAAGCGCGTGGCGGTGAGAATTACCGGCACGTCTTCGGCCACTGCTGCGGTGATGAGCACCTGTTCATTGTTCGCCACCAGCTCGGCCAGGCGCAAGCGGCGGCCCGAATCGAGCTCGGCAAAAACGTCATCCAAGATCAGCACGGGGTCTCCGGTGCGGCTTTCTTTTTTCAATAACTCCACGGATGCTAGGCGCAACGCCAGCGCATACGACCAGGTTTCGCCGTGGCTGGCGTAACCCTTCGCGGGCAGTGGCCCGAGCATCAACACGAGGTCATCGCGCTGAGGCCCCACCAACGTGAGTCCGCGCTCGAGTTCTTTCGCCCGCACCTTTTCGAGGCGGTCGCTGAACAACTTGGCAACGGTGTCACGGTCGCTGTCTTCGAGATACTCGAGGTCGTCTTCTTCGGTGTCTTCGCCGAAAAAGTTCGGCAGGCGGTCTCCGAGCAGCGACGACTTATAGAGCAACCGCGGCTCGTTGTTGGTCGTGGCGATCGACTGGTAGGCCGCGAATAGGTGCGGTTCGAGCATCCGCGCGATTTCGATTCGAGCCGAAACAATTTCGGTGCCGTACTGCACGAGCGAGGCGTCCCAGGCTTCGAGGGTGCTGAGCGCAGAGCCGGTGGTCTTGGTGATTTTGGCCGATTTCAGCAAGCTATTGCGCTGCTTGAGCACGCGCTCGTAGTCACTGTAAACGCCGGCCATGCGCGGGCGATACTGCACCACCAGGCCGTCGATGAACGCGCGGCGGTTTGTCGGGTCGCGGCGAATAATGTCGATGTCTTCGGGGGCGAAGGTGACCGACGAAATCACGCCGATCAGGTCACGCACGCGCGGCAGGTCGGCCTTGTTCATGCGGGCCTTGTTTTTGCCCTCGCGATTTAGCTCGAGCTCAAGCAAAATGTCTCGGTCTTCATGGCAAACCATGGCGCGGATGATCGCTGCAGGCTCACCCGCCTGAATCAGCGCTTGGTAGCCGGCGACGCGGTGCGAGGTCAGCGTGCTGAGGTAGCCGATCGCCTCGACGAGATTGGTTTTACCCTGGCCGTTTCGACCGACGAAAAGGTTGATGCCTGGCTCGAGCGCAACATCGGTGCTGCCGTGGTTACGAAAAGAGGCGAGGGTCAGATGCTTTACATACATAACCCTCGCCCCTAGACGTTAGAACTTCTTGGCGTGGTTGGCTTACTTGTCGTTTTTGACGACGGCGTGGCCACCGAACTGGTTGCGAAGAGCTGCTACTGCCTTCATGGCAGGAGAGTCTTCTTGGCGGCTTGCGAAGCGAGCATAGAGCGAAGCGGTGATCGCCGGCATTGGAACTGCCTCTGCGATTGCCTCTTCGATGGTCCAGCGACCTTCACCCGAGTCGTTTACATAGCCCTTGATGTTGTCTAGGTTCGGGTCTTCTTCGAGAGCGCGAACCAGAAGGTCGAGCAACCATGAACGAACCACGGTGCCACGCTGCCAGGCGGCAAAGGTGCCGTGAACATCCTTGATGATGCTCTTCTTTTCTAGAAGCTCATAACCCTCGGCGAATGAC
Source organism: uncultured Micrococcales bacterium (assembly GCA_903935175.1). Taxonomy (GTDB): domain Bacteria; phylum Actinomycetota; class Actinomycetes; order Actinomycetales; family Microbacteriaceae; genus Rhodoluna. Next base: position 7,672 of record CAIZQQ010000207.1, read on the forward strand.
TGCATCATGCCGTATTCGATGCCGTTGTGAACCATCTTGGCGTAGTGACCGGCACCGGTGTCGCCAACGTGAACGAAGCCCTCTTCGCGCTTGCCCTCAGGGCGAAGTGCGTCGAAGATTGGCATCGCGCGCTCGACTAGCTCGGCTGGGCCACCGACCATTAGGCCGTATCCGTTTTCTAGACCCCAGACACCGCCAGAAACGCCACAGTCGAGGTAGCCGATTTCGAGAGGGGCCAATTCTTCTGCGTGACGAATGTCGTCGCTGAAGCGTGAGTTACCACCCTCGATGATCAGGTCACCAGGTTCTAGGTGCTTCTTTAGTTCGTTGATTACGTCGTCGGTTGGCTGGCCGTGTGGAACCATCACCCAAACGGTGCGCGGTGCA
>CAIZQQ010000208.1 GCA_903935175.1 uncultured Micrococcales bacterium
CGGGTTACTTCGAGAGTTGCAGTCGCACCAGCCGGCTCAGCCCTCACCGCAGCGGTGAGATCAGCTGCGGTGTCGATCTTGTAGCCGTTGAAACTTGTGACAATGTCGCCCACTTTTAGCCCGGCCGTTTCGCCAGGGCCACCAGGGGTTAGCTCCCCCACCAGTGCTCCCGAAGAGAACCCGTCGGTCTCTTCGCCGGCGTTACCGACCATGGCACCTAGCAAAGCGTGGCTAGCTTTTCCGTCACTCATGAGTTCTTCAGCGATGCGTTTGGCAATGTTCGACGTGATTGCAAACCCAACGCCGATACTTCCACTCTGACCCTCGGCGGTGGTTGCACCCGCAGTCGCAATGGCAACGTTGATGCCGATTAGTTGACCCTGAGCATTTACCAGCGCGCCACCCGAGTTGCCTGGGTTGATCGCGGCATCGGTCTGCAAGACTCGAAGACTAACTGGAGCCGAACCAGTGCCGTTCCACCACTGCAGACTCGAACCGTCTTCACTGGTGTCTGAGCTTGCCACTTGAATGGTTCGGTTGAGAGCCGAGATTACACCGGTGGTAACACTGTTTTCGAGACCAAGTGGTGCACCTAGGGCAACTACCGAGTCTCCAACATTCACCATCGATGAATCTGCCCACTCGATCGGAGTAAATGCGCCGGCGGCCGAGATTTTGATTACGGCCAGGTCATTGTTTGGATCGGTACCAACTATGTCTGCGACGTAAATTTTGCCGTCGAGCGTTTTGACGGTGACTTTTGGGTTTGCCGAAGCGCCCGAAAGCGTGACCACGTGAGCGTTGGTGAGAATGTAGCCGTCGGCGGTTAGGAAGACACCCGAGCCGCTACCGCCCTCGTTGGCCGAACTCACTGAAATGGTAACCACCGATGGAAGGGCTTTTGAAGATGCGCCCGTTACCCAGTTCACCGAGTCGGTGTTATTCACGACGACCGCTGCCGGCGCTGTGCTGAGCATGTAACCGCCTACGCCGATGACTCCACCAACCACGCCGCTAACTAGCGAGGCGATTACCACCGTGCCTAGTACTCCGAGTGAGGCTTTCTTCTGAGCCGGAACTGCCGGCGGGGCAGGCAGCAAAATCGGGGTGTCAAACAAAAACTGTCTGTTCACCTGGTTCGATGAAACTGGGCCGTTTTGATTGGTCAATTGGCAACCCCTTCAAGTTTGTGTATGTCTAAACCAGACTCTTACACCTCAACCTGAATAGTTTATGAAAACATCCTGAGAGTTAGTTTGAAACCATCAGCACCCCACAGCACTCGGATGCTCGAGGCAGGTTTTTCCGACCAACACCGCGACCCCGCCAAGGTTCGGCTTCTCGCTGGCGACAACTATCTCGACAGAGGGGGCGACCCTGGTCACTTGAAACGGTAGTGTCAACCACCGCCCACTTGGCAAAACCCGCACCTCGCTTTTGTAATTCACGCTCATCCGCACGGTGTAGCGGCCGACGTTCTTGTAGCGGTGGCGCACCTGAGACCGAACCGAAACTCCAGCGTCGCCGGTGGTCCAGCGATAGGAAACCGGTGTGAATCTGAGCATGGTTGGTTTGCCTAGGAGCAGTGCCAGGTGCTGATGGCGAGTAGCCGTTGAAGCTAAGAGCACTGGATCGCCGGGCTTAATTGAACGGTAGACGTTGCTCTTTATGGTCGGGCGATCTGGAGTGGCCGAGAAAAACCTGCGCTGCGGAACGGTCACCTTGGTGGTCTTGCGTGTAGACGAAACCTGGCCACTTGCGGAACCAGAGCTTTGGGCTGGCGGCCCGACCGAGGTGGTTTGCCTTGTCACAAGCCAACTGGCACAGACGGTAACCGTGTCACCTGTCTTGAGCGAACTCAGTTTTAGGCTTTGCGCTGTGCCAGCATCCGTGTTGCATTTTGGAGCAGCCGCCTGCGCTGGGCCTGACGGAAAAACACCGCAAACGATCAGGCAGACCGCCAGAATCGCAGCGGAGACCCTGTGCCGAAGATTCTTGTCTGCAAAAAAGGGTCGATTCATGCGTGAAGAATAGGTCGACTCAAGCCGAGCCGCGCGAGTTATTCACAGCGCCCGTTAACGCACAAAAACCCAGCCAAATTGACTGGGTTTTTGTTACTGGTTGCGGGGGCAGGATTTGAACCTACGACCTCCGGGTTATGAGCCCGGCGAGCTACCGA
>CAIZQQ010000209.1 GCA_903935175.1 uncultured Micrococcales bacterium
CAGTTGTTTCATTGCTATAGGTGTGACGACCGATCGAACGGCAAGGCGATCGCCAATTGGTTGCGCTACACCGAACATCACCAATCGCTGTACGGCTCGGGCAAACGGATTGGCGCGACCTGACTCCCAACCAAGACCAAGACTGGCGGCTGTTGCGGCTAAATCAATGGCGAAACCATCAGGATTATTCACAACGGTGACGGCGAGGCGACGAAGGAGCCAAGTAGCAGTTGGCCCGAGTGTGCTGAGCCAAAAGAGTTCGACGTAATCGCCACAGGCATCAAAGCCAACGCGCTCAACAATCGGATCGCGCCAAGGAATAACCACTAATTCGTCGGACACTCGGTCGAGAACGGTGGAGTGCTTGGGTGACTGGTGATGAGCGCTCATGTGCAAGTTGACCTTTCAAATTTCTTGTTCTTGATGACACGAAAAAGTGAGCGCAGATCGTTTATCTACGGCGATGAGTGGGATACTTTTTGCACGAAAGCGGGGAAGCGATGTTGACCAATGATGTTCATTCACAGGAATTTGCTCAAGTGCGTCAGTGGGTTGCTGAAGCGCGGCGTATCACAGTGTTGACTGGTGCAGGTATTTCGACGGCTTCAGGAATTCCTGATTTTCGTGGTCCGAACGGAATCTGGACAAAGAATCCGCTAGCCGAGAAAGCATCAAATATTCAGACTTATTTGACTGATGAGAATGTGCGCATCGCCGGGTGGAAAGCATCGAGTGATCGACGTTTACGAACGGTTGAACCTAACGTTGGACACCTTGCACTTGTTGAACTTGAACGTCGTGGCCAGTTGCGCGGTCTTGCAACGCAAAACGTTGATGGATTGCATTTGGTTGCCGGTAACTCGCCCGAGCTAGTGCATGAAGTTCATGGCACCTGGCAGTACACACGTTGCATCGGCTGTGGCGATCGACTGCCTGTCGAAGAAACGTTGCAGCGAGTTGACGCTGGCGAAGCTGATCCCAAGTGTCTGAAGTGCGGGGGACTGATGAAGCGCGATGTCATTTTGTTTGGTGAAGCGCTCGTACCCGAGGTCATCAACGCGGCCTTGACAGCGGCTGACGAGGCCGACTTAGTTTTGGCGATCGGCACCCAACTCAACGTGATGCCAGCGGCCAATGTCGTGACGAGCGGTAAAGCTGCTGGGGCAAAAGTCATCATTATGAATAACCAGCCCACCGACCGCGACCGTTATGCCGATGCATTCTTGATGGGGGACATCACGGCCATGCTTCCCGCCCTCGTGGCAATTCCCGACTAACTAGGTAGGCTTTTGCCATGGCTACCTTTAGGGACTTACTTTCCGCCGCAAAATCGGTCATTACCGAAGTCGACACCGCAACTGCCCAAACTCAGATAACCGCAGGTGGCGTCACGATTTTGGACGTTCGCGAACCCGATGAATACGCCGAAGGCGCCCTCGTTGGAGCCCTGCATATTCCTCGTGGACACCTCGAGGCCCAAATTGAAGGTCGCATCCTTGATAAGGAGTCACCAGTCATTGTGTATTGCGCCGGTGGCGTGCGCAGTGCCTTTGCTGCCAAGACCCTTGCCGAACTCGGATACACCAATGTTTTGTCGATGGCGGGTGGCTACGGCAAGTGGAAAGACGAAGGTCGCGTCTGGAAAGCGCCAGCGTCACTGACTCCCGAACAAATGAACCGTTACAAGCGCCACCTGTTGCTACCTGAAGTGGGCGTAGAAGGCCAG
>CAIZQQ010000210.1 GCA_903935175.1 uncultured Micrococcales bacterium
CCTTCCGACGAAGATGTCCACGGCGCTCTCGAGCGCGGACTGATCGAAATCGCTGGCCCAGAGCTGGGCGGCAAGGTTCGCGCCGGTCGCTCGCGTAACGACCAAATCGCAACCCTCATACGCATGTACCTGCTCGATTCGTCAGATGTCATCGAGGCTCAGGTTCTCGACCTGATTCGCGTTCTCTGCGACCGTGCCGAAGAGCACATGGGTGTCGCCATGCCTGGTCGCACCCACTTTCAGCACGCACAGCCGGTTCTGCTTTCGCACCACCTAATGGCCCACGCGTGGCCTCTGGTTCGTGACCTTGAGCGCATGGCTGACTGGCGCAAGCGCGCGAAGCTCTCGCCTTATGGTGCTGGTGCTCTGGCTGGTTCGACGCTCGGCCTAGACCCCGCTCTTGTCGCTGCCGAATTGGGCTTCGATGGTGTGACCCAAAACTCCATGGATGCTACGGCCAGCCGCGACGTAGTCGCTGAGTTCTCGTTTATCTCAAGCCTGATCGGCATCAACCTTTCGCGTCTCGCCGAAGAAATCATCATCTGGGCCAGCGCCGAGTTTGACTACGTAAAGCTTGACGATGCCTTCTCAACCGGTTCGTCGATCATGCCGCAGAAGAAGAACCCAGACATTGCCGAGTTGGCCAGAGGTAAGGCGGGGCGCCTGATCGGCGACCTAACCGGTTTGCTCGCAACGCTAAAAGGCCTGCCACTGAGCTACAACCGCGACCTTCAAGAAGACAAAGAACCGGTCTTCGACGCTGTAGATACGCTCACCGTTTTGCTACCGGCTTTCACTGGGATGGTCGCAACCTTGACTTTCAACCGAAACCGTCTTGAGCGACTCGCACCAGAAGGTTTCAGCCTGGCAACCGACGTCGCCGAATGGCTGGTAAAGCAGCGCGTACCGTTCCGCGACGCCCACGAAATCACCGGCAAGCTTGTTTCGTTCTGTGAAGCCAACGAGCTTGAGCTTCACCAGGTTCCAGATTCCGACTTGGCCGCCATTTCAAACAAGCTAACGCCAGAAGTGAGGCAAGTGCTAAGCGTTGACGGCAGCATCCGCTCTCGCAGCGGCGCAGGCGGAACCGCTCTGCCGAGAGTGCTCGAACAAATTGCTACGCTACGCAAGTTCGTGATCAGAAGAGAAGGCGTCTAAACGTGACCGAAAATGCAAACTTGAAGTCGCAATCGAACGACAAAGCTTTCGCCTCGATCTGGGATGAACTGCAGTGGCGCGGATTGGTGGCACTCAGCACCGACGAGGTCGAACTAAAGGCTGCACTTTCGGGTGGCCCAATCACCTACTACTGCGGCTTTGACCCAACTGCGGCGAGCTTGCACCTAGGTAACCTGGTTCAGTTGCTAACCCTGCGACGCATTCAGCTCGCGGGCCATAACCCACTGCTTCTTATCGGCGGTTCAACCGGTCTGGTTGGCGACCCGAGACCATCGGCCGAGCGCACTCTCAACTCGAAAGAAACCGTCGCCGAGTGGGTAGACAAGCTCGCCAGACAGGGTGCGCGCTTTCTCTCGTTTGAGGGCGCAAACGCTGCTCGCCTGGTGAATAACCTCGACTGGACGGCACCAATGTCGGCCATCGATTTCTTGCGCGACATCGGCAAGCACTTCAGAGTCGGCAAGATGCTCAGCAAAGATGCCGTTTCGGCTCGCCTCAACTCTGAGCACGGCATCTCTTACACCGAGTTCAGCTACCAAATCCTGCAGGGCATGGACTTTCTCGAGCTTTACCGCCGCTACAACTGCGTGCTGCAGACCGGCGGCAGTGACCAGTGGGGAAACCTAACCTCAGGCACCGATCTGATTCGCAAGGTCGAGGGCGCTAGTGCGCACATCCTCGCTACGCCACTAATCACCAACTCTGACGGCAAGAAGTTCGGCAAGTCTGAGGGCAACGCGATCTGGCTAGACGAAGACCTCACAAGCCCATACGCGTTCTACCAATTCTGGCTGAACGTCGAAGACGCCGATGTCGTCGACCGCTTGAAGGTATTCACGTACTTAACCCGCGCCGAAATCGACGCTTTGGCGGCACAGACCGCTGATACGCCGCACCTGCGAGCTGCGCAGAAGCGCTTGGCCTTCGATGTCACTGCGCTGGTGCACTCGCCAGAGGCCGCTCAGGCAGCCGTGGATGCCTCGGCAGCGCTGTTCGGCCAGGGTGACCTCGAGGCGCTTGACGCAGCCACGCTAGAGTCTGCGCTTCGTGAGCTTCCAAACTCGGATGCTGCGCCAGAGACTGCGATCGCACAGCTGTTGCTCGACACCGGGTTGGTGGCCAGCGTGAGTGCGGGCCGTCGCGCTATCGCCGAGGGTGGGGTTTACCTCAACAATGTAAAGGTCGAGGACGAAGCTGCCCTTGCCGGCTCCTGGTTACACGGGAAGTTTGCGGTGCTGCGCCGCGGAAAAAAGACCCTCGCGGGTCTCTTCCGCGCTTAGTTCGGTAATTCGCCAAAAAAGTTCAACAAAACTGACGTTTCGATTTGACATGAATGTTACCTTCCCGTAATGTTTCATCTGTTGCCCAAAGTTTGGCAAGACCTGCTTAGGTCGCCGGCTCAAGTGCAACCAATCAGAAAAACAAGACAATAGGTCTTCACGGGCCTCTGTATCTCTTTATCTGGTTGAAAAACTTACCGAAAAAGTTATGTGTCTGTATTTGACACGAGCGTATTTCATGGTAAGTTGGTGAAGTTGCTCTGGAGGCTGCTCGTAAGAAAAGCTCCCAGACGCATCCGATCTTTGAGAACTCAACAGTGTGCACAATTCAATGCCAAAAAAATCGGCATGGTTAGAAGCTTGTCTTCTGGCTGTGCCAAAAGTAATTGGATTAGATAGATTGTCAGACAATCGAAACTAGTCAGATCAAACTGGACCGCCAATTTCCGGCGGTTTCGAAAGGTTTGCTAGGGGCTTGCTCCTAGCTAAACATTCTTATCGGAGAGTTTGATCCTGGCTCAGGACGAACGCTGGCGGCGTGCTTAACACATGCAAGTCGAACGATGAAGCTGGAGCTTGCTCCGGTGGATTAGTGGCGAACGGGTGAGTAACACGTGAGTAATCTGCCCTTGACTCTGGGATAACTGCGGGAAACTGTAGCTAATACCGGATACGACACCTTCGGGCATCCGATGGGTGTGGAAAGAATTTCGGTCAAGGATGAACTCGCGGCCTATCAGCTAGTTGGTGAGGTAAAGGCTCACCAAGGCGACGACGGGTAGCCGGCCTGAGAGGGTGACCGGCCACACTGGGACTGAGACACGGCCCAGACTCCTACGGGAGGCAGCAGTGGGGAATATTGCACAATGGGCGAAAGCCTGATGCAGCAACGCCGCGTGAGGGATGAAGGCCTTCGGGTTGTAAACCTCTTTTAG
>CAIZQQ010000211.1 GCA_903935175.1 uncultured Micrococcales bacterium
GCAATGCACGCACGCGAAGCCTGGTTACCAGATTCTTTTGGTTACTCAGGCTCGCTCCCGCAGATCGTTACCCAGTCGGGCATTAGTGCCTTTCTAAGTCAGAAGATGTCGTGGAACCAGGTCAATCGCATGCCGCACCACACCTTCTGGTGGGAAGGCATCGATGGCACAAGAGTCTTCTCACACTTCCCCTCGGCAGACACCTACATCTCTGAACTCTCCGGTGAAGAGTTGGCTCACGCTGAGAAGAACTTCTCGGAAAAGGGTCGCGCGTCAATTTCGCTCGTGCCATTTGGATGGGGCGATGGCGGCGGCGGACCAACCCGCGAAATGATTGCCGCGGCTTACCGCACCAGCGATCTCGAGGGTTCGCCAAAGGTGTCCATGGGGACGGCCGATGAGTTTTTCTCCCAGGCTCGAAGCGAGTATGCAAATGCTCCGGTCTGGCGAGGTGAGATGTATCTTGAACTGCACCGCGGGGTGTTGACCTCACAGCACAGAACCAAGCAGGGGAACCGTCGCAACGAGGGACTGCTGCGAGAGGCCGAGCTTTGGGCGAGCTACGCAACCCTCAGGGCAGGAAATACCTACCCAAGCGACAAGTTTGAAGAGATTTGGCAGAGCATTCTGCTGATGCAGTTCCACGACATTTTGCCTGGCACGGCTATCGCCTGGGTTTACAAAGAGGTTGAGAATCGGCACGCCGAGATCACCGGCGAGCTGCTCGAGATTATCAACTCATCGCTCAGCGCTTTGGCAAACGACCCATCAGCCGGCGCGGCGACGCAGACATTGACAGCGAATGCGATGTCGGTTGCACGAAATGGTGTTGCTGGGCTTGGCTTAGGCACACCAAGCACTCTCGCCAAAGCATCTTCAATCGTTGAGCAGGACGAATTTGTAGTTCTCGAGAACGAAGAGTTGCGCGTGCGAGTTGATAGATCGGGTCGTATTGTGTCTCTGTTGTCTTTGGCAACAAATCGCGAGGCAATTGCACCCGGTATTCCCGCAAACGAGTTGCACCTGCACAATGACAACCCAACGCGCTGGGATGCTTGGGACATCGACGAACACTACCGAAACTCGAGGCAGGTGTTAGACGCTGTTGATCAGTTCGATGTTAGACAGCAATCCGATGGCAGCGCGGTAATCGAAACCAAGCGCGTGCTCCGCTCTGCCTCGCAAAAAGCCAGCACGATTGTGCAAACCATTCGACTCGAGCCGGGTGCAAAGTCAATTGACATCGGTTTCGAAATTGATTGGCACGAGAACGAGAAAATGCTCAAGCTCGCTTTTCCGATTGACATTCACGCAGAGGAAGTCGCGGCAGAAACGCAGTTTGGTTTCGTCAAGCGCCCAACTCACGAAAACACAAGTTGGGATTTTGCCCGCTTCGAGTCCTGCCAACACAAGTATCTCTATTTGAACGAGAAAGACTGGGGAGTTGCGATTGCCAACGACTCAACCTACGGATTTGACGTTCAACGAACCACCGAGGCCAACGGAGCAACAGTCACCAGCGTGCGTTTCTCACTGCTGCGCTCAACCAAGTTTCCAGACCCGGAAGCCGATCAGGGTAGGCACACGATGAATTTTAAGCTTCGTCCTGCGGCGACAATAGAAGATGCGGTGAGCCTGGGTTACGACCTAAACAACCCAGCGCGTCAGGTGCAGGGCAACCGAACGGTAGCGCCACTGGTGAATAGTTCTGCCGACCAGGTAGTTGTCGAGACTGTGAAGCTTGCCGAGGATGGCAGCGGTGACCTGATCGTGAGGCTCTATGAGTCGACGGGCGGTCGCGCCGACAGTCGAATCAGCTTTGCCGGGGTCGCCGAAGAGATTTGGCTGACCGATTTCTTGGAGC
>CAIZQQ010000212.1 GCA_903935175.1 uncultured Micrococcales bacterium
AAATAGCCCGATTCGCCGTTCACGTTTTTGTATTGCTCGTCGAAACTGGTTCCGCCGGCCTCAACAGCGCGAGCCAGGATGCCCTGCACCTCGCTCATCAGAGTGCCAAGTTTCGCGGCCGAAATGTCTTTGGCCGGGCGGTCGTAATGCAGTTTTGCCGCCCAAAGTGCCTCATCGGCATAAATGTTGCCAATGCCGCTGACCACACCCTGGTCGAGCAGCACGCGCTTGATGCCGGAGTTTTTGCCGTGCATCCGCTTGATCACCGCGGCGACGTTGAATTCTGGGTCTAGCGGGTCTCGCGAAATGTGGGCGGCCGAGCGTGGAATCGTGTGTTGCCACTCCCCTAGCCGAAGCGTGCTGTCGCTGAACCCGCCCAGACCACCGTCAGCGGTCGAAACGAGTTCATCGATTTGCAACGAGCCGAAGATTCGCTGGTCGACAAAACGAAACTCGATTGGTGAGCCATCTGAGGCTTCGAGGTGAATTACGATTCTGGTGAGTTTGTCAGGCTCTGCCCCGGCATCACGAATGAGCATTTGACCACTCATGCCGAGGTGCCCGACGAGCGCGAAATTTACTTGGCGTGAGCCGGCGAGTTCGAGTGGTAACCAAAGGAACTTGCCACGTCGCACAACGGCGAGAACCTTTGCGTCTGCAAGTGAGGTTACGAAATCGCGTGGCCCGGGAAGGTGACGTTTGAGGCTGCGTTCGTCCAAGACTTCAATGGCGCGGATGCTCGCCCCAATAACGTGTTGCGAAAGGCCAAGTCGAACGGTTTCGACTTCGGGTAACTCAGGCACTAGTTGCCTCCGAGCGCCTTGATGGCTGTGATGGCTGCCTCAGACTCGGCACCCTTGCGGCTTCTGGCCTCGCCCGCGGCGACCACTTCGCCCACGGTGACAGTCGCGCTGAAGATTCGATCGTGATCTGGGCCAGTGTGAGTGGTTTCATAAGCCGGCGCTGAAAGACCGCGTTCCTGGGCCATTTCTTGAAGCTTGGTTTTTGGTTCGCTGTTGAGCAATAGGTCGATGTGGTTATCGAGCAGCGGAAAAATGAACCGCTCAACCAATTCGCTCGCGCGAGTGAGGCCGTGTTCGACATAGGTTGCACCGAGAATCGCCTCGAAGGCATCGGCCAAAAGATTTCCTTTGTCGCGACCGCCGGTTTTTTCTTCACCCTTGCCGAGAAGCAAAAACGAACCGATGTCGATGCCGGCCGCAACTTCGGCCAGAGCCTTTGCCGAAACAACCGAGTTTTTGAGGCTAGAAAGTTCTCCCTCTTGAAGTTCTCCGAACCTTTTGTAAAGCTCCGCGGTAACAACAAAACCCAACACCGAGTCGCCTAGAAACTCTAGACGTTCGTTGTTGGGTTGATTGCCGTTCTCATAAGAGTGAGAACGATGAGTAAGTGCTTGGGTCAGTAGGTCTTGGCTAATCGAAACGCCGAGACGCTCGATTAAGACTTCAAGCCCGTGACTCAAAAGTCTTTATGCGTCTGCTACCTTGCGGCCCTTGTACTCAAGGAACAGGGCGTTACCTGTTGAGTCCTCGACTACCTTGGCGCGGTGAGGCATGCTGTAGACGGTCTTACCGTTGACAACGGTCTTGACCAGGGTGACCTCGGCGGCCTTCCACTGCGAACGGCGTGAGTGAGTACGGCTGCGGGAGAGGCGTCTTTTAGGTACTGGCATCTCTAATCTTCCTTCAAGTTTGTTAGCGCATTCCACCTCGGGTCAACCGGGGCTTCGTGAGCGTGTTGCGGGTCTTCATTCAGCTTCGCACCACACGTTACGCACAGACCTTTACAGCCTGCACTACAAACGGGTTGGAACGGAAGAGACAAAACTACCGCGTCTCTGATGACCTGATCTAAATCGATTGACTCGTTTTCGACCACGAAGTCATCTTCGCTTGTTCCAGAATAGGCGAAAAGCTCTTGAAATTCCACCTCAACCGCCGAATCAATCGGGTCGAGGCATCTGCTGCACTCACCCGATGCGGTTGCAAATGCGTCTCCGGTCGCCAAAATGCCCTCGTGGACCGACTCAAAACGTGCGTCAATCTCGATGGTTGAACCCGCTGGAATGCCGATTGCGAAGTTTGCCATCGGCTCGTCGATCACAACATCCACTTGTTTTTCGCGCATCGTGCCCGGCTTGTTGATCAGATCGTGCACAGAAATCAGTAGTGACTCACTCATTAGTTTTTGAATTTCTTTACGATAAGTTTTTGAACCGGCTTGGCGACGTATTTGC
>CAIZQQ010000213.1 GCA_903935175.1 uncultured Micrococcales bacterium
TGCCAAACCCTGCCTCGCTTTACGTTTGTGCGCCAAGCGTCACCGACCCGAGCGTTGCGCCAGAGGGTTACGAGAACCTGTTCGTTCTCGTGCCGGTGGCTGCCGACCCAAGCATCGGCAAGGGTGGCATAAACGGCTCGGGCGACCCAGCCGTAGAGGCTGCCGCCGACCGCATCATCGGCCAGATTGCCGACTGGTGTGAGATTCCAGACCTTGCCGAGCGCATCGTGGTTCGCCGCATCATGGCACCGCAAGATTTCGTCAGCGAGCTAAACGCCTGGTCGGGCACCGCCCTCGGCATGGCCCACACTCTTCGCCAAAGCGCATTCTTCAGACCGAAGAATTTCAGCAAGTAGGTCAAGGGGCTCTACTACGCCGGCCACCACTCGATTCCGGGCATCGGTCTTCCGATGTGCCTGATCGGTGCCGAACTGGTTTACAAAAAGCTCATCGGCGACACTTCGGCCGGCCCGACCGAACACGAAATCAAGCCTCTAGCGGCCGCCGATTGGAAGGGCTTGCGTTGAGTTACGCCTATCTGGCGGTGCTGCTTTTTTCACTGACCGGACTCGCGCTGATCGACTACCGCTATCGCCTTGCCTTTTTTGAAAACCGGATGCGCGCCTCCGCCGCGGTGTTTCTGCCAGTGTTGTTTTTTCTACTCTGGGATGCCGCCGGCATCGTTCTCGGCATTTTCTTCCGCGGTCAAACCGCGCACCTAACCGGCATTTTGCTCGCACCCGAGCTGCCTCTCGAAGAGCCGTTCTTTCTTGTGTTGCTCTGCTACACGACGCTGATTCTGTTCTTGAGCATCCGCCGTGGCTTGGCTAAGCGCAGCGGGGCGGTGAAGCCCGAATGACCTATCTGCTCGTGAACGCGGCGTTCATGGTTCTGGCCGGGCTGATCGCTCTTCCGCTACTTTGGGGCACTCGGATGCGCGCCATCGCCCTCACGCTGGTGGCACTGCTTGCCGTGACCGTGGTCGGCGACAACCTGATCATCCTGTTTGAAATCGTGGCCTACGACCCAGAGAAAATCGTCGGGCTCATGATTGGCTTAGCCCCGATCGAAGATTTCGCCTATTCTGTGGTTGCGGCAGCACTCGTGCCGGGAATCTGGCTGGCTCTAGAAAGAAGGCGCAAGTGAGCGATTCAAACTCGGCTGGCCTTGTACCAAAGGGCTTAGTCACCCAACTCTTCTGGTCGTCACGACCAATCTCGTGGATCAACACCGCTTTCCCATTCGCGGCCGCCTACTTCTTCGCCACCCGCAGCCTCGACCTCAACCTTCTTATCGGCACACTCTTTTTTCTGATTCCCTACAACCTACTCATGTATGGCGTGAACGACGTTTTCGACTACGAGAGCGACCTGCGCAACCCGCGCAAGGGCGGCATCGAAGGAGCTCTGCTTCACCCAAAGTGGCACCAGCCGACGCTCTTTTGGTCGGTTGCACTTACGCTGCCGTTCGTCGTGTACCTGCTTTTTCAAGGGGATGCTGCCGCCAAAGCCTGGCTACTGCTATTCGTCTTCACGGTGATCGCCTACAGCGCCAAAGGCCTTCGCTTCAAAGAAAAGCCATTTCTTGACTCGCTAACCTCGGCCAGTCACTTCGTTGGACCGATGATCTATGGCCTCGCCCTGGCCGGCGCGAGCCTCACCGAAACTGCTCCCCTGCTGCTCATTCTCGGCTTCACCCTCTGGGGCGTTGCCTCACACGCGTTCGGCGCGGTTCAAGACGTGAAGGCCGACCGCGAGGCGCAAATCTCGAGCATCGCAACCGTGATCGGCGCTCGCGCAACTACCCGCTTCGCGTTCGCTTGCTATGCCGCGGCCGGCGCGTTGGTGGCAGCATCCGGTTACCCGGCTGCCTTCGCGGCAGTAGCGGCCGTGCCATACCTCGCGATTTTGTGGCCGCACCTAAACATCACCGACGCCACTTGTGAAACCGCCAACCGCGGCTGGAAGCAGTTCATCAAACTCAACTACCTGGCCGGGTTCATCGTGACGATGATTACCATCTGGGCTGCGTTTATCTAAGCTTTCATCCAAGTAATTAGGCTCGCGGTCGAGAAGCTTCTCGAACACACGCCACAAGACAGCGGTCGCGTCGGTTTGCGATAGCGGAAATGCTCGTGACCGACCGGGCACTGGCCGCGCCAAGGTGCAACCTCGCGGGCAATCTCGGTGCCGGTGAAACGTTCGGCGCGGTAACCGATCGACTTGGCGGTGGCGAGCCACTTTTTGCCGTGACCCTCTTTTTTGCCGCTTAGCGCGTGGGCGATTTCGTGCAGCACCACCTGAAGGCTTTCGTCGACCGAATGCGCCATCACCAAATACTTCGAAATCGAAATCTTGCTCTCGGTGTAGTTGCAAAGACCTGCGCGACGCTTGGCGTTGTCCCAGCCGAAAACCCACCTTGAGACATCCAAGTGCTGTTTGATAAGGGCGAGGGCACGAGCTTCTACGTAGTTTGCTTTGGTGCAGGTCATTCGCTGATACCGATGCCCCTTCGAAGTGAAGAATCGTCTCGGTTGAAAACCATTTTTCTCATAAACCCGTTTAGCTCGGGGGTTGTCTATCAA
>CAIZQQ010000214.1 GCA_903935175.1 uncultured Micrococcales bacterium
ACGATTCTCAACGCGATTCGCGACGGCTCTTGCACGCAAGAAATGCTCGACGAGATCAATCGTTCGGGTAACCGCTTTCCGCCACACGACGACGTGATTCGCCTCTGCACCGTGAACTCAACCGTCGATAACATCAACAGCACTCGCCTATCGAAGCTCACCACGCCAATCAAGTCGTTCGAAGCCAAGTTCGCCACTGGCGACGCCCAGACCTTCGGCCGCGCCCTTCCGGTTGAGCCAACCCTTGTGCTCAAAGAAGGCGCGCAGGTGATGTTCGTCAAGAACGACGACCAGTCGAACCGCAAAACCAAAGAGGGCTACCCGGTCAAGCGTTGGGTGAACGGAACCATCGGTCACGTCATTCAAATCTTCAACGATGCCCACGTGGTGGTCGAGGTCGACGGCGACGAATTCGACGTTTCGGTTTCAACCTGGGAAAAGGTGCGTTACGAGATCGAAGAAGAGTTCGACGAAGAAGCACAGAAGTTTAAAGAGGTGGTTGTGCCGATCATCCTCGCTGAATATCAGCAGATACCGCTGCGCTTGGCCTGGGCCGTGACCGTGCACAAGTCGCAGGGGCAAACCTATGACGAAGTGCAGATCGACATGGGTCGCGGCGCGTTCAGCCCCGGCCAAACCTACGTTGCTCTGAGCCGCGTGCGCTCGCTCGAGGGGCTTTATCTAACCCGAGCGATCACGATGAAAGACATCATGGTCGACGACGATGTGCTGCGCTTCATGAGCACCAAGCCGAACGCCGCGCTCGAGCGCATTATTTAGCGGCTCGCCGCGCGAACTGAGCGAGAGCTAGTCTTGAGACTTGCCAACCCAGGTGGTTGGTTTGTCGGGTGTCGACTTTGGTTCGTTCGGGTCGAGCCACCAGTTGATTGGGTGCTCAACGCGCCCAGCCCACCAAAGCTCTGAGTGCCCGGTGTTCGGGTAGCTTGCCTCGATGTAGTCGACGCCTTCGCGGTACCCCTTGGCGGCCATCCGCTGTGCAAAATATTTTTGATAAGGCAGATAGAGCGCGTCTAGCTCGATGGTGCCGCCATCAGACCAGATGCGGTGGCTGCCGGCAGAGGGCAAAATCTCGATGTAGGCATCAACCAGTGCGTTGCCGCCGATCGGCCAGTGCGTTGAGTAGGCGAGTGCGGTTCCATAAACATCCGGATGCTTCGCCAACCCGTAAAGCGACGTGAGAGCTCCCATGCTCGAGCCGCCAATCGCGGTTCGGTCACGAGTCAGCTCAACACCGAACTCTGCGGCAATCGTCGGCAGAATCTTGCGAGCAATGAGCTCGTGATAGGCGTTGCCGTCGGCGCCGGTGCGCGCCCACTCGACCGGCAAGCGCTCGAGCAACTCTGGGTGCTTCGCCCAAATGTCGGTTGGCCCATACTCAACACCACGAATGCTGCCATCGCCGCGAAGATAGGTGACTCCGATAATCAGAGGTTTGCGGTCTCCGCGAATTCGCGGGCCACCCGGCTTACGATTGCGCAGGGCATCGAGAATGCCCCAGGTTGCGCCAAAGGTTGATGTGGCTGGGTCGAACAAGTTGTGGCCGTCGTTCATCACCAACACGGGAGTTGTGGCATCGACATCCGAGGGAATCCAGACCACTACGTCGTGTTCATCGAAAACGTAGCGCTTGAGCTTGCCACCGGCCAGCTCAATGCGTCTCAAACGCAGTTCTCGCATGCCTAGAAACAGCGGAAAGACAAAGGCGAACGCTGTGACGAAGCCGAGGGCGATGTAAGCCCAGAGGTGTTTCATGCCATGACGGCGGCCCTCAACGATGATCAAGGTCATGCCGGCGATGCCACCAATGAGCAGATCGAGTGAGTAAACCCAGTCGACATTGCTGGTGAAACCGTCGGCC
>CAIZQQ010000215.1 GCA_903935175.1 uncultured Micrococcales bacterium
ATGAAGCTCGCGGTTTGGCCGAGTTCATAGGTTGTCTTGACCTGCATGTTGTAGGTAGTTCCAGAAACTGTTTTGGTTATGTTTCCGGTGCTAATGACGGTGCCATAACCTTTGGCACCAGCTCCTACAGCGGCTGTTTGAACAAAACCTGAGTAGTCAACGCTAAGGCCAGTTACGCCATAGTCGTTGGTCATGGTGCCAAACACCGATCCAGAAGTGTTCCATGTACCAGTGCCAGTACCGCCAACACCAATGGCAGAGTCCATGGCGTAGTTGCTAAATGTCAGCTGAAACCAGGATGCGCCATTTTTGTAAAACGGTTGCTGCAAAAGACCATTGCCGTTGACCGAGTTTTCGCCACCGTTTCCGAAGCGAAGTTTGTCGTTGTCTAACGAATAGAACGATGGTGTGGATGCCTGTGCGGGACTTACTGCAGGTATGAACGCGAAGAAAAGCAGCAACGCCAAAACAGGCGATAACCACTTTCTGAATCGTTCCACTTGAACCAGCCACTTTGCTCGGAATAACGGGCAACACCAGAGTCAAATTTACTGAGAAAAACATAGGGAATCTAGTCAAATGTTCTTTTTTTAGAACATTTTGGCCGCATAAACCGGCGAAGTATGAAACCTATACTGCTCTTATGACAACAAGTTACCGCGGCTACACCTTTGAGCAGGTTGCCAAGACCATTGACCACTCGGTGCTAAAGCCTGACGCAACCAAGAACGACATCATTGCAGCGTGCTCGTTGGCCGCTAAATATCACGTTGCTACAGTGTGCATTAGGCCGATGGATGTAGCCCTAGCTGCTTCACTCTTGGCAAACACCGACGTGGGCGTGGCCACCGTAATCGGTTTCCCCCATGGCACAACCACCACTGCGACAAAGGTTTTTGAAGCCGTCGAAGCGATTCGTAACGGCGCAACCGAACTCGACATGGTGCTCAATGTTTCGGCGTTGATCTCTGGCGATTACCAGTTGGTTGAGGAGGACATCCGCGCTGTTGTTTTGGCGGCTAAAGGACAACTCGAAACCGCCAGCATCAAGGTGATTTTTGAGACCGCGCTGCTCACCCCAGAGTTGATCGTGAAGGCTTGCGAGCTTTCTGAGAAGGCACGCGCCGATTATGTGAAAACCTCGACCGGATTCGCGAGCGA
The DNA here is from genome assembly GCA_903935175.1 of uncultured Micrococcales bacterium. Lineage (GTDB taxonomy): Bacteria > Actinomycetota > Actinomycetes > Actinomycetales > Microbacteriaceae > Rhodoluna. The sequence continues at coordinate 1,162 of CAIZQQ010000215.1, forward strand.
AGGCGCCACCATCGAAAACGTGCGCTTGATGAAGCAAACCGTTGGCGACCGAATGAAGGTGAAGTCTTCGGGCGGTGTGCGCACACTCGATCAGCTCATCGACTTTATGAACGAAGGCGTTACTCGTTCGGGTTGTTCGGCAACCGAGGCCGTGCTTTCGGAGTTTTTGGCGAACGCTCGTTAGCTCCTAGCGCGTTATCGAGTCGGGCTCGTGTTCTCAGCCATTTTTCAGGTTCTTGCCTAGACTAAAAACTATGAGTAACTCACACAACCCAGTATTCAACCGCGTGCTTAAGGCACCTACCGTAAACCAAGAAGCCGTTGACGCTCAGTTTGAGCAAATCACCAGTGGCAACAAGATGACCTTTGAAGGCACCTCGGTAAAAATTGCCGGTCTCTTTATCGTTCTTCTGGC
>CAIZQQ010000216.1 GCA_903935175.1 uncultured Micrococcales bacterium
CCTCGCCTTGGGTCGGCGTGCTCGTAGAGCGCCTGCCCATCGAATCTGGCCAGAGCCCAATCATCCTTTGGAAAGTGAGCCGGGACCCAGTCGAGAATCACGCCGATGCCGGCCTGGTGAAGCTTGTCGATCAGGTAGCGAAGGTCGTCTGGGCTGCCGAAGCGCGAGGTCGGTGCGTAGTATCCCGTCACCTGATAGCCCCAGGATGGCCCATAGGGGTGTTCGGCAAGTGGCATGAACTCGACGTGAGTAAAGCCAAGTTTTTGTATGTATGGAATCAGCTCGTCTGCCAATTCGCGATAGTTCATTGCGTGCTTCCACGAACCGGCGTGCAGCTCATAAATGCTCATCGGTGAACTCAACGCGTCGTGCTTGGTTCGGGCCGACATCCACGTTTTGTCTTTCCAGCTGTGGGTGGACTCGGTAACAATCGATGCGGTGTCAGGCGGCACTTGGGTCGCTCTCGCCATCGGGTCAATTTTCTTGATCCAGTGGCCCTGCTTGGTCAAAATTTCATACTTATAGGCGCTGCCGGCTTCAATACCTGGAACGAACAACTCCCAGACTCCAGTTGCTCCCATAACGCGCATCGAGTGCGCGACGCCGCTCCAGTGGTTGAAGTCACCGACCACGCGCACGGCCTCGGCGTTGGGCGCCCAAACCTTGAACGATGTTCCGCGGCTCACTCCCATGTCGCCCTTGATCGAGAGCACGTGCGAACCAAGAGCGTTCCAGAGTTCTTCGTGACGACCTTCGGCAACTAGGTGCAGGTCGAGCTCTCCGATGGTTGGCAGGTGGCGATAAGGGTCGTCGGCCAGCCATTCGGTGGTCTTGCCATCTTGCGTATAAGTGGTTTTGATTCGGTAATCGGGCACTGTTTTCGTGTCGACGAAACCATCCCAGATGCCGTTCCAAACATGGTTTAGTTCGAGTTCTTTGCCGTTTTTAAAGACAACGCTCACCGTTTTTGCCATCGGGCGTAGTGCGCGAATGGCCCATCCGCCGCCTGAAACCGGATGCGCTCCCAAGGTTGCGTGCGGGTCGTGATGACTGCCGTTCGAAACGCGGTCGCGGTCGAACTCACTAATGCTCGGCAGTAGGGGAGTGCGCTTGGCCATCTACTTTTTCTTCGTTCGGACTATATGAAGAATGTGAGCCGGCTCATCAAAAGCATCGAGGCGAACAAAGTTGTTTGAGGTCCAGTGGTAGCGCGCTCCGGTGATCAAATCTTGAACCTCAAAGTTGGCTTCTGCAGGCAAGCCAAGTTTGGTTAGGTCAAGGCGCACGGTAGTTTCGCGCACGGCATGTGGGTCGGTGTTCACCACCACGATGATGGTGTCGGCTTCGCCCGTGAAACTGTGCTCAGCGCTGATGTGCTTAGAGAACACCAAAAACGCTCCGTCGTCACTGTGGTGAAACTCGATGTTGCGAAGTTGACCGAGGCTTGGGTGGTCGCGACGAATGTGGTTGAGTCTTGCAACGTATGACGCGATTGAACGTCCACTTTGCTCGGCAGCATCCCAGTCGCGCACTTTGTATTCGTATTTCTCAGAATCGATGTGCTCTTCGGCACCCGGGCGGGCAACCGACTCGACAAGTTCGTACCCGGCATACAGACCCCAAGAAGGAGAAGCGGTAGCTGCCAGTGCGGCACGAATCTTGTGACCGGGGCGACCGCCGTACTGCAGGTATTGGGTCAGAATGTCTGGCGTGCTCACCCAGAAGTTCGGTCTGAAATAGGCTGCCGTTTTGCGTGAAAGCTCAACAAGATAGTCGCGCAAGTCAGCCGGAGTGTTTCGCCAGGTGAAGTAGGTGTAGCTCTGTTGAAAACCGACCTTGCCCAGAGTGTGCATCATGGCAGGGCGAGTGAAAGCCTCGGCCAAGAAAATCACGTCTGGGTGTTCGGCGTTCACCTCGGCAATCAGCCATTCCCAAAAGTTGACCGGCTTGGTGTGCGGGTTGTCGACTCTAAAAATGTTTACGCCGAGCGAGATCCAGTGTTTGACCACTCGCAAAATTTCTTGGTAGATACCCTCGCGGTCGTTGTCAAAATTCACCGGGTAAATGTCTTGGTACTTCTTCGGTGGGTTCTCGGCGTAGGCAATCGAACCATCGGCGCGGGTGGTGAACCACTCCGGGTTGGTTTGAACCCACGGATGGTCGGGGCTGGCCTGAACGGCCAGGTCCATGGCAACCTCGATGCCTAGCTCGCCCGCAGCCTTAACGAAAGCGGCGAAGTCTTTTTCGGTTCCCAGATCCGGGTGAATGGTGTCGTGACCGCCGGCGCTCGAACCAATCGCCCAAGGTGAGCCAGGGTCTTGGCCAACCGCGTTTAGCGAATTGTTCGGGCCTTTTCTGAACGCTTCACCAATCGGATGCACCGGCGGCAGGTACAGCACATCGAATCCCA
>CAIZQQ010000217.1 GCA_903935175.1 uncultured Micrococcales bacterium
CGCCTCGGCCGACGTGGTTGAACTCGACCGTCAGCTTCGCCTAAGCGAAGCCGTCATGCGCACCAAGGTGCTGCGTGCCGACGAAGCCGTAGTTGCTATCAAGCCGGTTGTTGTTCCAGAAGTTTCTGCAGCCGAAAAGGCCGAAGACGTCGCTGAAGAGAAGCCAATCAAGAAGGTTGAAGCCCCTAAGGCCGAAGCCCCAGAAGCCGCTCCTGCAAAGGCAGCAGCTCCGAAGGCTGCTCCTGCAAAGGCAGCAGCTCCAAAGGCAGCTCCGAAGGCGGATGCTCCTGCAAAGGCAGCAGCTCCGAAGGCCGCACCTAAGGCAGCCGCTGACAAGGCCCCCGCTAAGGCTCCTGCAAAGAAGCCTGCCGCCAAGAAGGCTGAGTAGTCACGATGGCTGGCGAGCTAAACGTAACGATCGTCGGCAACCTTGCCGATGACCCAGAGCTTCGCTACACCCAGGGTGGAGTGGCTGTTGTTTCGGTTCGTGTGGGTTCAACCCCTCGCACCTTCAACCGTCAGACCAACGCTTGGGAAGATGGCGAAACCGTTTGGGTTCGTTGCACCGCTTGGCGTGAAGTCGCCGAAAACGTTTCGCAGTCGCTCACCAAGGGCAGCCGCGTTCTCGTTACCGGTCGTCTAAAAGCGCCTTCGGCATACCAGTCGGCAAACGGTGAGGCACGCGCCTCACTCGAGCTAGAGATCGAAGAAATCGGTCCGTCGCTGCGTTATGCAACCGCTGCTGTCACCCGTCGCGCTCGCGAGGGTGGTGCCGGAGCAGTGTCTGAGTCACCTTGGAACGAAGCCCCTGCCGCCCCAGCCGCTAAGGCAAACGATGCTTGGGCAAACCCAGGCACCGCTGCCGCAAGCGACGACACCCCGTTCTAAATTTAAACAAACCTAGGAGTATCTAATGGCTGCAAAAGTTAACAGCGACCGCGCTGGTAAAAAGCCAATGCGCAAGGGCAAGCTAGACAAGCTCGGCCCCGTAAAGGCAATCAAGGTCGGTGTCATTGACTACAAAGACATCGCAACCCTGAAGAAGTTCATCTCGGACCGCGGCAAGATTCGCGCCCGTCGCATCACCGGTGTTTCTGTTCAGGAACAGCGTCTCATTGCCCGTGCCGTCAAGAACGCTCGCGAAATGGCGCTATTGCCATACGCTGGCGCTGGCCGAAGCTAAGGAGCATTCGAATGTCGAAGCTAATTCTGACCAACGAGGTTTCAGGCCTCGGTTCAGCTGGCGATGTCGTTGAAGTTAAGAACGGCTACGCTCGCAACTACCTCATTCCTAAGGGCTTCGCGGTTCTTTGGAGCGTTGGTGGCGAGAAGCAGATCGAGCAGATCAAAAGCGCTCGTAACGCACGCGCACTAGCAACCGTTGAAGAGGCAGTTACCCTCAAGGCTCGCCTTGAGCAGGCTCCAATTCGCTTGGCTGTCAAGGCCGGCAAAGAAGGTCGCCTGTTCGGTGCTGTCAAGACCGCCGACGTTGTCGCCGCAGTTGTCGAAGCCGGCATCGGTGAACTCGACAAGCGCAAGGTCGCTTTCATTGCCCCGATTCGCAACACCGGCACCCACGAGGCGACCGTTCGCCTACACGGTGACGTAGTTGCAACAATCACCCTTGCGGTGGTTGCCCAGAAGTAAGCGCTTCTAGCGCTCAAGGGCGGCAGATCTTCGGGTCTGTCGCCCTTTTTCTTTCAAATCTGCCTGTGGATAACTTGTGGAAAACCCAAAACTCGGATGCTTCGGCGTGTCGTTTCCACAACTCTAAGGTTCACGTTTAGGGTTTGAAAAGAAAAGTTATCCACAAGACAAATTCCTTTTACGCAAAGGGATGTAGGGCAGTTTTTGACACAAACTTCACAGCTTTCTACACAAGTTGTCCACAAGCGCATCGGCGTGTTGCACAAGTTATCCACAGGTGACTGCACAAGGTCATTTCGAAATTCGATGTCGGGGGTGTTTGCTAGAGATGTCTAGTAAGCACTTTGAGCTAACTTTTCACCCATTTAGGAGCATCCATGTCTATCGCACAGGCCTTTGGCACACAGACACCCAACGCCGCCGAGCGGGTTTTGCCGCACGACATGCTTGCCGAGCAGTCGGTGCTTGGTGCAATGCTGCTCTCGATCGATGCTTGCCCCGAAATCATCACCGAAGTTGGGCTAAAGGGTGCCGATTTCTACGCTCCGAAGCATGAAATCATCTACGACGCCATTCTCAAGCTCTACACCGGCAGCGAACCAACCGACACCATCACCACCACCGCTGAGCTAACCCGCCAGGGCAACCTGGTGCGCGTTGGCGGCGCTGACTACCTGCACACCCTTACCTCTATTGTTCCGACCGCGGCAAACGCTGGGTTCTACGCCAAAATCGTTCAAGAAAAGGCCATTCTGCGCCGACTAGTCGAGGCCGGCACCAAGATTGCCGCCTCTGGCTACGCCGCCGAGGGTGACATCATCGACCTGATCAACGCCGCCCAGTCAGATATTTTTTCGGTTGGCACCACATCGCTTCGCGACCAGTACTCCCCGCTAAATGATGCAATCGGCTTCGCCGTCAAAGAAATTGAATTCGCCGAGGGTAACGAAGGCGAAATCGTCGGCGTGCCAACCGGCATCGTCGATGTCGACATGATGACGCACGGCCTACACCCCGGCCAGTTGGTCATTCTGGCAGCTCGCCCAGGTGTCGGTAAGTCGACATTCGCTCTAGACATTGCCAGAAATGCTTCGATCAAGAACAAAATGCCGTCGCTGTTCTTCTCGCTCGAAATGAGCAAGGCCGAAATCGCGATGCGCTTGCTGTCTGCCGAGAGCGACATTTATCTGCAGTCCATGCGCAAGGGCAACATGACCCGCGACGACTGGACGAAAATGGCCAACGTTCGTGGCTCGATCAGTGACTCGCCGCTGTTCATCGACGACAGCCCAAACCTAACCCTTGCCGAGATTCGTTCTAAGGCGCGACGCCTAACCAAAGAGCTCGGTCTGCAACTCATCGTCATCGACTATCTTCAGTTGCTTTCATCGGGCAAAAAGGTCGAAAGCCGCCAGCAAGAGGTTTCGGAATTCTCGCGCTCGCTCAAGCTATTGGCCAAAGAGCTCGAGATTCCGGTTATCGCAATCGCCCAGCTAAACCGTGGTTCTGAAGAGAAGAAAGACAAGAAGCCTGAGCTTCACCACCTTCGTGAATCTGGCTCGCTAGAGCAAGATGCCGACTTGGTCATTCTTTTGCACCGCGAAGATATCGGTCAAAAAGAACACCCACGTGCAGGTGAAGCCGACATCATCATCGCGAAGCAGAGAAACGGGCCTACCGGAACCGTCATCAGTTTGTTCCAAGGGCAGTACTCGAAGTTTGTTAACCTTCAAAAGTGATCAACCGAAAAGCCTTCATTCTCAAGGCCGCCATTGCCGCGGTAACCGCAATCGCAATTAC
>CAIZQQ010000218.1 GCA_903935175.1 uncultured Micrococcales bacterium
GAGCAAAGGTCGCACTGCCCGAAATAAAACGAGCACTCAACAGACAAACGAGAAGAGTGAGGGCCATTTGCCAAACGCCGTGATCGAAAACCTGCAGCATGACCTCGCTGAGGGCAATGCCAGTGATCATGCCAACCGCGGTTTCGAGCACGCGCCTCGGTCGCGCATCCCTGCTGAAACCCAGTGCGGTAATGGTGACGGTCACCGCAAGCAGTGGCAGCGCATGACCAAGGCCGTAGAAGGCGATTGAATAACCGGCGGTCGCACCTAAAACAATCTGCAGAATCGGGGCGAGCGACTCGATGGCTCTGCGGTAAGAATCTTTGAAGCTCCAGTGAAGTTTTGGTGGCTTCATTGCTACACCCGCTTTCCCATGAGCAGGTTCGGGCGCGCCAATCCGGCAGCCTTGCCAGCGTCTTGCGGAACAATCACCTCGGCCGATGCCGCGATGTCGCCAAGTTCAGACACGATTACTAGTTCGGCTTCGGTTGGCACGCCTCGCTGAACTAGCGCAAGCCCAATCGGGCCCTGTTCGTAATGCTGAGCCACCGACGTGACAATTCCGCGAGCGCGCTCAGAGCGAGAACCGTCGGCTTGCATGACCCATACTTCATCGCCACGGTTTGGTAGCGAATGCTCTGAACCGTCTAGGTGCAAGAACACCAGCCGCCTTGGCGGGTGCCCAAGGTTGTGCGTCTTGGAAACGGCCTCTTGCCCGCGATAGCAACCCTTGCTCAGGTGCACGGCAGTGGTCATCCAGTCAACTTCGTGTGGCAAGGTGCGCTCGTCAACTTCGTGCAGCGATGGGCGCCAAGCGGCAATTCGCAAAGCATCGAGAGCGTCGGTGCCTGCTTCGCCATGAGCCGCGGCAAATTTCTCGGCTTCAGCAATCGGCACGAGGTATTCGCGATAGCTCCAGTCAGCACCAACCTTGGTGCTGTATCGAGCACCACCCAAAACTAGATTTGGCCAAGGGTCTACCCAGGATGCTTCGACACCCTCTAACTCGGCAACCGAACCAAACACGGCCCACCGCGCAGAAACGTCTTCAATCGCGACCTTGGAACGGAACATCATGCGATCGAGCCACTTGAGCAGAGCATCCACGCGGTCAAGCGGCACGATGAGGGTCGTTGCCTCGCCATCATCGAACGCGTGAAAAACCTGTTCGACATGACCTTGAACATTTAGCAGCAGCGCTTCACGCGACTGACCAGGCTTTAGGTTCTTAAAATCTGAAGTCAGCATCGAATGCAGCCACTCGAGACGATCAACACCAGCAACGCGGATGACGCCGAGGTCTAGGCGCACCACCGCCTTGCCACGGGCAAGATTGCGTTGCTCAATCATCGGGTTACCGAAGTGCGCTTTGGCGGTCATGACTACTCGACGCGTTCGAGGCGGGCCGAGGCGTGCGACTTGAGTTCGCTGCCCGGAAGTGCGATGTCCCACACCCAGAGCAAAGCGCTATCGACGAGACCGTACATTCGGGTTGAGTGGCGATAGGTTTTGGCAGTCTCAAATGCAACGCCGTGGGCCGATGCCAAATCGATTCGGGCGTTTTTGACATAACCGCGGTAAAGCTCTGCGACTCCCCCAGGGTGAAGCGTCGAAACTTCGACTGCAAACCCATTTTCGGTGCGCAGGGTGTCGAGGTCTTCGTGAGTTTTGATCGATGGTTCGCCTTGACCGATTAGCAACCCAGGGCCGTGGTCGGCATCTTCGGCTGGGCGTGAGATGCGCCAGAAACCAAGTTCGGTGGGTAGCGAGGAGTCGCTGCCGTCGGCCAGGCGAACCTGTGAAACATAGTTGAGATAGTTGGCATCGGTATAACTGAACTCGACGGTTTGCAAGAATTCGTGTTCTACGGCCGGCTTGTCGCTGTCCGGTGTCGAAAAAGAGATGACGCCGCTGCCAGACCATTTGCCCGCAAGAAATGCAAGCGGGGTTAGTTCAAGGGGAAGACCCTCGGGCAAAACGAACAAGTTACTTTTGGCCCTTGAAGAGCTTGTAAAGAACTAAGGCTGAGACGCCGGCGATGGCAAGCGATGCAAGTACGAGGAGCCCTGTGAAGAAGATTTCAGCTGCGAGGATCATGTGCCAAGTTTATCGCTAGAACCGAAACAGAAAGAGATAGCCGCTGGCAAGGCTCAGAATCACGTAGCTTCCGCCGGCCACATAGATCAACTCGGTGACAATACCGGTGGCGCTTGCCTTGACTAGGTGAATCATGCTCACGGTGGCGATTGAGCCAGCCAAAATAGCGCCATACCAAGCCAGCGCTGATTCGGCAGGGGTCGCTGCAGTCACCACCACGGTGGTTGCTGCCACGGCAACCCAGATGGCGATGATTTGCGACCAAGCTCTTTTCACAGTTCCATCATGCCTTAACGGTGCTAAAACAGACTGTAAACTTCACTAAATACGCTTGGAGGCTCGACTTGGCGCAACTTCTGGTTCTATCGGCTAATACCGATACCGAAGTTTTGCCTGCGCTCGCACTGCTACCCCACAAAGTGCGTCACATCGCCGCCGAACCGGCCAGTCTGGTCAACGCCCCCGCGGCCGACTTGATTTTCTTGGATGCTCGACGCGACCTAACCGGCTCGAAATCGCTCGCGACCCTGCTACTTACCACCGGGCTCTCGGCTCCGCTAATTGTTGTGGTTACCGAGGGTGGAATGGCAGCGATTTCTCACGAATGGGGCGCAACCGACATCATTCTCGACTCGGCCGGACCTGCCGAGATTGATGCGCGCATCCGCTTGTCTCTCGAGCGCGGTTCGAAGGGCTCTGACAGCAACGAGCTGATTTCGGCCTCGGGTGTCGTAATCGACGACGCTACCTACTCGGCAAAGGTGCACGGCAAGCCGATGGACCTCACCTTCAAAGAATTTGAACTTTTGCGCTTTCTGGCGCAGCATCCGGGTCGCGTCTTTTCGAGAGAGCAACTGCTGAGCGAGGTTTGGGGCTACGACTATTTCGGCGGCACCAGAACCGTGGATGTTCACATTCGACGCCTGCGCGCCAAGCTCGGTGACCTCGAAGCGCTGATTGGAACGGTGCGAAACCGCGGCTACTGCTTCAACCTGAGCAAAGACGACCAGGCCATCAACGCCTGAAGTTTGTTTACCTCTTAGTTACCAGATAGTGGCAGGATTGCACTTATGTCTTCTGATGAAACCATGGCGATCAACCTGCCCGACTACGGCGACATGCCGCTAGATCGCTTTCTCGACCGCGAGCTCAGCTGGTTGGCATTCAACCAACGTGTTCTCGAGCTCGCCGAAGACAAAGACACGTTATTGCTCGAACGCGTCAATTTTTTGGCGATTTTTGCCTCAAACCTCGACGAGTTTTTCATGGTTCGCGTTGCGGGTCTCAAGCGTCGCATCGCCGCCGGCCTGGGCGTAGCATCCGCTTCTGGACTGGAACCCGGCGAAGTACTGAAGCAAATCAGCGAAGAAGCGCACCGACTTCAGCTGCGCCATGCGACCGTGTTTCGCGAGGAGATCGAGCCGGCACTTCGCGACAAAGGCATTCGACTAGAAACCTGGGATGGCCTGAGCGAAGCAGAACAGACCGAGCTGAGCGACTACTTCGAAAACCAAATTTTTCCGGTACTAACTCCATTGGCAGTAGACCCGGCTCACCCGTTCCCATACATTTCTGGTCTTTCGCTGAACATGGCGGTGATGCTTCGCAACCCCGAAGGTAAAGACCAATTTGCCCGATTGAAGGTGCCACCGCTGCTGCCACGATTTGTGCGCATCCAAGGCAGTGCCACCAGCACTTCACCTCGCTACCTGCCTCTCGAAGAAATCATTGGGCAATTCTTGGGGCAGCTCTTTCCGGGCATGCAGGTGCTTCAGCACCACACCTTTAGGGTGACCCGCAACGAAGACCTCGAGGTCGACGAAGACGAGAGTGAAAACCTGCTTGAGTCGCTCGAAAAAGAATTGTTGCGACGCCGCTTTGGCCCACCGGTTCGACTTGAGGTGGCCAATGACATCAACCCGCAGGTGCTCGAACTTTTGGTTCGCGAACTCGACATCGAAAAAGATGATGTGTATCACCTACCGGCACCGCTTGACCTAACCGGGCTGTTCGAAATCGCTTCACTAAAGCGAAGCGAGTTGCATTTTGCGCCGCATCCGGTTGTGACGAACCGCTACTTAACTCATGCCGAAGACGAGACTTTGAATATTTTCAAGGTGTTGCGCGAGCGTGAGGTGCTGGTGCACCACCCATACGAGCGTTTCTCAACCTCGACGCAGGCATTTTTGGCTCAGGCCGCGGCCGACCCGAAGGTCTTGGCAATCAAGCAAACTCTCTACCGCACCTCTGGTGACTCACCAATCGTTGATGCCCTGATTGCGGCTGCCGAAGCTGGCAAGCAGGTTCTGGCCCTGGTCGAAATTAAGGCCCGCTTCGATGAACAAAACAACATCACCTGGGCACGCAAGCTAGAACAAGCCGGCGTGCACGTGGTTTATGGCATCGTCGGACTCAAAACTCACTGCAAGCTGTCTCTCGTGATTCGCCAAGAGGGCACAAAACTGCGCCGTTATTGCCACATCGGAACCGGTAACTACAACCCGAAAACGGCCCGATTCTATGAAGACTTTGGTCTGCTGACGGCCCGTGAAGCGGTTGGCGAAGACCTCACGAAGCTATTCAACATGCTGAGCGGCTATGCACCAGATGCCACCTTCACTTCGCTTTTGGTTTCACCGAACGGCGTGCGCGATGGTCTAGTCGAACGAATCGATGCCGAGATCGCACATCACTCTGCTGGTAAACCTGCTCGAATTCGCATCAAGGTGAATTCTTTGGTTGACGAGCAAATCATCGACGCGCTTTATCGGGCGAGCATCGCTGGGGTTCCAGTAGACATATTTGTGCGCGGCATGTGCTCGCTGAGGCCTGGTGTGCCTGGGCTCAGCGATACCATCACCGTGCGTTCGGTACTCGGTCGCTACTTAGAACACTCTCGTGCGTTTGCGTTTGCAAACGGTGGCGACCCGCGCTACTACATCGGCTCGGCCGACATGATGCACAGAAACCTCGACCGTCGAGTCGAAGCACTGGTTCAGTTGGTTCAGCCCGATCACATGCAAGAGATCGAATCACTTTTCGATTTGGCTATGTCTGAAGAGGTTGCGTCTTGGCGCTTGGGCAGTGACGGGGTCTGGACTCGCCACAAGCTTTCGGCAACCGGCGAGAAGCTGATAGACGTTCAAGACGAAGTTATGCGTCGCATCGGCGCTAAGCGAGGCCGC
>CAIZQQ010000219.1 GCA_903935175.1 uncultured Micrococcales bacterium
CGCACCAAACCCCAAAGCCAGCACCAAGACAACGGCCAGCCCGATTCGATTCAGTCGTTTGCTCGCGCGCGGCTTTCTAAGGCGCAAATTCGTCATGCATCACTCCAGGTTCGTCTTACCATCTGAAGGCTTCTCCGAATTTCTCGCTGAGGTTGTGCACAGGCAGCCTGATGAGCCTGATTTTAGATAGTTCTACAAATGCAGTGGCGGTACCCGAGTTGATGAGCGCAAAATCTCCTTTCACATCGACCAGCGAGCCGGCCACATTGGTCAGCGCCGGGCGCAGTTCAAGTTGCAGATGCTGGCCGGCAAGTGCGCGCAGGTATTTGGCGAGTTTGAGTTTGTGTTTCATCACGAAACTAGGGGCCGACTCAGCGGTTCGCGATTTCTCTACACGGATGGTCGCCCGGCGACCAGGCACGATGACCAGCCCCTGCGCATCCGCCCATGCAACAAAATCTCTGCCTATAAGTGCCTGACTGGGTTCGATCTGACGCCCCTCGACAGCAATGGTGAGCAGACCAGAGGGCAACGCGAAATCTGAGGAGGCGTGTTTAGCCGGTGCTTGCCTCGTTTGTGTTTGCAAAAACAGCCCGGCTTCGAGGTCGCGCAAGACGGCATCAATTTCTGTCACGGGCAAACAATGCCAGAACGGACATTGACTAAAAAGTTATCCACAGCCCTCCCAAAAGGTACGTTTTGGGTCTATTTTTTAGAAACTACGCAAGTAGTCACCAATAACAAGAAAGGTAATGGGGGTATGCAAAGAGACATATTTCAGGAGGAATTCGAAGATTTCGAAAACCTTCCGGATGCAACAGAGCAATTGAAATTCATCGCTCCTGCCGTTGTGGAAGTTTTGGCAGGGGTGCGCACCGTGGAACAGTTGAGTCCGATGCTGAGCGAAAATATTTATCTGAAACTTCGCGATCGCGCAGCAAGGGCGGCAAAGTCTCGCGCCGAGTCGGGGTCACGGGTCGAACGCCCAAATCTTGTAGTTCGCAACCTTCACCAAGAGAGCAACAAACCCGGGGTCATTCAGTCGGTGGTTCTGCTCTCATCTTCGATTCGCACCCGAGCTGTCGCAATTCGGCTAGAAAGCCGAAACCGCCGCTGGCTAGCAACGGCGGTTTCGATTCTCTGAAGCGAAAGTTATGAACGCTTGAAGAACGAAGAGCCCTGGCCGCCTTGTTCAGGTTTTTGCTGGGCAGGGTTGGCTGGTGCTTGACGCTGTTGCGGCTGTTGCGGCTTTTGCGCTTGAACCGGCTGACCTTCGGCATCGAGAACCTCGGTCTGGCCATCTTCACCAGGTGCTGAATAGGTGAGCTCGTCGTCTTTGGTTTCGTCGACTGGCTGCACTTGAACATCCAAGTTGAAAAGGTAGGCAATCGTTTCTTCACGAATCGAGCCCATCATCTGCTGGAACATGGTGTAGCCCTCGCGCTGGTATTCAACCAACGGGTCACGCTGTGCCATGGCACGAAGACCAATTCCCTCTTTGAGGTAGTCCATCTCGTACAGGTGGTCGCGCCACTTGCGGTCGATGACAGAGAGAACCACGCGACGCTCTAGCTCGCGCATCGCGACCTCGCCGATTTGCTCTTCGCGCTTGCGGTAAGCGATGGTGGCATCAGAAAGAATTTCTTCGACTAGCCATCTCTTGGTTAGCTTCGCTCGGCTGCCGGCCTCTTCTAGAATCTCTTCGATTGATAGCGAGATTGGGTAGATGTTCGCCAAGTCAACCCAAAGGGCTTCGAGGTTCCAGTTGCCAGACTGCTCAACGATGTGAACGTCGACCACGTCTGAGATGACCTGTTCGAGGAACGCAGAAACGCGGTCGGCGATTTCGTCACCAGCCAGAATGTGCTTGCGGTCGGCGTAGATTGCCTCGCGCTGGCGGTTTAGAACATCGTCGTACTTCAGAACGTTCTTGCGAATTTCGGCGTTTCGACCTTCAACCTGCGACTGAGCGCTAGCGATTGCTCGGCTGACCAGTTTCGACTCGATTGCAGTGTCGTCTGGAACGTTCGGGTTGTTCATCATCGCTGCTGCGGCGTTGCTGTTGAACAGGCGCATCAGGTCGTCGGTTAGCGAAAGGTAGAAACGAGATTCACCTTGGTCACCTTGGCGACCGGCACGACCACGCAGCTGGTTGTCGATTCGTCGTGATTCGTGACGCTCGGTGCCGAGAACATAGAGACCGCCGGCCTCGAGAACCTTTTCGGCTTCGAGAGCAACCTGATCTTTGATTCTGGTGAACTCGGCGTCCCAGGCCTCTTGGTACTGCTCGGGGCTTTCTTCGGCGTTCAGACCGCGTTTTGCCAGTGCATCCACGGTCAAAAACTCGGCGTTTCCACCGAGCATGATGTCGGTACCGCGGCCAGCCATGTTGGTGGCGACGGTAACTGCGGCGAGACGACCCGCCTGTGCGACAATCGAGGCTTCGCGAGCGTGGTTCTTGGCATTCAAAACCTCGTGGCGAACGCCGCGCTTAGCCAATAGCTTGCTTAGGTACTCGCTCTTTTCGACCGAGGTGGTTCCGACCAGGATTGGCTGGCCATTGGCGTGGCGGGTTGCGATGTCTTCAACCACCATGGCGAACTTGATTTCTTCGTTCTTGTAAATGAGGTCGGACTGGTCGAGGCGAATCATCGGACGGTTGGTAGGAATTGGCACGACACCTAGCTTGTAGGTGCTCATGAACTCAGCGGCCTCGGTCTCGGCGGTACCGGTCATACCGGCGAGCTTTGAATAGAGGCGGAAGTAGTTCTGCAGGGTTACGGTGGCGAGGGTCTGGTTTTCGGCCTTGACCTCTACGCCTTCTTTAGCTTCGATCGCCTGGTGAATACCCTCGTTGTAGCGACGACCGGGCAGAATACGGCCGGTGTGCTCATCAACGATCAAAACCTCACCGTTCATCACGACGTAATCCTTGTCGCGCTTGAACAGAGCCTTGGCGCGAATCGAGTTGTTCAAGAACGAGATCAGCGGGGTGTTAGCCGACTCGTAAAGGTTTGAGATGCCCAGGTAGTCTTCGACCTTCTGGATGCCCGATTCGAGTATGCCGATGGTGCGCTTTTTCTCGTCTACCTCATAGTCGATTACTGGCTGAAGTGACTCGGCGATCTTTGAGAACTCGGCAAACCAGCGGTTTGCATCGCCAGAGGCAGGACCCGAGATGATGAGTGGGGTTCGAGCTTCGTCGATAAGAATCGAGTCAACCTCATCGACGATGGCGAAGAAGTGGCCGCGCTGAACGAGGTCACTCGACTGCCAGGTCATGTTGTCGCGTAGGTAGTCGAAGCCGAATTCGTTGTTAGTGCCGTAGGTAATGTCGGCTAGGTATTCATCGCGGCGCTCCGCTGGATTCTGCCCACCAAGGATGCAACCGGTGGTCATGCCAAGTGCGCGGAACACGCGAGACATGAGTTCACTCTGGTATTCGGCCAAGAAGTCGTTAACGGTGACCACGTGAACGCCTCGGCCTGCGATGGCGTTTAGGTATGCAGGAAGCGTGGCAACCAGGGTCTTACCTTCACCGGTTTTCATTTCGGCGATGTTGCCGAGGTGAAGCGCTGCACCACCCATGATTTGGACATCGTATGGGCGCATGCCTAGGGTTCGGTGGGCTGCTTCGCGAACGGCAGCGAAGGCCTCTGGCAGCAGGTCGTCTAGGCTCTCGCCAGCTGAGTAGCGCTCGCGCAAAATACCGGTCTCGTTCTTGAGATCTTCGTCGCTAAGAGCTTTGAATGAATCTTCGAGCGCATTCACGGCAGCGGTGTAGTTGCGCAAACGGCTGAGCACTCGGCCTTCGCCTGCGCGCAGCAACTTGTTGATGATTGATGCCAAAGTAGTGCTCCAAACCTTAAATTTGTGGCTTGAGTCAATCTTAGACGCGGGTAAAGGTGCGTAAATCTAGAACCAAAGTTGGCGTTATGCCATTGGAGAAATCACCTTTGCTAGCTGGCCAGCTTCTCAAGTTCAATAAGCAGGTCGAGATCGGCCGGTTGAACGTCTAGGCCCTTGAAATCGTTGGCACTCAGCTCGGCTGTGCCAGGTTGAGCGTGCCTACCGCGGTGAACTTTTCGCTTATCTGCAGCGCGACGCAACTGCTCTAAGAGCCTGCCAAAGGCGGCATCAAAAGCAGAAAACTTGTCTGCGGCGTGGGCGTGGGCTCGCAGAACCTGCCCACCGGAGTGAGTAGTCAATTCGACCTCATCTTCGGGGCCGGCTGTTCTCGAGTGGTCGTGACGAGTGACTTTGATGACGAGGTCTGCCTCTTGGTGCACGTAGTGCTCTATTTTGGGTGCGCGATCGGCCACATAATCATGAAAGCGGCTGGAGATTTCGAGGTTGTGAGCGGAAATTTGAATTTTCATTTGTTTCCTCCATCGATCAACGTTGATTGCTTGGTGATGAAAATGTACGCCTGTTTTCAACTCTCTGCATCCAATTTCGCGTATTACTGAATTTCTTTTTTGGTGTGAGCAAAAGTAACGAACCCAATGGCTGTACTACCGGCTTCACTAACTGCCCGAAAAGCCTCGAGGATGGTCGCCCCGGTGGTCGTGACGTCGTCGATGATCACCAACCGCTGTTCACCCTGCGGCTCAAAACTCATGCTGCCTTGCAGGTTTGCAAACCTCTGCTCGGCCCCCAGGGCACGTTGGTCTGCGGTGTCGCGCACTAACTTGAGCCCGCGACTAACGGGCAACCCGCTTTGTCGAGACACTCGAGTCGCGAGCATGGTGCCGAGATTCACGCCACGACGACGAACCGATGCGCGCGAAGACGGAACGGGTAACAGCGAAATTGACGAAGAATCTGAATAACGCTCGGCCACCACGCGACCCATTGCCTCGCCCACCGGCGCGAGCAGCGAAGTCTGGCCGTGATCTTTGATTGCTGTAAGTAGTGCGGCCGCAGAGGTGTCGAAAGCCGTCAGGGCGATGCCGCCCAGACCGGGCAACTGCAGTTCTAGCGGTGCCGCGCGCTCGTGCATCCACGCAGGTTTGCAACTGGCACAAATCTGCGAGCCCAGTTTTCGACAGAAGACGCAGGCGGTCGGTAAAACCAAATCAACAAGCTCGGCTAAACGCACACACAAATGATGCACAACAACTGCCCGGTCATTCTGGACCGCTGAGAATCTGTGCATAACTTGAACGCGGAGGTAAAAGGTGCTGGTTAGGGGCTGCTGACTGGTGAAGCGCTGGTGACTGCCGACTGGCTAGTGACCCGCAAAGTGCATCGTTCGAACCGACAGCTGAATCTCGCTCCAAACCGAACTTCGCGATTGCAGCAGCGTTCCATCATCTTTCAGCACGAACAGGAACGGCCCGCTCAGGTTCGCCACGATCTGCCTTGCGCCTGGCACTGCCGTGTAAACCCTAGTGGTTCCACCAATGGTCATAACGGTCGGTCGCACCGAACCGCTCGGGTCGGTGACCAGAGCCGCCATATGTCCGGCGTCGGCCCAGCTCACAGAAAGAGGTTCGCCAAAAATGTTCAACTGCGGAACACCGTTGCCGAGCTTGAGTGGTATACCGGCATCATCGCGAAGAATTGGGTAAAGCCAAATGCCTGACTTAGCACCCGTGTGCAAAGCCGCGATTCGAGCGC
>CAIZQQ010000220.1 GCA_903935175.1 uncultured Micrococcales bacterium
CATCGCAACTCGACTGGATGAATGTCGAGGTAGAAACCTTCGACGTGATTATGCGAGCCGCTATGTTCCATCGTCTTGGAGTCAGTTATCCGTTGCCAAAGTTGCCCGCCCGGCTCAATCAGCGCCTGGGACATCACTTGCAAATCTTTAGAGATCACATAGCTCCGGTTCTGCCAACAGCCAATTTGGTTTCACTCACCGATTCGCCGTTGCGCGGAAACAGAGGGGAGAGACACTCCGCCTGGCAGCTAACCGCAAACCTGAACAGTGAAGATGAGGTGCATCTAGTCATGTCGCTGAAGCTAGAAAGCTCGACGCCATCGGCTGAATTTAGACCAACACAGCTGGATGAAAACCGACACTATGTGGTGGTCGACCTAGAGACCAAAAACACATCGACCGCGCTTGGCAAGCTATTAAACGCCGATTTGCTATCGGGTCTAGCTGGCGGCAAGAATTCTTGGATCATGGAGATTCGACCAAAGGGAGCAAAGGGCTAATGCACCAGGGAACCAAAGCCGTTGAAGAGAGACTGGATCGATTCTTCAAGGACAAGATTCAGCCGGCGATTTACCGCGATCACATTGCGCTTTCGATAACGGCTTGGCAGGCGCCGCGCGAACCCGTGCCATTCGCGGAGGCGACCACTCAGCAGTACGAGGCTGTCGACCTAGGTTGGCGGTTCGGTCGAGCTTGGTCGACCATTTGGTTGAAGGTCTCGGGCTCGATTCCAGAAAGCTGGAGCGCTAACCAAGAAGGTTCACTCGCCGCCGAAATCGTGATCGATTTTGGCTACAACACATCTCGCTCGGGCTTTCAGGCCGAAGCGCTGGCCTACGACCTAGCTGGCAAGCCGATTAAGGCCATAGCGCCAAAAAACTCTTGGTTGCCCTGGTCCTACGCCAAAAAAAAGGTCGAGTTCTACCTTGAAGTTGCAGCGAACCCCGATGTCGCCGGCGAATACACTTTTGAACCGACAACTCTTGGCGACTGGGATACCGCTTCTGAACAGCCGCTTTATGAGCTGAAGAAACTACACATCGCGCGGAGAGATATCGAGGTCTGGGAGTTAGCTCAAGACATCTTCACCCTGCGCGGTCTCATGGTAAGCCTGCCACAGGACAGCACCCGAAGACATTTGATCACCCGTGCCATCGAGGACATGCTCGATGCAATCAATCCGAGCGATGTTTCTGGCTCTGCGAGTGCGGCAAGAGGGAAACTGACCGCCGTGCTGAGTTCGCCGGCAAGCGCTTCGAGTCACCGCATTATCGCAACCGGTCACGCGCACATCGACTCGGCGTGGTTATGGCCAATTCGAGAAACTGTTCGCAAGTGTGCCAGGACCTTTAGCAACGTTCTCAGCCTGATGGATGAGCATGACGACTTCATCTTTTCGGCGTCTTCTGCCCAGCACTACAAGTGGATCAAAGATCACTACCCGAGCGTTTTCGAAGGCATCAAGAAGCGCGTGGTGAGTGGTCAATGGAAACCGGTTGGCGGCATGTGG
>CAIZQQ010000221.1 GCA_903935175.1 uncultured Micrococcales bacterium
CCACCGGGATGATCGGCGAAGCGCAATTCGCAATCGCCAAGCCAAACCTGCGCATCGTCAACGCCTCGCGCGGTGGCATCATCGACGAGAACGCCCTCTATGCGGCGCTCAAGTCGGGTCGCATCGCGGGTGCTGGACTCGACGTCTTCGTGCAGGAGCCGCCGACCGGCTCACCACTTCTGGAGCTAGACAACATCATCGTGACACCTCACCTGGGAGCATCCACTGATGAGGCTCAAGAGAAGGCTGGCATCTCAGTTGCCAAATCGGTTCGTTTGGCTCTTGCCGGCGACCTAGTGCCAGACGCCGTGAACGTGGCCGGTGGCAATATCGACGCTTCGGTCAAGCCAGGTATCTCGCTCATGGAAAACATGGGTCAGATTTTGTTCGGGCTCTCTGGCGGCAACGTTGCGGCCATCGAGGTTGAGGTGCGCGGTGAAATCGCCGCTCATGATGTGACAGTACTAAAACTCGCCGGGTTGAAGGGCTTCTTCGAGAACGCCGTGACCGACCAGGTTTCTTATGTGAACGCGCCGTTGCTCGCCGAGCAGCGCGGTGTTGACGTGAAACTTGTGGTTGATTCGCGCAGCGACGAATACCGCAACGTGACCAGCATCAAGGCAACCCTGGCCGACGGAACCACCGCTTCGGTTTCGGGCACGGTTATCGGGCCAAAGCTGGCGCAAAAGATTGTTGCGATCAACGGATATGAAGTTGAGTTGGCCATGGCCGAGCACCTGGTGCTCATGGTCTATGGCGACCGCCCAGGCATCGTGGCTGTCTACGGTCAGGCATTTGCCGAGGCCGGAGTGAACATCGCTGCGATGCAGATTGCTCGCCAGCAAAAAGGTGGCAAAGCGCTGTCGGTCATCACCGTCGACTCGCCTGTGCCGGCCGAAGTGTTAGAGCGTGTGCGTGTAGCGATTGAAGCCGACGCCATGAAGGCGATTGAGATAACCGTTCACTAGAGTGTCTGGCTAAAGGCTTTCGGCGAACGAAACTTCGCGACCCGAGGCAATCCAGCCGTCGGTGCCACCTTCGACTGAAACGGCGGTGAAACCCTTGCCTTCGAGAAAGTCGGCTGCCACCTGGCTTCGACGACCCGACTTGCAAATCACAAAAATCTTCTCACCCTGAGGAATCTCAAGGTAGCGGTCTGGAACGACACCCAAAGGCATGTGGTGAACCTGAGGCACGTGGCCGTCTTCAAACTCGTGATCTTCGCGAACGTCAAGCACCCAAGCGCCTGCTTCGAGTTCGAGTGCTAGATCTGAGACGGTGATTTCTTCTGCCATGGTGAGTCCTTCTTTCAATAGCCAAAAGTTTAGACTGCTTGCATGACCGAATCCCGAGCAAGAAGCATCTTGAAGAGACTTCTTGAGCGCATCCGCCCTTCAAAGCAATCGGTTACCGCGCCGGCCTACTGGGATGCTAAGTACTACACCGACGAATTTATCTACACAACAACGGCAAATCGGTTCGTGGTCGAGCTCTGCACCGGCCTAAAACCAGGCAAGGCCATTGATCTAGCCGGCGGCGAGGGGCGTAATACCGTTTGGCTGGCCGAGCAAGGCTGGCAGGTCGAGAATGTCGACATCAGCTCGGTTGGGCTTGCCAAGTGCGAAGGCTTCGCTACCGACCGCGGCGTTGCGGCGCGGGTTACGACGCTCTGTGCATCCGGCGCTGATTTCAAATCGACTCTCGCGCCAGTAGACCTCGGCATCGTGCCCTATCTGCAGGTGCCGGCGGCTTTGCTGAACGCATCGCTCGCGAACCTGATTTCGCAAATCAAGCCAGACGGCCACCTGGTTGGCGTTTGGCACGCACGCGAAAACCTCGATGGCGGTTTTGGTGGGCCTCAGAATCCGGATGTTCTGCCCTCGGTTGCGTCGATGAGAGAGTTCTGCGAATCGATGCCGCTTGATGTGGAAGTTTGCGAATTGCGTGAAGGACAGGTGCAAACCAAAGAGGGCCTAAAGCCATCAATCACGCTGATTCTCAAGGCTCAGGTGCGCCGCTAAGCACTAAAGTTGAGGTAACCGACTCGACTTAGGAATCATCTTGACGCGTGTTTATGACATCGGAGTAATCGGTGGCGACGGCATTGGGCCAGAGGTCACCGCAATCGCCATTGAGGCAATCAATCGCGTCACCGTGGGCTCGGGTGTCGAGTTCAAGACCACCGAGTACGACCTCGGTGCGCGTCGCTATCTTGAGACCGGCGAAATCCTCACCGACGCCGACCTTGAATCACTAAAAACTCACGACGCCATTTTGCTCGGCGCGATTGGTGACCCAAGAGTGCCGTCGGGCATCCTCGAGCGTCAACTTCTTCTAAAGCTGCGCTTCAGCTTCGACCACTATGTGAACCTGCGCCCGACCAAGCTTTACCCCGGTGTTGTTTCGCCGCTTGCAAACCCGGGCAACGTTGACTTTGTCGTTGTGCGCGAAGGCACCGAAGGCCCATACGTTGGCAACGGCGGCGCGATTCGCGTCGGTACACCTCAAGAGGTTGCCAACGAGGTTTCGGTGAACACCGCATTCGGTGTCGAGCGCCTGGTTCGATACGCCTTCGAACTTGCCAGCAACCGCGACCGCAAAAAGGTCACTCTGGTTCACAAGCACAATGTTTTGGTTCACGCCGGTTGGCTTTGGCAAAACACCGTCGACCGCGTGGCCGCCGAGTTCCCAGCCATCAAGACCGACTACCTGCACATCGACGCCGCGACCATCTTTATGGTGACCGACCCAGAGCGCTTTGACGTGATCGTTACCGACAACCTCTTTGGAGACATCCTCACCGATCTTGCAGCGGCCATCGGCGGCGGCATCGGCTTGGGTGCTTCGGGAAACATCAACCCGGATGGCGCGTTCCCGAGCATGTTCGAACCGGTGCACGGTTCGGCACCAGACATCGCTGGCAAGAACCTTGCCGACCCAACCGCAGCGATTTTGTCGGCCGCACTGTTGCTTGACCACATCAAGAACCCGGTTGCTGCCGCTCGCATCGAGCGCGCAGTTGCCGACGACCTCGCAACCCGAGGCGACGCCAAGCGCACCACGACCCAAGTGGCCGAGAGCATTTTCGCGAAACTGTAAGTAGAAAGCGCAAGCCGATGACACTCGAATTCAAGGTAACTCGCAACGAGCATCCACTTGCCGATGCCGAGCGCGAGGCTGTTCTCGAAGCACCGGTCTTTGGTGCCTACCGAACCGACCACCAGGTGGTTTGCGTTTGGGAGAAAGACAAGGGTTGGGTTAGCGCCGAGGTCATTCCATACGGCCCGATCATGATGGACCCAGCCGCTGCCGTGCTGCACTATGGCCAAGAGATTTTCGAAGGCATCAAGGCCTACCGTCACGATGATGGTTCTATCTGGACCTTCCGCCCATACGAAAACGCTCGCAGACTTCAGGCAAGCGCGCGTCGCATGGCGCTGCCAGAGCTTCCAGAAGAAATGTTCGTTGAATCGCTTCGCCAGCTGATTGCTGTCGATGGCGCTTGGGTGCCACAGCCGGTCAACGAAAAGACCCTTTACATTCGCCCGTTCGAGATTGCGGCCGAAGACTTTCTGGGTGTTCGCGCGGCTCATCGCGCCGAATACCGCGTAATCGCAAGCCCGGTTGGCCCATACTTCACCGGCGGACTCAAGCCGGTCTCAATCTGGATCGCCCTGGACTCGGCCCGCGCCGGCAAGCACGGCACCGGTGAGGCAAAAACCGGCGG
>CAIZQQ010000222.1 GCA_903935175.1 uncultured Micrococcales bacterium
CGGGGGAGTTCCCTGCACTAACTCCTTACCACTACAGCACTTATGAGCAAGAGACCGAGGTTCAACCGAGCGACCGGCAAAAGGTCGTAATTCTGGGCAGCGGTCCAAACCGAATCGGGCAAGGTGTCGAGTTCGACTACAGCTGCGTGCACGCATCATTCGCGCTAGCCGAAGCGGGCTACGAAACCATCATGATCAACTGCAACCCCGAAACAGTTTCGACAGACTATGACACCAGCGACCGCCTCTATTTCGAACCACTCACCCTCGAGGACGTTCTAGAAGTAATCCACGCCGAAAGTGCGAGCGGAACTCTCGTCGGTGTTGTCGTTCAACTCGGAGGTCAGACTGCACTCGGCTTGGCTAAAGGCTTGAAAGAAGCCGGAGTGCCGATCCTGGGAACAACGCCTGAGGCCATCGATCTGGCTGAAGAGCGCGGGCTTTTTAGCAAGATTCTGGACGAGGCAAACCTCATGTCTCCAGCAAACGGCACCGCTACTGATCTTGCTGGAGCCATTAAAGTGGCCGACCGAATCGGTTACCCGGTACTCGTTCGCCCATCATTCGTTCTCGGTGGCCGCGGAATGGAAATCGTCTACGATCGATCTTCACTCGCCGACTACTTCGATCGAATCGAAGACCAGGCAATTGTTGGTGAAGGATATCCGCTACTGGTCGACAGGTTCCTTGACGACGCGATAGAGATCGATATCGACGCACTTTACGACGGAACCGAGTTGTACGTTGGCGGTGTCATGGAGCACATCGAAGAAGCCGGAATTCACTCCGGTGACTCTTCATGCACCTTGCCTCCAATCACCATGAGCCAGTCCCAGATCGATCGCGTTCGCGTTGCGACAGAGAAGATTGCTAAGGGAGTCGGAGTTCGGGGTCTAATCAACGTTCAGTTTGCCCTGGCGCACGATGTGCTCTACGTTCTAGAAGCCAACCCAAGAGCTTCGCGAACCGTACCTTTTGTGAGCAAGGCGTTAGGCATCACGCTGGCTAAGGCTGCGTCTCTGGTGATGGTCGGTAAGTCCATCCGTGAATTGATTTCTGAGGGGCACCTACCAGCTAAAGACGGAACTAACATTCCGGCTAGCTCAGCGATCTCGGTGAAAGAGGCAGTGCTTCCGTTCAAGCGCTTTGCTACCAAGGATGGACGCTTCGTCGACTCGCTGCTTGGTCCTGAAATGCGGTCAACCGGTGAAGTTATGGGTATCGACGTCGACTTTCCAACCGCCTTCGCTAAGAGCCAAGCGGCTGCCGGTAGTGCGCTGCCAACCAGCGGCACCGTGTTTATCTCCGTCGCAGACCGTGACAAGCCGCAGCTTCTTCTTCCTGTTCGCAGGTTGCATCAACTCGGCTACAAAATCTTGGCAACCTCGGGTACCGCGGCAATTCTGAATCGCCACGGAATCGATGCCAAGACCGTTAGAAAGCATTCCGAAGACGCTTCCGTCGCTGAAGGTCCAACAATTGTCGAAATGATCACCGCCGGTCAGGTAGACGTAGTTGTGAACACACCTTCGGGATCGGGCCTTTCTGCCCGTAAAGACGGGTACGAGATCAGAGCAGCGACGACAGCAGCCGACAAAGCCATCTTCACGACCATTGCTCAGTTGAGTGCTGCGATCGGCTCGTTCGAAGCAGTCATCGCTGGGCCATTCAAAGTGAAGTCACTGCAGCAGCACGCCAAAGATAGGGCGGATGCTCTTGCCTAGGTCATTCGGTCGCAAACTCTTTGACGCTTTCGAAAGCAAGGGACAACTTTGCGTGGGGGTTGACGCGCACGCTTCGTTACTCGAGCAGTGGGGCCTTGACGACGATGTAAACGGGCTCGACTACTTTGCCAACAGCGTGATCGACGCAGCCTCGGGTCAAGTTGGAATCATCAAGCCTCAGGTTTCGTTCTTCGAGCGACACGGTTCTGCCGGTTTTGCAGTTCTAGAACGAATCACCCACAGGGCAAACGACGCCGGTCTAGTGGTCATCGCTGACGCAAAGCGCGGAGACATCGGCTCGACCATGGACGCGTATCTAGAAGCCTGGCTTGGCAGAAAATCACCCTTTTTCGCAGACACAGTGACCGTCTCGCCGTATCTAGGCATCGAGACCAGCGCCGCTCTGATGGGCCAACACCTCGAGAACGGCAAAGGCCTTACCGTTCTCGTGGCAACTTCGAACCCTGAGGGCGCTTCGCTGCAAACAGCCCGGACCGAGTCGGGGGAAACAATCGCGGCAGACATTTGGCGAAAGTTGGAACAACTGAACCAGATCAGCGCGGCCCCTGGCGACCGCTTGGGTTCGTTTGCGGCAGTTGTCGGAGCAACTCTTCAGTTCAAACGTTTTGGCCTTCAACTGGAACAATCTGGCGTAAAGACCCCGATACTAGCGCCGGGATTCGGCGCACAAGGGGCCGAGCTGCGCGACATCCGCTTGATTTTTGGTGACGCATCGAGCAACGTTATCGCCTCTGTGTCAAGAAGTGTGCTCGAGGTAGGCAAGCAAGGGCTACCTGAAGCAATCAAACGAGCCAATGATGATCTGGCAAAGGGTCTAGGGTAAGTTTTGTGAGCAGATTGACCGTTATCGCAGGGCCTACCGCAGTTGGTAAGGGAACCGTCGTTCAGTACATGCTGAGCCACTTCGACAACGTTCACCTGTCGGTATCAGCAACCACTCGTGCGCCAAGACCCGGTGAAGTCGATGGACGCGACTACTTCTTTGTGACTGCTGAGAAGTTCGACGCAATGATCGCCGATGGTGAGATGCTGGAATACGCGATTGTTCACGGCGTGCACAAATATGGCACTCCAAAAACCCCGGTTATAGAAGCCTTGGCACGAGGCGAACACGTGATTCTTGAGATCGACATACAGGGTGCGAGGCAGGTCAAGAGAGTCATGCCCGAAGCGCTGCTGGTTTTCATCAAGCCACCGAGCTGGGAGGAACTGGTGCGTCGACTCGACGCGCGCGGTACCGAATCAGAAACCGAGCAAGAAGCTCGTTTGAAGACGGCTCGAACCGAACTCGATTCTGCCTCAGAGTTTGACGCCATAGTAGTTAACGAAGACATCGCCAAATGTGCTCACGATGTCTTAGACTTGATTCAGGCTTAGTTCGCGTTTTCGAACTTCATTCCACATCAAAGGCTATTTAAGGATTCTCATGTCTGAAAAACTCGAAGGTATTGTTTCACCTGCAATCGACACTCTTTTGTCGAAGGTGGACAGCAAATACCAGTTGGTGATGTTCGCCTCAAAGCGTGCCCGTCAGATCAATGACTACTACAGCGCTCTCCACGAAGGAAGCCTGTTCAACAACGTTGGTCCACTAGTTGACTCAACCGTTGACGAAAAGCCACTAACCATCGCCATGCGTGAAATCGAGCAAGACAAGCTCGCTAAGCGCGACGCATAGCCAAACCTCGCGCCATGCGCATCCTGGTTGGCATCACGGGCGGAATCGCTGCCTACAAAGCCGTTGGGGTAGTACGTCTTCTGGCCGAAGCCGGCCACGATGTCAAAGTCATCCCAACCGCAAACGCACTTCGCTTCGTTGGTGCCGCAACGCTTGAGGCGCTGAGCAAGAACAGCGTCGACCCAGACCTCTACACCGATGTCGCAGACGTAAAGCACGTTGCTCTTGGACAATCTGCTGACCTAATCATCGTCGCACCTGCCACAGCAAGCTTCATAGCGCGAACTGCCGCGGGACTCGGTGACGATCTGCTTTCAAGTTCGATACTCGCCTCGAGGGCTCCTATTCTGATTGCGCCAGCCATGCACACAGAGATGTGGGAGAACCCATCCACCGTCGCGAATGTCGCAACGTTGCGAGCCAGAGGCATCAACGTGCTCGAACCCGCAGTTGGCCGCCTGACCGGCGAAGACTCGGGTAAAGGGCGAATGCCAGAGCCAGAAGCCATCGTCGATGCCGCGCTAAATCTCTTTGTGCCGCAAGATTTAGCGGGCGTGAAGGTCTTGATCACAGCCGGCGGAACCCGTGAACCGATTGATTCCGTTCGGTTCATTGGCAATAACTCATCCGGCCTCATGGGGTTGGCACTGTTCAAGGCCGCACAAAGCAGGGGCGCGGATGTTCGGCTGGTGGCTGCCAACCTGCAGGTTGACCTCACCCCGAGTCAAGTTGACGTTTCAACTACCAAAGAGCTGCGCGAAGCCCTTATCGAACTTGCGCCCACGACAGATGTTCTGATCATGGCGGCAGCAGTGAGCGACTATCGCATTGAAAGCCCAAGCGACGTGAAACTGAAGAAGGCCAATCTCGGTTCTTCGCCGACACTCACCTTGGTTGAGAACCCAGATTTGCTGGCGGAATTCGGAGCTAGACGCTCAAAGAGTCATCAACCTACCCTTGTCGGATTTGCCGCAGAGACTCTTAGCGGTGAGGAACTTGTGGCCAGCGCACGCAAGAAGCTGCAGGCGAAGAGTGTGGATCTGGTGGTTGCGAATGACGTCACCGGGGGAGCCGTCTTCGGTAGCGACACAACCGCTATAGAGCTCGTCTCGGCAAGTGCTGAGAGTTCATTCGAAGGTTCTAAGCTCGAGGCTTCGCACGCGATTCTTGACTGGATTGTTAGCGCTCGAAAATAGTGTCGCTCCAAAGAGATATACTTGAACCCATATGAGCGAGCTCCGTCTTTTCACATCTGAATCAGTCACCGAAGGTCACCCAGACAAAGTCTGTGACCAAATTAGTGACACCATTCTCGACGCCATTTTAGAAAAAGACCCAAAGGCGCGCGTCGCAGTAGAAACCATGGCAACCACGGGCCTAGTGCACGTTGCCGGCGAAGTAACCTGTGACGCATACGTTGACATTCCAACGCTCATCCGCGAAAAGGTTTTGTCAATTGGCTACAACTCGAGCGAAATCGGCTTTGATGGTCGCTCCTGCGGAGTCTCTGTTTCTATTGGCGAGCAGTCTCGTGACATCGCTCAAGGCGTTGATTCTGGTTATGAAGTTCGCGAGTTGGCTTCCCGTGACGCATTTGATGCACAGGGTGCCGGTGACCAAGGCATCATGTTTGGTTTTGCAACCACCGAAACCCCAACCCTCATGCCAGCGGCGATTTCGCTCGCACACCAACTCAGTTACAAACTCGCTCAGGTTCGAAAGAGTGCAACCCTTGATTTTCTTCGCCCAGACGGCAAGACCCAGGTAACAATCGGCTATGAAGGCAACGTTGCAAAGTCGATTGACACCGTTGTGCTTTCAACGCAGCACAGCCCGAACATAGAAACCTCCGATCTGCGAGCAGCTGTGCGCGAGGCCGTTATCGAACCAATCCTCGAGCAAAGTGGGCTCGACTATTCAGACGTCAAGATTCTCATCAACCCAACGGGCCGTTTCGAATCTGGCGGTCCAATGGCGGATGCCGGTTTGACCGGAAGAAAAATCATTGTCGACACATATGGCGGGGCGGCGAGACACGGTGGCGGCGCTTTCAGCGGCAAAGACCCTAGTAAGGTTGACCGCTCGGCTGCTTACGCAATGCGCTGGGTGGCAAAGAACGTGGTTGCAGCCGGTTTGGCCGACAAGATCGAGGTGCAGATTGCATATGCCATCGGTAAAGCACGCCCTGTTGGTCTATACCTTGAAACGTTTGGCACCGAGAAGTTTGATCGGGGCAAAATTCGCGATGCGATTCTCGAAGTATTCGATCTCAGACCCGCAGCAATAGTTCACGATTTGGATTTGCTGCGTCCTATTTATGCTCAGACGGCGGCTTACGGTCACTTCGGCCGAGAACTTCCCGACTTCACTTGGGAGAGAACCGATCGCACCAGCGAGTTGCTGCGCGCAATAGGCGCGTAATGTCTACTGGTCATGTGGCTAGGGTTGCGTTTGTTTCAGCTCTGCCGCAACTAGACAGACTCTTTGACTACGAAATCCCAGCCCAACTCGCAGACGCAATAAAAGTTGGCCAGTTGGTTACAGTGCCCTTCGGCCGTTCCGCGAAGAGTCGTGAGGGCTTCGTCATCGAAATCGACACCGCCAGCAACTTTGCTGGAGAACTGTCTCAGATCACTTCGATTGTGAGTCCAAGAGTTCTACTTGCGCCAAAAATCATTTCGCTCTGCCAGGCCCTTGCATCTCGACAGGCTCTGTCATTAGGTGAACTCCTGAAATCCGCTTGTCCAGACCGTATGGTTCGCGTTGACAAGTCCTGGGCGGCCAACGAGAGTCAAGCCGAAGTAAGTGAGAATCACACTCATGAGGCCGTCACTGACGTTCAACTCGTCTCGCTAACCGTCATGCCAGGCGTTGTAACTCACAACGGGGTAACCGAAAGCCGTTGGTTGCACGAAATAGAGCGCTTTTGCCACCAAATTCTTACGAGCCACAAATCGGTCATCATTTGTGTTCCCGACTTCAGAGATGTGGATCGGCTAAAGCTAGTTTTCGCGCAGCTGAGCCTGAGTGAATTCGTTAACACTTACGAAACCGGCGCAACAAAGAGCGAACAGTACGCTCGTCATCTTCGGGCGTTGGACTCCAAACCACAAATCGTACTCGGATCAAGAACCTCTCTTTATGCGCCGCTAACGAACCTGGGCGCCATAGTTGTTTGGGACGAGGGTGACGAGGGGCATCAAGACGAAAGTTCTCCTTATCTACACAGCAGGGATGTGGCTCTGGTTCGCCAAACCATTGAAGATTGCCAATTAGTTTTCATGCACCATTCAAAGAGCACAACCATCAAGAGACTCGAGAACATCGGCTACCTGCAACCACTTTCTGAAACTCAGGCTCGTCCACACGTTTCATACAGTAGCGACGGGTTTCGAGTCGATTCGCTGGCACACCAAGTAATCAAAGACGGGTTGAAAGCCGGAGCAGTTCTGGTGCAGGTGGCTGCAAAAGGTTCTTCAACATCGATTAGCTGCAGCGATTGTGGCACAAGGTCTTCATGCACTTTCTGCAATGGCCCACTCTGGGAAAACTCCAAACAACAAGTGCTTTGCCGAGTCTGTTCGGGTTTCAACCTTCAGGTTCGGTGTCGAAACTGTAGCTCGAGCAAGACCAAACGCGGAAGGGCTGGAGCCAGTCGAACGTTGCAGGAGTTTGGCAAGAGCTTCCCAGGCGTCCGGCTAATCGAGTCAACTGGTGAAAGCGAATTGTCCTTTCTGAACGACGAGCCAGCCTTAGTGGTGTCAACATCGGGCGCTGAACCAATCTGCGATTCGGGCTATGCAGCCGTAGTGATCTTGGATGCTGACCTCGAACTTTCTCGTGACCAACTAGACGCCACGGAACAGGCAATTCGTAAGTGGGCAAATTCTCTAAGCCTGCTTGCTCAGCGTGGTAAAGCCGCCATTATCGGAGTTAGCCCCGAGCTAGGTCAGGCTCTTAGCCTTTGGCAGGTCGATGAACTTGCCGCAAAGCTCCTGCAGGAGCGCGTCGAACTCGGCTTTCCGCCAGCCGTAAGACTGGTCAGCATCTCGGGCTCGCGGGAGGACCTTCAGCCAGTAAAGACAGCTCTAGAACAGATCGATGGTGCGCGCATCCTAGGAATTTCGGCTCTAGAAGGCACAACCGACAGTCGACTGCTGGCAACCTACCCTTATTCGGCAGGCGTTGCGGTTGCAAAGATTTTACGCAGCGCCGCCCTGGCGCCCGCCCTCACCAAGCGCTTCACCAAGAGTGGTCGTATCCAGCGCCCACTAACCATCAAGATGGACGACGCGAAGGTACTCTAGAACCGATGACTGAATCGCTAATCTTTGCGGGAACGCCGGCAAACGCCGCTGCAACACTCAAGTATCTGGTTCAGCAAGGCTTTGAAATCTCCTTAGTGATAACCCGCCCCGACGCTCCTGTCGGTCGTAAGCGCGTAGTTACACCTTCTGCTGTGGCAGTCACCGCCGAACTGCTCGGCCTGGAAGTTTGCAAAACCAACACCATCGATCAGGCGACTCTCGAACGAATCACGCAGACGGGTTGCGATACAGCGGTAGTTGTGGCTTACGGCGCTCTTTTGAAGCCACCTGCGCTAGCGGCGCTATCGAACGGCTGGTTCAACCTCCACTACAGCTTGCTGCCACAGTGGCGCGGGGCGGCTCCCGTTCAACACGCAATTCTTGCGAGAGAGCGAAGCACCGGCGTGACACTTTTCAAAATCGACGAGGGTCTCGATTCTGGGCCGATAGTCGCAGCTGTCCCAACACAAATTCAGCCGGGAGAAACTTCTGAACGGCTACTTGCAAGACTTACCGAGCTTGGATGCACACTCCTCAGCCAAGAGCTGCCTGGCATCTTGCTCAAGAGTCACAACCTGACGCCACAAGATTTGAGCGGCGGGATCACTTCTGCTTCAAAGCTCAATCGAGAGCACGCACGTATCGATTGGACTCAGAGCCCCTGCGCTATAGAGCGACTGGTTCTTGCCATGAACCCCGAACCAGGTGCCTGGACAACTTTGAATGGAGACATTTTCAAGATTCATGAGGCTCGTGAACTAGCCAAAGATGGCGGTCTCGCCGCGGGAAGCATATCGTTCGAGGATGGAAGAGTGGTCGTTTGCACTGAAGAGGGAGTCGTCGAACTTTTATCCGTTCAACCAGCCGGCAAGCAGTCGATGACAGCAAGCGAGTGGGCTCGGGGAATCACCCTGCCGCTAAGGTTTGATGCATGACCATAGCTATAGCTAGACAGGTCGCACTTGAAGTTTTGCTCCGAGTAGAAGCCGATGATGCCTATGCGAATCTACTTTTGAACCAACTCTCGACTAGCAAAAGGCTTGACTCTAGAAACGCTGCGCTCGCACAGGAGCTTGCATTTGGCTCTCTCCGCCGCAGGAACACGCTTGAGGCCATCATCAACGAGGTTTCTAGCAGACCGGTCGCAGACCTCGATCCCGGGGTTCGTGCGGTGATGCAACTCGGGGTTTACCAGCTGCTTTACACGCGCATCCCAGTGCACGCTGCGCTGAACGAAAGTGTTGAGCAATCAAAAGCCTTTGCCGGCGGTAAGGCTTCTGGCTTAGTGAACGCGAGTTTGCGCAAGGTGGCTCAAAACGATCTTGAGCACTGGCTGGGCGTGCTTCTTGCAAAGGCTTCTAACGAGACCGAGCGACTAGCACTTAAGTACGCGCATCCGAGTTGGATCGTGACTTCTCTAAAGCTCGCTTTGAGCGCCGACGGCAGAGCTGCTGATCTCGAACACCTTCTAGAAGCAGATAACGAACCTGCTCGGGTCAATCTAGTTGCGCTTCCTGGCCAGGTCGACAGCAGCACTCTTAAGGACTTCGAACAACATGTAAGCAGCCCAATCGGCTACCTTGCTCCCGCAGGTAACCCCAGTGAGATCCCGGCTGTGGCCGACGGATCAATGAGAGTGCAAGATGCTGGTTCGCAGCTGGTGGCACTCGTGGCGGTGCACGGTGCAAAGCACAACGAAAATTGGCTTGATCTCTGCGCGGGGCCTGGGGGAAAGGCTGTACTTATGGCTGCTCTCGCAAAATCAAACGATTCCGCTCTAACCTGCATCGAACCAGCACCACACAGGGCAGAACTTGTGCGCAAAGCTTTGTCAACGTCAGGAATCACAGCCAAAGTTAGGCAAATCGACGGTCGTGACATCACGGGGTCATTTGACCGAGTCTTGGTCGATGCTCCGTGCACCGGCCTGGGAGCCTTGAGGCGCAGACCAGAAGCGCGCTGGCGAAAATCTCCAAGTGATCTGAAAGACCTCAACGCCCTTCAAAAAGAGCTGATTGAGGCGGCCTGGGCCGTTTTGAAGCCAGGGGGAGTGCTGACCTATTCGACCTGCTCGCCGCACCCAAGTGAGACCACAGCGATAGTCGAACAAGCCCTCAGACGTTTCGGTGAGTCCGCTGAATTGTTGAATGCAAACGCCATTCTCAGCGAAATCGAACCAAGTCTGCGCCTGAACCCAAATCGAAAAACCGCCCAACTCTGGCCAGATCGTGATGACACGGATGCGATGTTTATCGCCGTCATTCGCAAGAGCGAAGTAGTCTAGCCACATGCCAGCGCACATTCACCCGAGCATTCTTTCGGCAGACTTCGCCAATTTCGAGAGCGAGTTTGCTTCAATCTCTGGCGCCGACAGCATCCACATTGACGTGATGGACGGGCACTTTGTGCCGAACCTCACGTTTGGTTTGCCAATGGTCAAAAGAATGCGAGAGGTTGCCACGAAGCCTCTCGACATCCACCTCATGATTGACCGAGCCGACTCCGAGGCCCTGCCGTATGCGGATCTTGGCGTTGAAAGCGTCACCTTTCACGCCGAGGCTAGTAATGACATGTTCACCCTCGCGAGCAAAATTCGATCCGCGGGTGCCAAAGCCGGTGTCGCTGTCAAGCCCGGCACCTCACTGAACATCGTTCTCTCAAATTTAGAAGCATTTGACATGGTTTTAGTTATGACGGTTGAGCCGGGTTTCGGAGGGCAATCTCTTATCGAAAGCACTCTCGAGAAGGTTTCGCAGGCGGCTGAAGAGATTGCCAAGCGAAGTCTGGAAATCAGACTTCAGGTAGATGGGGGTATCGATCTCTCGAACATTCTGCGCGTTGCCTCGCATGGTGCAGATACTTTTGTGGCCGGTTCGTCTGTCTTTAGTGCAAACGACCGTAACGAGCGAATTGACGACCTGCGAAGGTTGGCCAATCAGGGCCTGCACCGCACTCTCTAGCGCTACAAAGGCTAGTAATCTTAGAAGATGAAATCCTTTGAAAGCCTGTTCGAAGAGCTCACCGCAAAGAGCTTAGACCGACCTGCCGGGTCTGAGACCGTGAAGTGGCTTGATTCTGGCGTGCACTCAATCGGCAAGAAAATTGTCGAGGAGGCATCTGAAGTGTGGATGGCCGCTGAGCACGAGGGTAAAGACCGCACAACCGAAGAAATTGCCCAGCTTGTGTACCACCTGCAGGTTCTCATGATTGCCAAGGGCATCTCGCTCTCCGACCTAAACCAGAAACTCTAGCCATGTTAAAAGTTGCCGTTCCCAACAAAGGGATCCTTTCAGAAACCGCCTTGTTGATGCTCAAGGAGGCAGGTTATGCGATAAGGCGCGATCCCAAAGATCTACACGTTATCGACAGCAAGCACGACATCGAATTCTTTTACCTGCGACCACGCGACATTGCCACTTACGTTGGCGAAGGTTCACTCGACGCGGGTTTCACCGGGCTTGACCTTCTGCTTGATAGCCGAAGTAAGGCCGTCGCCGTAGCCGATCTTCGCTTTGGTGAATCAACATTCAGGTTCGCCGGCCCGGTGGGTAAGTTCAAAAGCGTCACCGATCTTCAGGGTCTTCGAGTTGCGACTGCATACCCAAACTTGGTGACTGACTACTTAGGTAAGCAGGGGATCACAGCCACAGTCGTTCAACTTGATGGCGCTGTGGAATCAGCCGTCAAGCTTGGGGTTGCAGACGCAGTGGCCGACGTGGTTAGCACAGGTAGCACTCTTCGATTGGCCGGCCTCGAAATATTCGGACCTGAAATTCTGCACAGCACGGCACAACTAATCTGCGCACCAGGTAAGCAAAACCTGACCGACACACTTCTACGTCGAATGCAGGGAGTTATCGTTGCTCGCGAGTACGTGATTTTCGACTATGACTGCCCAGCTGAGCTCGTCGAGCAAGCTAGCGCAGTAACTCCAGGCATCGAGTCACCAACGATTTCGCCGCTGCGGGATGAGAACTGGGTTGCTATCAGAGCACTGGTTAAATCGGGTGACATAAACGCAAAGATGGATGAACTTTACGCACTCGGAGCCCGTGCGATACTCGTGAGCGCAATTCACGCAGCCCGCATCTAGTAGCCATGTCATTAGCCATTCGAATAATCCCTTGCCTCGACGTAGCTGGTGCTCGCGTCGTAAAAGGGGTTAACTTCGAAAATCTGCGTGACGCTGGAGACCCTTTAGAGCTTGCGAACCGCTACTACCTTGCTGGTGCCGACGAATTGACATTTTTGGACGTCAATGCGACAACCGAAAACAGAAAAACCATGTTTGATCTGGTCAGTGAAACGGCAGAGAGCCTCTTCATTCCACTAACAGTTGGAGGTGGAGTGCGCACGGTTGATGATGTTGCGCAGCTGCTCTCGGCGGGCGCGGACAAGGTTTCCATCGCATCCGCAGCATTGAACAATCCAAGTGTCATCTCAGAGATTTCTGCAAAATTCGGAAACCAGGTACTCGTGCTTTCACTTGACGCAAAACGTGGTGGCAGCCGATCTGGTTTCGTTGCCACAAAGAGCGGCGGGCGCGAAACCACGACTACCGATGCCATCGAATGGGTCAAGCGCGCTTGCGATCTTGGGATCGGTGAAGTTCTCATAAATTCAATCGACGCCGATGGTACGAAACTTGGCTTTGATGCTCCGATGATTGAAGCGGTGCTACAAAACTCATCGGTTCCGGTCATCGCCTCGGGTGGCGCAGGGTCGGTTGACGATTTTGTTCGCGTAGCGGCGTTGGGTGTCGATGCAATCTTGGCGGCATCCGTGTTTCATAATGGCACTCTCACCATCAACCAGGTGAAAAGAGCACTCAAAGAATCGGGATACCAAGTGAGAGAGTCCGTCAATGTCAACTAATGGAGTGGCATTCAACGAAGATGGACTCGTTTCAGTTGTTGTGCAGTCTCGTTCGGGCCGCGTACTCATGGTTGCGTGGATGAACGAGCAAGCCCTCGACATGACCATCAACTCAGGAATCATGACTTTCTGGTCGAGGAGTCGTAAAGAGATTTGGGTCAAGGGAGCAACTTCTGGCAACACCCAAAGGCTTCTCAAAATAGAGCTCGACTGTGACGGGGATGCGCTGCTAGCGACCGTCGATGAGTCTGGCCCGGCCTGCCACAACGGCACTGAGTCTTGTTTCGATAGTCAGACGCTTTTTGAAGGAGAGGAATCGTGATTAACCTCAGCTTCAGCGAGGTCCTCGAACTGTCTCGAAGCAATAACGTCATACCCATTGTGGAGTCGCTTTTCTCCTCTGGCATTACACCACTTGGGGCCTTCGAATCGTTGACCCAAATGCAGCCGGGGTCATTTCTTCTTGAGTCGGCCGAGCACGGGGTTTGGTCACGTTACTCATTCGTTGGACTCGAAGCCAGGGGTTTTCTGAAACAAGAGTTTGGCGAATCGACTCGATGGGTTTCTGGCGGGGATTTCACAGCGTTGCCGAAGAACATTCCGCAGCAACTGCCTCTCGGTGCACTTGACGCACTCGAACTGGTTCAGGCCGCCTGGTCGAGCCCCGCGATTGGTAACCTACCGCCGCTTACCTCTGGGCTAGTTGGCGCATTGGCTTGGGACAGCGTTCGCGAAGTTGAGAGTTTGCCGAATCGCAAGCCAATGGCTTATGAAGTGCCGGTTTTGAACTTCATACTTATGCGCAACCTCTTGGTTTTCGATCACCAACTGAGCCACATCCAAGTTGTTTCGAATCTATTCATTGAAGGTCAAACCGAATCAGAACTGAGAGAGGACTACGAGCGAGCGCTAGGTCAGCTACAGCAGCTGAAAGAGCAGCTTGCAAGACCCTCTGTTTCGTACCTCGCCGAACTAACTGACGTTGTCACGCTAGAGGGCAAGCCAAATCAAACGCAGCAATCCTTCACGCAGACTGTGAAGCACGCCCAGACGCACGTAGAAGCTGGCGATGTCTTTCAAGTTGTTCTTTCTCAGCGGTTCGACCGTGTGACCGAATCGAGCCCGCTAGATGTATACCGCGCGCTTCGATCGATCAATCCGAGTCCATACATGTACCACATCAATCTTTCAGACTCGTCTGGGGTTTATTCGATTGTTGGTTCATCGCCTGAAGCGTTGGTAAAAGTTTTCGACAACCAAGCCATCATGCACCCGATTGCAGGGTCGAAACCCCGTGGAAAATCCTTCGAAGAAGACATCGAACTTGCCGACAGCCTGTTGGCTGACGAAAAAGAGCGAGCTGAGCACTTGATGCTTGTAGACCTGGCTAGAAACGACCTTCTTAAGGTTTGTAACCCAAAGTCGGTCAACGTAACTGAATTCATGAAGATTCACAAGTTCAGCCACATCCAGCATCTTGTATCGACAGTTGAGGGCAATCTGAACCCTGGTTCTTCTGTGGTCGATGTCTTCAGAGCCACTTTTCCGGCCGGAACCCTCTCTGGCGCTCCAAAACCGAGAGCGCTCGAAATCATTGATGATCTCGAAAGCGAGAACCGCGGATTGTTTGGGGGAGTCGTTGGCTACTTCGACTTTGCAGGTAACGCCGACTTGGCTATTGCAATCCGAACAGCTTTGATGCGTGACGGTGTGGCTCACGTACAGGCCGGTGCTGGGATTGTTCTAGATTCCGACCCGGTCAGCGAATTCAATGAAACAAAGAATAAGGCTGCTGTTATTTTGCACGCCATCGACGTTGCCGATTCTCTTAGGCGCATTTAGGTGACTCCCAAGCGGCTTGTTTACACCTCTCTGGTGCTTTTGGCGTGTGTGGCGATTTTGTCGATACAACCTTGGTTTGAGGTAGAGCTGGTGTCTGGAACCGACCTGCTAGTCGAAGGAACCGCTGTCTACCCAGCCATTTCGGCCGCCCTGTTTGTAGACATCCTGGCGATCGCCCTTTTTCTCTATCTGCAGAGCCGATGGGGAGCTGTTTTTCTCATCGCAGCAGCAGTTGCCCTGTCATGGTCGCTCGTGCCCCCGGTCGCTGTTTTGCTTGGGGCTGATGCATCTGTCCTTGAACCGTTTATCGCAAAGTCAACTGGGATTGCAAACTGGGTGGCACAGTTAGATGAGGTTGTGCTTAGCCACCAAACCACATTTAGCGGCTTGAGCGCCGTGCTTCTGGCCGCGGTTATCACCTTGTTGCAGATTTACACGGCCGTCGTCTCGATGAAGCGCATTGCAAGCAAGCTACATCAGCGATCGGCGACCAAGGCTACAAAAACCAAGTCGGACAGTGATAACACGGATGCACTTGACCACGCTCTTTGGCAAGAGACGAATCCGAACCACAAGTAAACTAGAGAAATCTAGAGAGGGCAGAATGACTTCAGAACACCCAAGCGACCCTGGACACGGCGACTCGATTGCCGCGTGGGTAGCGGTAATCATCATCATCATCGCTTCGGGCGTAGCCACCTGGGCTTATTACTTCGACATGTTTGGCTTAGTTTGGGCGTCAGGTGTAGTCGTAGTTCTAGGTGTTGTGGCTGGAGTTGTCTTGGCACGCATGGGCTACGGAATCAAAGGCAAGCGCTAGAAATTCGTGCTTGAAATCCTCTACGCCGGTGCCGCGGAAGACTCTGCGCGACGAAGAAGCAGCGTTTCTCTAGCCACACTCGAAGCGCTTGTCGCAACAATGACACCCGCAGTCGACGCGATCGAAGCTCTAAAACCTCGCAGTCGCTTGCATGTACTCGCCGAAATCAAGCGGTCGAGCCCTTCTAAGGGGGCGCTAGCGCCCATCGAAGACGCGGCAGCCCTTGCCAGAATCTACGAGCGGCATGGTGCATCAGCCATTTCTGTGCTAACCGAGGAGCGGAAATTCAAGGGCTCTCTTGATGACCTCAAGAATGTTCGGGCGGCAGTAGGCTTACCACTGCTGAGAAAAGACTTCATATCGTCCGAGTACCAATTGCTCGAGGCCCGCGCTCACGGTGCCGACATATTCTTGCTCA
>CAIZQQ010000223.1 GCA_903935175.1 uncultured Micrococcales bacterium
ACGGTGTCAACGAACTGCGCGATGATCTCGCCGCAGCCAAAGAGTTTGCCAAAGAAGACGAATCGTTTGCGGCAGAAGTGCCAGGTCTCGAAGAGAAGCTGGTTGCTAACACCGAAAAGCTCCGTCGCCTGCTGATTCCTCGTGACCCAGATGATGGCCGCGATGTAATCATGGAAATCAAGGCAGGTGAAGGTGGTGCCGAGTCGGCACTGTTCGCCGCCGACCTACTTCGCATGTACATCCAGTACGCCAACTCAAAGGGTTGGAAGACCGAGATTCTCGACAAAAACGAGAGCGATCTCGGTGGCTACAAGGATGTTCAGCTGGCGATCAAGTCAAACACCACCGACCCCGCTCAGGGCGTTTGGGCTCACCTGAAGTATGAGGGTGGCGTGCACCGTGTTCAGCGTGTTCCGGTCACCGAAACTCAGGGACGCATTCACACTTCGGCCGCCGGCGTTCTGATTTTTCCAGAAGTTGACGCACCAGAAGAAGTCGAGATCAGCCAAAACGACCTTCGCATCGACGTCTACCGTTCATCTGGCCCTGGTGGTCAGTCGGTAAACACCACCGACTCTGCCGTTCGCATCACCCACCTTCCAACCGGAATCACTGTGGCGATGCAGAACGAAAAGTCTCAGCTGCAGAACCGCGAAGCTGCCATGCGAGTGCTGCGTGCGCGCATCCTCGCTGCCCAGCAAGAGGCCATCGACGCCGAGCAGAGCGCAGCCCGCAAGTCACAGGTTCGTTCGGTCGACCGCTCAGAGCGAATTCGCACCTACAACTTTCCCGAAAACCGCATCGCCGATCACCGCACCGGCTACAAGTCGTACAACCTTGACCAGGTCATGGATGGCGCGCTTGAGCCGGTAGTTCAGTCGGCAATCACCGTTGACGAAGAAGCTCGTCTGGCGGCTCTCGGAAACAAGTAACCGATGTCGCTGGCCAGTTTGCTCGACCGCGCCGAAGCCGCCTTCACCAATGCCGGCATCGAAACTCCTCGAGTCGACGCCGAACTTTTAGCCGCGTGGATGCTCGGCATCAGCCGTGGCGAATTGCAAAGTGGTCTGATCACCGACTCGATCGCGTTCGACGAAGCGCAAACCCTGCAGTTTGAAACCCTGGCCGCTCGCCGTGCCGAGCGTGAACCGTTGCAGCACTTGACCGGCGTCGCTCACTTTCGCAACATCACCCTCCAAGTTGGCAAAGGCGTTTTCGTGCCCCGCCCAGAAACCGAGTGGGTCACCGGCCTCGCCATCGACGCGGTCAAAGCCTGCGCCAATCCCGAGCCGATTGTGTTCGACCTATGTGCCGGTTCAGGAGCCATCGGTCTTGCAATCGCCACCGAGATTCCAAACGCGCAGGTTATCGGCGTCGAAAAATCAGCGGATGCCTTCGGCTACACAAGCCGCAACTACGCCAAGCTTGCTCCGACCAACGGCCGCGCCATTCTCGCCGATGTTGCCGATACCCCAAACGATCTCGACGGCAAGGTTGACGTTGTGATTAGCAACCCGCCGTACATCCCCGCTCAA
The DNA here is from genome assembly GCA_903935175.1 of uncultured Micrococcales bacterium. Classification (GTDB taxonomy): domain Bacteria; phylum Actinomycetota; class Actinomycetes; order Actinomycetales; family Microbacteriaceae; genus Rhodoluna. The sequence continues at coordinate 1,536 of CAIZQQ010000223.1, forward strand.
ATGGTGCCGATCTACCCTGAGGTAGCACTTCACGACCCAGGGCTGGCACTGTATGGGGGAGAAGACGGGCTTGATGTGGTTCGCGTGGTGGCCGATGTTGCCGCTCGCCTGCTTCACCCGGGCGGAACCCTAATCATTGAGCACGCCGACATGCAGGGCGAAGCGGTTCGCCATTTACTATTAGATAAGGGTTGGACGCAGGTTCGAACCCACCAAGATTTCAACTCGAGAGATCGCTCGGTTTCGGCAGTTCGAAGCCACTAGTGACACGAAAGGCAGCCATGGAACGCATTTATGACTGCTCGGTAGACACCGACCTTCTCACCGGCATGAGGCTGGCAAAAGCCTCGCTCGGCCGACACGAACTTGTTGTGCTTCCAACCGACACCGTCTATGGGCTCGGCTGCGACGCATTCTCTGCCAAGGGCGTTGCGGCACTGCTTGCCGCCAAGGGCCGCGGTCGTCAGTCGCCCCCGCCGGTGCTCATTCCAAACATCGCCACCATGCGTGCGCTCGCCGAAACCGTTCCAGACGCTGCCCTAGCCCTTGCCAACACCTTCTGGCCTGGCGCGCTAACCATGATTCTTCGTTCACAGCCCTCACTCACCTGGGATCTAGGCGAGACCCAAGGCACCGTGGCTCTTCGCATGCCAGACCACAAGATTGCGCTCGCCCTTCTCGAAGAGGTTGGCCCGCTAGCGGTATCGAGCGCTAACCTCACCGGTGAACCGGCTGCTGTCACCTGCGCACAGGCCGAAGCCTATCTAGGCAAGAGCGTGAAGGTTTACTTGGATGGTGGGCCAAGCCCGAAGGGTGAAGCGTCAACCATCGTTGACCTAACCGACCTTCGCTACGAAACCGATGCCAAAGGCAACCAGGTTGAAGTTGGCAAGATTCGAATCGTGCGCAAAGGTGCCCTTTCGACCGCAAAGATTCGGTCTGTGGTTGGCGACCTTCTCGAGAGCGATGCCAGCTAGGTGCGCGCCTATTTTCTAATGTTTTTGGTCGCCACCGTGGTGACCTACCTCGCGACTCACTTGGTGCGACGGGTTGCCGCTAAGCGCAACCTGCACCTCGAAATTCGCGAACGCGATGTGCACAAGGTTCCGACCCCGCGCCTCGGCGGGCTTGCCATGTATGTCGGGTTTATGGTCACCATGCTGGTGGCGTGGCCACTCGGTTGGTTCTCAACCGTTTTCGCCAATCCGGGTCAGGTTTTTGCCATCCTCGGTGCCATAACCCTCATGACTGCAGTCGGCGTGCTCGACGACCTGTTCGACCTCGACTGGACACTGAAGCTGGCCGCCCAGTTCATCGTGGCCGGCCTCATCGCCTGGCAGGGCGTGCAAATCGTCTCACTACCAATCTCAGGCCTAACCATCGGCTCGTTCGGCATTAGCCTGATTGCCACCGTGTTTTTGACCGTTCTCATCATGAACGCGGTGAACTTTATCGATGGGCTCGACGGACTAGTTGCCGGCGTGGTCTTCATTGGAACATCCGTGTTCTTCGCCTACAGCTACCTGCTTGCGCAGCAAACCTCACCAACCAACTACTTCAGCCTGGCTGGTCTGATTTCGGCCATCGTGCTTGGCATGTGCGCCGGCTTTTTGCCCCACAACTGGCACAAGGCCAAAATTTTCATGGGCGACAGCGGCGCATATCAACTTGGCCTTCTCATGTCGATCTCAGCTCTTGCCGTCACCGGCCAGGTTGACCCAGGCACGGTAACCCGAAACGATCTGATCCCGGCGCTGATTCCGCTGATCCTGCCGCTGAGCATCCTCGTTCTGCCACTGCTCGACTTCTCACTCGCCGTGGTGCGCCGCCTTCGCGCCGGCAAGTCGCCGTTCTCGGCAGACCGCAAACACCTGCACCACAGACTGCAAGACTTTGGCCACAGCCATCTCGGCTCGGTTCTGGTCTTCTATTTCTGGACCGCACTGGTTTCGATTACCTGCCTACTTTTTTTCTGGCTGCCGAGCATTCAGGTTCTGCTCTGGTTCTCGCTCGGTCTTCTAGCCACCTGCCTCTACACCTTCTGGCCGGGTATCGCCCGGCGTCAACAAAAGAAAGCTGCCGATGTCTAAGCCAAACTCTCGCCCAACGAACGTCAACGAACTTTTCAAGCAGGTGCTGCTTCAGGGAACCCTGCTAGGTGCGGCTATCGCCACCTTCGGCGTGACGATCGGCTTCATCGTGGCCGGTGAGCCAGGCTCGGCAAGTGCTCTTATCGGTGCCGCCATCGCCATCGTTTTCAACGGGATGACCGCACTCAGCGTTTGGATCGGTGGCAAGTTGCCGCTCGGCGGTTTCTACGGTGTGGTGCTCGGCGGCTGGATTGTCAAAATCGTGCTGTTCATCATCGTCATCGGTGTGCTTCGCGACGTCGAATTCATTCATGGACCAACGCTTTTCTTCACCCTGGTCGCATCGATTCTCGGTGGCCTAACCATCGACGCTTTGGCCGTTCTGAGAGCCCGCATTCCGACCTTCGACGAGTAAGTTTTTACCCTTTCGAAAGAGGCGGCGCAAGCCAAGTAAAAAAGTTACCGAAATCGGCTAACTCTGGCTTTTTTACGGGATTTTTCTGAGATTTTTGCTGTTAGACTTTTCGTAATCACCCAGCGAATTTTCGGGTGAACCACACTGTAAATCGCCGCAAGGGTGAACCTTGCCCCGAAACAGGAGTTGCAAGCTGCTTACTAACGCCATGAGCCTGCTCATTACGGCTTCGTCATCCGAAGAGTCTGACGGTGGCTTTCACGCTCCTTCAATCGACGAGTTCTACCCAGAAATCATTGCGTTTGCAGACACCCCATTTGCCCTGAACCGCATCATGCTCATCCGCTTGATCGTGGTTACCGTTCTGATCGTTCTCTTCTCGATTTTGGTTAGCCACTTCAAGAAGGCTCAGGCCACTCAAAACTTCGTACCAAGCCGCTTCCAGTTGATGGGTGAAATCGCGCTGAACTTCGTGCGAACCAACATCGCTCACGAACAGCTCGGCAAAAAAGACGGCGACCGCTTCTTGCCGCTGCTGACCACCATTTTCTTCACCGTGCTCGGCATGAACATCACGGGTATCATCCCGGGTTTCAACATTTCTGGAACCTCGGTAATCGGTCTGCCGATCGTTTTGGCCCTTGCGGCCTATGTGACCTTCATCTACGCGGGTGTGCGCCACCACGGCATCCGCTTTTTCAAGGTGGCAACGATTCCAGCCGGTGTGCCGGGTGCCTTCTTGCCGTTGGTGTTCGTCATCGAGGTTCTCTCGACCTTCATTCTTCGCCCAGTCACCCTGGCTCTGCGTTTGACCATGAACATGATCGCTGGCCACTTGCTGCTCGTGCTCTGTTTCTCGGCAACCCAGTTCTTCTTCTTCAGCTCCGAGGGCATTTTCAAGCTCTTCGGTGCCGGCACACTCCTGTTTGGCTTTGCCTTCACTCTCTTCGAGATTTTGGTGGCATTCCTACAGGCCTACGTTTTCACTCTGCTAACTACCGTCTACATTCAGTTGTCGTTGGCAGATGATCACTAAAGAGACTGGCAACCGCCAAGCTCTTACTCCAGAAGGGAAATAAAAAATGGAAAGCACACTAATCGTTGCGGATCTAGCCTCACTTGGTTACGGTCTCGCAGCTATCGGCCCTGGTATCGGTGTAGGTCTAGTCGTATCTAAGACCATCGAGTCAATCGCCCGCCAGCCAGAGCTAGCCTCAAAGCTTCAGGTCACCATGTGGCTTGGTATCGCCTTCACCGAAGCCCTTGCGCTTATCGGTCTGGCAACCCCGTTCATTTTCTAATCTCTAAACCAAGTAGAGGATTCACAGCGTGATTACAAACATTCTTCTGGCTGCAGAGGGCGAGACTAAAAACCCGCTCTTGCCAGCAGACTACGACCTAGTTTGGTCGTCTGTCGTATTTGTGATCTTGCTCACCTTCTTCTGGTTCCGAGTTCTTCCTAATTTCAAGAAGACCTTGGATGAGCGCACCGAAGCTATCGAAGGGCGCTTGGCTTCTGCCGAGCGTGCTCAGGCCGAAGTCGCTGAGAAGACTGCCGAAATTGAGAAAGCTCAAGAAAACTCACGTGCAGAAGCATCTGAGATTCGCGAGCAGGCTCGTGCCGAAGGTGTCGCCATCTTGACTGAACTCAAGGAACTGGCTAACCAGGAGGCCGCTCGAATCACCGCAACCGCCAAGGCTCAGATCGAAGCAGAGCGCCAAGCCGCTCTAGTTTCGCTTCGTGCCGAGGTTGGCGCACTGGCCATCGACCTTGCTTCGCAAGTTGTTGGTGCCAGCCTGAAGAACGACAAGGTCGCTACCGGCGTTGTCGACAGCTTCTTGAGCGAACTCGAGTCGAGTGATGTGCCGGCAAAGGCAAAGGGCAAGGCTAAGAAATAATGGCAAGCTCCACCAGACAAGCGTTGGCCGCAGCCAAAGAAGCGATTTCCCCGCTTCTTGGCAAAGCCGACCTGCTATTCGCAGAGGAATTGTTCACCATCGGTGCAGCAATCGCCTCTTCGATTCAGTTGCGCAACCTTCTCTCTGACCCTTCTGGAGAAGAGAAGTCAAAGCAGGGTGCCCTCGCCGCAGTTTTCGGCAAGGCCATTTCTAAAGACGCTTTGACATTTGCCAACAAGTTGTCTGGTTTGCGTTGGTCGAAGGGTTCAGACCTCGTGTCTGCCTTCGAGCAAATGGGTGTTTATGTCGTGGCTTCGATCGCAAGCCGCGACAAGACCCTGGACGAGCTAGAAGACCAACTCTTCGCAGCCCGAAGCGTGGTCGACTCAAGCCAAGACCTACAGCAGGCGCTTTCATCGCGTCAGGCTTCGGTCGAGAGCAAGGTTGAGCTCGTCTCGGCTCTGTTCAAGGGCAAGTTGAGCGCAGCATCCGCCCTGTTGGTGCGTTTTGCGGTCATCGGCTCTCGTCAGCACAAGCTGAGCGAGGTTTTAGAAGGCTTCGGCAAACTGGTTTCTGCCGTCGCCGATCGCCTAGTTGCCACCGTAACCGTGGCTGCTCCTTTGAGCGCAGCCCAGCAAAACCGCCTGGAGGCGGCACTTTCGGCCTCTTACGGTACTGAACTAAACCTAAATGTCGAGATCGACCCAAGCATCCTCGGTGGTGTGAAGGTTCAGGTTTCGGGAGAAATCATCGACGGCAGCGTGGCTGCTCGTCTAAACCAAGCAAAGTTGCAACTCGCCTAGGCGAACTAAGACCAACCGGGTTTCGGCCCAGAAGATGAGGAACGAGATGGCAGATCTAAAAATCAGCCCGAACGAGATTCGTGACGCGCTCAAGGACTTCGTAAAGTCGTATGAGCCAGCAAAGGCCTCGCGCACCGAGGTCGGTCACGTGATTGACGCCGGTGACGGTATCGCCCACGTCGAAGGCCTGCCTAGCGCAATGGCCAACGAGCTGCTCAAGTTTGCCGATGGCACCCTTGGTCTAGCTCTGAACCTCGACGAGCGCGAGATCGGTACCGTTGTTCTCGGTAACTTCGAAGGCATTCAGGAGGGTATGGAGGTTCACCGCACCGGTGAAGTTCTGTCTGTTCCTGTTGGTGACAAGTTCCTCGGTCGCGTGGTTGACCCACTGGGTAACCCAATCGACGGTCTAGGTGACATCAAGGCAGAGGCACGTCGTGCGCTTGAGCTTCAGGCTCCTGGCGTTATGGCCCGCAAGTCGGTTCACGAGCCACTTCAGACCGGCATCAAGGCAATCGACGCCATGATTCCAGTCGGTCGCGGACAGCGTCAGCTGATCATTGGTGACCGTCAGACCGGTAAGACTGCAATCGCGGTCGACACCATCATCAACCAGAAGGCCAACTGGGCCTCGGGCGACCCAAAGAAGCAGGTTCGCTGCATCTACGTGGCAATCGGTCAAAAGGGTTCGACCATCGCAGCTGTAAAGGGCGCTCTTGAAGAGGCCGGCGCAATGGAGTACACCACCATCGTGGCTTCGCCTGCATCAGACCCAGCCGGCTTCAAGTACCTAGCTCCTTACACCGGTTCTGCCATTGGTCAGCACTGGATGTACGGTGGCAAGCACGTTCTGATCATCTTCGATGACCTGTCAAAGCAGGCCGAAGCCTACCGTGCGGTATCGCTACTGCTACGTCGTCCACCAGGCCGCGAGGCTTACCCAGGTGACGTTTTCTACCTACACTCACGTCTACTTGAGCGTTGCGCCAAGCTAAACGACGAGCTAGGTGGCGGTTCGATGACTGGTCTACCAATCATCGAGACCAAGGCAAACGACGTTTCTGCATACATTCCGACCAACGTGATTTCGATCACCGACGGCCAGATCTTCTTGCAGTCTGACCTCTTCAACTCGAACCAGCGCCCAGCTATCGACGTGGGTATCTCGGTTTCTCGTGTTGGTGGTGCGGCTCAGGTTAAGGGCATCAAGAAGGTTTCGGGAACCCTGAAGCTTGAACTTGCTCAGTACCGTTCGCTAGAAGCCTTCGCAATGTTCGCCAGCGACCTAGATGCAGCTTCACGCCAGCAGCTAGCCCGCGGTGCACGTCTGATGGAGCTTCTAAAGCAGCCACAGTACTCGCCATACCCAGTCGAAGAGCAGACCGTTTCGGTTTGGGCCGGTACCACCGGCAAGCTCGACGAGGTTCCTGTCGAAGACGTGCTTCGCTTCGAGGCCGAGCTACTCGACTTCCTACGTCGCAACACCAAGGTGCTAGACACCATCCGCGAGACGAATGACCTCAAAGATGACACCGTTGCAGAGCTTGAGAAGGCTGTAGCCAAGTTCAAGAAAACCTTCGCAACCAAGGCCGGCACTCCACTGGCTTCATCGGCAGGCGCAGCTGCGCTTGACGAAGAAGAAGTTCAGCAGGAGAAGATCGTCAAGCAGCGTAAGCGCAAGTAACGATCGAATACGAAAGGTAAGTCATGGGAGCGCAACTTCGGGTCTATAGGCAGAAAATTAAGTCTGCCCAGACGACCAAGAAGATCACTCGCGCTATGGAGTTGATCTCGGCGTCACGCATTGCCAAAGCGCAACAGCGTGTAGCCGCATCGACCCCATACTCGCGTGCAGTAACCCGTGCCGTTTCGGCCGTTGCAACCTTCTCGAACATCGACCACCCGCTAACTACCGAGCCAGAGCGCATTGAGCGCGCTGCAGTGGTTATCTTCACCAGCGACCGTGGTCTTGCCGGTGCCTTCTCGTCAAACGTTCTTCGCGAGGCCGAGCAGCTATCTGCTCTACTTCGCGAACAGGGCAAAGACGTGGTCTACTACCTGGTCGGTCGCAAGGCGGTTGGTTTCTTCAACTTCCGTCGTCGCACCGCAACCCAGCAGTGGATCGGCGGCACCGACCTTCCGCAGTTTGACACCGCGAAAGAGATTGCCGACGCAGTTGTTGCAGCATTCAACACTCCAGCCAGCGAGGGTGGTGTAGACGAGATTCACATGGTCTACAACCGCTTCGTTTCGATGATCGCCCAGGTACCAGAAGTTGTTCGACTACTTCCACTAGAAGTTGTTGAAGGCGTCGAAGCACCTAGCGACAGCGAAGTTTTCCCGCTCTACGAGTTCGAGCCAGATGTGAACAAGGTGCTGGATGCTCTGCTTCCGGTTTACATCGAAAGCCGTATCTTCAACGCGATGCTGCAGAGCGCAGCATCCGAGCACGCAGCCCGTCAAAAGGCTATGAAGTCGGCAACCGACAACGCCGACAAGCTAATCAAGAACTACACCCGATTGAGCAACGCTGCTCGTCAGGCCGAAATTACCCAACAGATTTCTGAAATCGTTGGTGGCGCAGACGCTCTGGCCACTAGCGACGAAGACTAAGAGAAAGAAAGAGACATGGCGACCAAGAAGAAGGCTGAAACCTCAGGCGCAACCGGGCGTATCGCTCGCGTCAACGGACCAGTTGTTGACATCGAGTTCCCGCACGATGCCATTCCTGAGATCTACAACGCTCTCACCACTGTCATCGACCTAGGCGGCGAGCAGATCACTCTTACCCTTGAGGTTGCCCAGCACCTCGGTGACGACCTAGTTCGCGCCATTGCGCTGAAGCCAACCGATGGTTTGGTTCGTGGCGGCTCGGTCAGCGACACCGGCGCACCTATCTCGGTGCCTGTCGGTGACGTCACCAAGGGCAAGGTTTTCAACGTTGTCGGTGAAGTTCTCAACGGCAAGCCAGGCGACAAGCTTGAAATCAAGGAAAGATGGCCGATTCACCGTCAGCCACCTGCCTTCGACCAGCTTGAGTCGAAGACTCAGATGTTCGAGACCGGTATCAAGTCGATCGACTTGCTAACCCCTTATGTTCTCGGTGGAAAGATTGGTCTGTTCGGTGGTGCCGGTGTTGGTAAGACCGTTCTGATTCAAGAAATGATCTACCGCGTGGCAGAAGACCACGACGGTGTGTCGGTGTTCGCCGGTGTTGGTGAGCGTACCCGTGAAGGTAACGACCTCATCGACGAAATGACCGAGTCGGGCGTTATCGACAAGACCGCCCTCGTGTTCGGCCAGATGGATGAGCCACCAGGCACGCGTCTTCGCGTAGCCCTTTCGGCTCTGACCATGGCGGAGTACTTCCGTGACGTTCAGAAGCAAGACGTGCTTTTGTTCATCGACAACATCTTCCGCTTTACTCAGGCAGGTTCTGAGGTTTCGACCCTTCTAGGTCGCATGCCTTCTGCCGTGGGTTACCAGCCGAACTTGGCCGATGAGATGGGTCTTCTTCAGGAGCGCATCACCTCGACCCGTGGTCACTCGATTACCTCGCTACAGGCCATTTACGTGCCTGCTGACGACTACACCGACCCAGCCCCGGCAACCACATTTGCCCACTTGGATGCTACGACCGAGCTTTCGCGTGAAATCGCGTCGAAGGGTCTCTACCCTGCGATCGACCCGCTAACCTCGACCTCGCGCATCCTTGACCCTCGCTACATTGCGAAGGACCACTACGAGACCGCGATTCGCGTCAAGGCGATTCTGCAGAAGAACAAAGAGCTTCAAGAAATCATCGCCATCTTGGGTGTTGAGGAGCTTTCTGAAGAGGACAAGGTCACCGTATCGCGTGCCCGTCGCATTCAGCAGTTCTTGTCACAGAACACCTACATGGCCGAGAAGTTCACCGGTGTGAAGGGTTCGACCGTTCCACTGAAAGACACCATCGAGGGCTTCTCAGCCATCGCTAACGGTGACCTTGACCACGTGGCAGAGCAGGCGTTCTTCAACGTCGGTGGCCTTGACATGGTTATGGCTAACTGGGAGCGCATCCAGAAGGAAACCAAGTAACAATGGCAACTCTTCGTGTCGAACTTGTAGCAGCCGACCGCGCAATCTGGGCTGGCGAGGCCAAAATGGTCGTCGCCAAAACCGTAGAGGGCGAGATTGGTTTGCTACCTGGTCACGAGCCTATGCTTGCCATCTTGGCTTCTGGTGAGGTTCGCATCACGCTCGAAGACGGAGCCGGCATCAAGGCAAGCGCCGAAGATGGCTTTCTCTCGATCGAGCACGACGTGGTCACCATCGTGGCTCGTCATGCCGAGCTGGTCTAAACACAACTTCAAAAGTAAAAACCCCGTCCGGTTGGGCGGGGTTTTTCTTGTTTTTGGAGTGCTTAGTCTTGCTCGGGGCGACGCTTGGCAGGTGCTTCGCGTCGGTTAGCGGCCGGAACCCACTTGACGTCTCCGCCGTGGTTGATGTTCGCGTAGCGGGCTAGCACGAATAGTAGGTCGCTTAGGCGGTTTAGGTACTTCACCGCGAGGATGCTCACACCGCCGTCTTTGTGGCCTTTCTTAGCTGGCTCGGTGCCGTGTTCTTCGATGGCGTGCCAGGTGGCGCGCTCTGCGCGGCGAACAACCGTGCGGGCAAGGTGCAGCCCGGCTGCAACGCCTGATCCACCAGGAATGATGAAAGAGTCGAGCTTCTCGAGCTTCGAGTTGTAATAGTCGATGGCCTCTTCGAGTGCGTCGATCCAGGCTGAATCCACGCGAAGTGGCTCGTACTCGTAGTGTTCGTTCAGTGGGTTCGAGAGGTCTGCGCCAAGGTCGAAGAGTTCGTTCTGAATCTGTGACAGCAGGCCAAGGGTTTTCTCATCGAACTCACCGTGTGCCAGCGAAACAGCAACACCGATCGCGCTGTTTGCCTCATCGACATCGGCATAGGCCTCGATGCGAGGGTCGGTTTTGCGCACTCTCGAAAAGTCGCTCAAACCGGTCATACCTTCGTCGCCGGTGCGGGTGTAAATCTTGGTTAGTTTGACCATGTCTCAAGTTTAGGCTTGTAATCATGTTGTTCCTTCTGCCACCCTCCGAGACCAAGCAAATTGGCGGCAAACCGCTGAACATTGGCCAGGTGGCGCTGACCTTCGGGCAACTAAACGAGGCTCGCGACCAGGTTTACGCGGCGCTCAAGTCTCTGTGTGAAGGCGAAGCGGATGTCGCTACCAAGGTTCTTGGCTTAGGTCAAAAGCAGCTGGGCGATCTGCAGGTGAATCTTGAGGTTCAGACATCCCCAATCATGCCGGCGCTAGATCGCTACACGGGCACGTTATTCGATGGCCTGCACGGCAGGGGGCTCAAGGGTTCGGCCACCGAGTTTGCCTCTTTGGGTGAGTCTCAGCGAGAGCGAGCCAATGACAGTCTGTTGATTCAGTCGGCCCTTTTTGGATTGATCCCGGCCATGAACCTGATTCCGAACTATCGCCTCTCGGCCACCACTCGTTTGCCCGGTTTATCTCTCAAGGATGTCTGGACCGAAGCCCACGATCGGGTCTGGCCTCGCCTCGAAGATTCGCCGTTGATCGACCTTCGTTCGAAGTCTTATGCCGAACTGGCACCAATTCCTGCTTCTGTGGCGAGCTTTTGGGTTGAGGTAGTTGCCGAAGGTGCCGATGGTCAACGTAGGGCCTTGAACCACTTCAACAAGAAGGCCAAGGGAGAGTTTGTTCGCGCTGTGCTTTCGCTTAAGTCAACGGCATCGAGCATCGCCGACCTAAAGCGCGCGGCTAAAACAGTGGGCCTCCGACTCGAGGAGTCGAAGGCCCAACTGGTTTTGATTACTAAAGAGTAATTACTTGTTTACCTCGGTTTTGCCCAGTGGTTCAATAATGTCGTCTTGTGGCCACACAATTGGCTCTGGAAACTTGATGACACCATCTTCTACCGAAACGTATACCCGTGCGTAGTCTTCGTTTTCGGCATAGAGGGCGTAGCTCGGAACCGAGAACATCTTGCCGTTGGCGTCATAGATGATTCCCCGAGTCTCGGTTGCCTTGACCACCAGAATCTTCTGGATCTCACCTTCGGTTGGCATTACTTCGGCGCTCATGCGAGATGAGATGGTCGAAGCGGTTTGATACAGCTCAGCGCTGCCAGAGGCCATCCAGCGGTAGTCGTTCATGCGCTTCACGGTGTCTTTGGCAGAGATGGTTGACACGTCAGCCACCTTGACTGCATCGACAGCGTAGCCATTCATGCTGCTGATTTTGCCGGTGTTTCCCCAAGCGATGTCCCACGAGAGGCCGGTTGACTTGCCATCTACCTTGATCGGGGCAAAGGCGTAGAGGCTGTCGTCAGCACGGTTTAGGGTGATGTCAGCAGGTGTAGTTTCAAGACCTAACCCACTGAAGAGTTCGAGCGCCTGCTCGATTGCTTCTTTGTCACTTGGCAGGTCCGCTTTCACAGGCGCATTCTTGACACAGTAGGTCACGTCAGGCATTTCTGCGGATGTCTCTTCTTTGACACATTCGCCCATTACCCAGGCGTTGCCGTTTGAGTAGTTGAAGCTGAGTGCACCGTTGGTGTCGCTGATATAAACATTGACTGCGCCAGACTGCAGGTTGAAATAGGTGACTTTTTCGGTGCCGTTAGGGGTTTCGACGTCGTAGGTTTCGGTGACGAAGCCTCCGCTAATCTTTAGTGCCCGCTTGATTGCAGCAGAGAGCTCTTTGGCTGTGGTGTTGTTTACAAATTCGTAGATCGAACCAGTGCCGGCGTTAGTGCCTAGGTCTTCGCCTGCAAGGTATTCGATTTCAATCGGAGTCGGCCAGTAGCGCAAGCCGCCAATCTTTGAATCTGCAGCCTCACCCATGAGCGACTTATTCGAGCCCTGCGGCGCGTTCGCTCCCATCTCGAGGGTGAAGGTTGGCTGTGGGTTCAGGGCGCCGCCCAGCACGACCGCTGCAACTGCAACCGAGGCGGCTGCACCTGCCAGGCTGAAGCCGGCTAGTTTGCGGTTCAGGCCGAGGCGCTCGAGCAAGCTTGGCTTGGCGGCTACCTTGGTGGCGTTTTCTAGGATGCTCTCATCGAGCTTTGGAGCGCGAACGCTCTTGGCGGCTTTTTGCAGTGCTTCGACTGCTTGGTCTGATTCGAATTTTTCGTTCATGTCAGGTTTATGTTCGCCTTTTCGGCAATCTGACAAAAGTTAGTCGAGTTTTTCGGCGAAATTCTTGCGGGCGCGCCCAAGTCGTTGGCTGGCCGTGTTGGGGGTGATCTCTAGCGCTACTGCCAACTCATTCACCGAGAGCCCATCGAAGGCGCTCAATGCGAGGATGTTGCGTTCGGCAGGTTTTAGCGCTCCCCACGCCTGTGCGATCGAAACATTGGCGATTCCGAGTGACTCGGCCGATGGTGCCGATGCGTCGGTGTCGAGAAGTGGCAACCAGGCACCGCGTTTGGTTTCTTTGCGACGGTGATTGGCGATCACATAGCCGCCGATTCGATAGAGCCAGGCAAGCTCAGAACCTTGCTTGAAGCTGCTTCGCTTGCGCCAAGCAATCTCAAAAATCTCGCTGGCAAGGTCGTCGACCTCATCACGAGCAACGCGTCGGACCAAGAATTTTGAAACTGCCGGCAGGTGTTGGCGAAAGGTAGCGACGTACTGTTCTTCGTTCATGTCACTTCGCTTTCTTCAAATGCCGAACGCTCGTCGGTCGCACTGCTCCTGAATAGGTTATGTCGATTGCTCACTCAATGTGACATCGGCGTGAACCGCCCTCATTTAGTCGGCGCTGGCCAAGTAACAGCCGGGGGAGTGGTCGGCAATCATTCCAGTGGCCTGCATCAGTGCGTGCATGGTGGTTGGGCCAACAAACCCAAAACCCAGTTTGCGCAGAGCCTTACTCAAGGAGGCAGACTCGGGGCTTTGGGTAAGGCCGCGCCGGTCATCCGCTGGTTTGAACTCTAGGATGAACCGCTCAAGCCCGCCGTCAAGCTCGAGTGCCAAGCGCGCATTGCGAATGGTGGCCTCGATCTTTCCGCGGTGTCGAATGATGCCTTCGAACTGCAACAATCGCTCGACGTCGGATTCGTTCATGGCTGAAACGCGCTGCATGTCAAAGCCGTGAAACGCCTCGCGAAAACCTTCGCGTCGCTTGAGAATGGTGAGCCAGGAGAGCCCAGCCTGAAAACCTTCGAGTGATAAACGCTCGAACATCGCTTGATCGCCGGCAAGTGGAGTACCCCACTCGTTGTCGTGATAGCTGACATAGAGTTCGTCGTCATTTAGCCAACCGCATCTGGCCAAGCCGTCAGGGTGAACGCGAACGGTCATTAGTCGCGGTAGTCGATCGACTCGTGCGCCAGCAACCACTTCTTGGTAGGTATGCCGTCACCACCCGAGTAGCCGGTGATCTGACCAGAGGCACCCATCACGCGGTGACAACCGACTACAAGGGGAACGGGGTTAGCCCCAACAGCGCCGCCTACCGCACGCACAGCCTTCGGGTTTCCAATGGCGTTGGCAATATCGGCATAACTAGCCGTTTGCCCCCAGCCCAAGGAGGCAATCTGCTGCCAGACGGCCTCTTGAAAAGCGGTGCCATGTAGCTCAACCGCAAAGTCGAGCACCTTGCTTTTACCTTTGAAGTAGTCGGTCAGTTGTTTCTTGGCAATACCCAGCACCTTTGCGCGGCCGGTAGTCTCGCAAGGCGCTTCGCCCATGTTGAGAAACACCACGCGCTCACCACGCGCATAGACATTGATGTTGCCGACGGGGCTGTCAAAGGACACGCTCGAATCAAACTGCGGAATCTTCATTTGCCTAGGCTACCGCTGGGCGCAAAGCCTGAGCGCAGCATCCGCCAAGATGTTGATAACCCGTTATTCGCGCCAAAGGTAAAACCCCGAGCAACCAAAGTCACTCGGGGTTTCGCCAATCAGTTAGCGCGGTTCTAGAACAGGTCCCAAGCTTTCGTCAAAGACGAGCGCAGGGTCTGCTCAAGGTAGTCGAACTCCTTCTGACCGATGGTCAGAGGTGGAGCCAACTGAACAACGGGGTCGCCACGGTCGTCTGAGCGACAGTAGAGGCCGGCGTTGTAGAGGTCGGTCGAGAGGAACCCGCGAAGCAGCTTCTCAGACTCAGCGTCGTTGAAGGTTTCGCGAGTGGTCTTGTCTTTCACCAACTCGATCGCATAGAAATAGCCCTCGCCTCGAACGTCGCCAACAATCGGCAGGTCCTTCAATTTCTCGAGAGTCGATCTAAAGGCAGGGGCGTTACGACGCACGTTGCCAACCAGATCTTCTTCTTCGAAAATGTTCAGGTTCTCGAGAGCAACAGCACATGCAACCGGATGCCCGGCAAATGTGTAGCCGTGCGGGAAGATTGCCGTGCCCTTCTTGAAAGGCTCAAACAATTTCTCACTGAGGAGCAGCGCACCAAGTGGCTGGTAGGCCGAGGTGATTCCCTTGGCGCAAACCAGCATGTCTGGCTCGAACTCATAGAGCTCTGAGGCGAACATGGTTCCGATGCGACCAAAGCCGTCGATGGTTTCATCGGCAATCAGCAGCACGTCGTACTTGTCGCAGATTTCGCGAACACGCTTGAAGTACGACTTAGGTGCGGTAAAGCATCCGCCCGAGTTTTGAACTGGCTCGAGAATGAAGGCCGCAACGGTGTCTGGGTCTTCAAACAGAATCATTTCTTCGACGCGGTTGGCTGCCCACATGGCGAATTCTTCTTCGGTGGCGAAGTCGTCTTGAGCGCGGTACCAGTTGGTGTTCGGCACACGGAACGTGGTTGGCACCAGCGGCTCAAACATTTTCTTCATCGCAGCAATACCGGTGAGCGAAAGGGCTCCGTGCGAGGTGCCGTGGTAGGCAGTCATGCGCGAAATCATTTTGTGCTTCAGCGGTTTGCCGGTCATCTTGAAGTATTGCTTTGCCAGCTTCCAAGCGGTTTCGTTGGCCTCGCCACCTCCGGTGGTGAAAAACACTCGGCTGAGTGACTTGGGCGCGTACGAAAGCACGCGCTCCGAGAGCTCGATAGCCGGAGCGTGAAGGTTCGACCAAATCGGGAAGTAGTCGAGTTGCTTCATCTGCTTTGCGGCAGCCTCGGCAAGGCGCTCACGGCCGTGACCTATGTTCACGGCAAAAAGTGACGAGATTCCGTCGAAGTATTTTTTGCCGTTTTGGTCCCAGAAGTAGTGACCTTCTGCTTTGGTGATGATCGGTATTGCGCTCTCATCAAACTGACTGTGTCGGGTGAAGTGCATAAACACGTTCTGGCGTGCAGCGTGTTCGAGCAACTTTACGGTTGGTTCAAGTCCGGCCTTGCGGGCGTCTTGAATTGGTGTTGGGCGTTCAGTGCTGGCTTTGGCCGGCGCCGCTGGGGTCTTTCGACCCAGAACCTTTTTGAGGCTCTTGCCCAGCTTGCTTCCTCTGCTTTCCTGGATTGCCATGAAATATCACTCTTTACATTGTTTTGTTTGGCTGGAGACGCATCATCGCGTTCCCCAGTTGTAGAGCTGCTTGTGCAGTTTGAGATAGACAAAGGTCTCTGTCTCTACTACTCCGGGCAGCGTCCGGATTTTTGAATGCAGCAGTTCAATGAGTTCGTCATCGTCCTCACAAACCACCTCAACCAAAATGTCAAAACTTCCTGCGGTCAAAACCACGTAGTCAACCTCACGCATCTCGGTGAGCAATTCAACCAACGCGCGTGAGTCACCGCTGGTTCGAATTCCGATCATCGCCTGACGGTTGAACCCCATTTGCAGCGGGTCGGTTACGGCTACAACCTGAAGCACTCCCGAGTCGGTGAGCTTTTGCACGCGCTGACGCACGGCGGCTTCGCTAAGCCCTACGGCCTTGCCGATTTCTGAATAAGAACGACGCCCGTCAATTTGCAATTGCTGAACGATGGCCTTGGCCGTGTCATCCAGGTGCACCGCTTTGGTGCGAGGCGTCTTAGTCATGCATTCGATTCTGCCAGTGTTTTAGCAATTTTTCTGCGATTTGGTTCGATTTTTTGCGTTTCGCAACTAATTTGTGATAATTCGAGCCGATTTTGCTACGAAATCATTACTAGGATGCTTGTAGCCGAGGTTTCTATTAGGCTAAAACCACCGATTTCGTTTGAGTGCGAATGGTCGGTAACAACTCAAAGAGGAGTAATCGCATGTCGGTTCAAGAACTTAAAAACTTTGTCAATGGTGAGAAGGTTTCGGCTTCATCTGGTGAAACCCTCGACATCATCGACCCGTCAACCGGTGAGGTCTACGCAACCTCACCAAAATCAAACGCGGCAGACATCGACGCGGCCTACAAGGTAGCCGACAAGGCCTTTGATGTTTGGGGCAACATGACCCCTAAAGACCGTCAGCTCGCACTCTTTCGCATCGCCGACGCACTGGAGGCTCGCGCCGAAGAAATGGCCGATGTCGAAAGCCAGAACACCGGAAAGCCTCGCCCGACGCTCGTCGAGTATGAAGTTCTGGTCTCGGTTGACCAGATCCGCTTCTTTGCCGGTGCCGCCCGCAACCTAGAGGGCCGTGCCACCGCCGAATACTCAACCTCACACACTTCTTCGATTCGCCGTGAACCAATCGGCGTGATCGGTCAGGTCACCCCTTGGAACTACCCGTTGAACATGGCCACCTGGAAGTTTGCTCCTGCCTTGGCAGCCGGTAACACCATCGTGCTCAAGCCGTCTGACACCACCCCGGCTTCGACCCTGCTGCTTGCCGAGATCGCTCAGGAGTTCTTGCCTAAGGGCGTGTTCAACGTTGTGACGGGTGACCGCGACACCGGCCGTGCGCTGGTCGAACATCCGACCCCACAAATGGTTGCCATCACCGGTTCAGTTCGTGCCGGTATGGAAGTTGCCAAGAGTGCCGCTTCTGACCTCAAGCGCGTTCACCTAGAGCTAGGTGGCAAGGCTCCGGTAATCATCTTCGCCGACGCCGACCTAGACCGCGCAGCCGAAACCCTAGTGGTCGCCGGATTCTTCAACGCCGGTCAAGACTGCACCGCAGCAACCAGAATTTTGGTTCACCGCGATGTTCACGACGAGTTCGTGGCCAAGTTGGTTGCCAAGGTCAAGACGGATGCTCTAACCGGCGCACCGCACCGTGACGACATTCTCTTCGGCCCGGTTAACAACGCCGGCCAGCTCGACCGAGTCAAGGGCTTCATCGAGCGCTTGCCAGATCACGCGAGCATCGCGGTTGGCGGAAACGCCATCGCGGGTGCCGGTTACTTCCACGAGGCAACCGTACTCACCGGACTCAAGCAAAAAGACGAGCACATACAGAGCGAAATCTTTGGCCCTGTGGTCACCGTTCAGTCATTCAGCACCGACGACGAGGCAATGACTTGGGCGAACGACGTCAACTACGGTCTTGCGTCTTCGGTCTGGACTTCGAACCACACCCGCGCCATGCGTTTTGCCAAGGGCCTCAACTTTGGTTGCGTGTGGATCAACGACCACATTCCACTGGTTGCCGAAATGCCACACGGTGGTTTCAAGCACTCGGGTTACGGAAAAGACCTTTCGATGTATGGCTTCGAGGACTACACCCGCGTCAAGCACGTCATGCACTACATCGGCGACTAGTTCTACACAGGTTCAAAGGTTAGAGGCTCCGGGCGTTGCTCGGGGCCTCAAACTTTTTTCATGGCCGCAATCTGGATGCTCCCCTCGCTTGTTCTTGGCCTCTACCTTGGTTTCTCGACAGGCATGTGGCAGCTCGCGCTGATGTCGTTTGGTTCGGCGCTAATTGCGGTGGTGGTGTCTAGGGTTCGTCGGCCTGGTTCCAGCGAAACCGCCACCGGTGGCAACTCTTTCACCAGCGTCGGCAAGAAAATCTTCTATCTCAATAAACCGTTGACTAGATGGCGATGGATGCTCTCGCCAAAGCTGCGCGCCTCGGCAAGGTCGCTTGTTGCCGAGAGCCAACGCGAGCAGAACCTGCAACTCGTGCTGCCTCGACTCTTGGGTCGAGGGTTTCGAGCATCCATGCCTGGCGAACTTTGCGCGGTGCTGGGCGAAGCGCAAGGTGCCGCGATCGAGGTAGATCTCACCACCGCCCCGCATGTGTTTGTGGTCGGGCCAACGGGTTCTGGCAAGAGTCAACTGTTGCGCATCCTCGCCAAGTCACTCACCAACCGCTATCTACCAACCGAACTACAACTCATGCTGGTCGATTTCAAAGGGGGAGGGTTGCTCGATGGTTTAGGTCTCGAGCCTTGGAAAGTGGCGAGTTTGTCTGATCTTGACGGTGACCGGTCGACTTTCTGGGTCGAGCTGCACGCCCTTTTGCAGCAGCGCGAGCGCGACCCAACGCTTTTGAAACCGAGGGTGGTCATCATCGTGGATGAACTTGCCGAAGTTTTGCGAGACCAAGCCGCCTGCGTTGCACTGACGTCGGTTGCTGCTCGTGGCCGGTCGCTTGGCGTGCATCTGGTGCTTGCCAACCAAGGCCTGTCGGGTGTGCCGAGGGATCTTCTGCTCAACCTTCGTTTGCGAATAGCACTCGCCGGAGTCGATCAGGTTGAGCTCGTTCAGTTGGGTGGCAAGGCATCGCCGCTAACGAGTGGGCAGCATCCGCTGATTGCGGCACGACTACTTCAGCACCAAGCGCCCGACCGCGATTTCAATTTTGCCGTTGGACTGGTTTGAAACCTTAGGCCAGCACGCTCTCTAGCGAAACGCTTGAGATTCCGTGAGCTGCACCAACAGGTTCGTTCACCAATAGGCCACCGTGGGTGTTTAGACCCAGTGCCAGAGCTGCGTCTGCTTGGCAGGCTGCGGACCATCCCTTGCCTGCCAGTGCCTTTGCGTAGGGCAAGGTGGCATTGGTTAGGGCGTAGGTAGAGGTGTGAGGCACGGCACCAGGCATGTTTGCCACGCAATAGAACACGGTGTCATGAACCGTATAGGTCGGTTCAGCATGGGTGGTGGCGTGCGAGTCGGCGAAGCATCCGCCTTGATCGATAGCGATGTCAACCAAGACTGTGCCCGGGCGCATTGCCTTGACGTGGTCGTTGGTAACCAGCTTTGGTGCCTTCGCGCCAGGAATCAGAACTGAACCAATCACAAGGTCGGCGTCGGTCACCGCCCGCTCGATTTCAAACGTGTTGCTCACGATGGTGCGAAGACGACCGGCGTAGTGGTGGTCGAGTTCACGAAGTCTTGAAATGTTGGTGTCAAGAACCGTGACTTCGGCTCCTAGGCCAACGGCCATGGCGATTGCATTGGTTCCGGCCACGCCGCCACCCAGCACAACGACCTTGGCTGGGCGGGTGCCTGGCACACCACCGAGTAGGGTTCCGTTGCCGCCGTTGTGGCGCATGAGGGTTTGAGCTCCGACCAGAACCGACAGTCGGCCAGCAACCTCACTCATCGGTGCGAGCAGTGGCAGTTGGCGGTTCGGCAGCTGAACGGTCTCGTAGGCGATGGCCGTCACTTGGTTCTTGATCAGTTGCTCGGTGAGCTCTAGATCAGCGGCTAGGTGCAGGTAGGTAAAGAGCACGAGCCCTGGTCGAAGGTACTGGTATTCGGATTCGATTGGCTCTTTGACCTTTAGAACCAAGTCTCCTGCTGCCCAAGTACTAGCGGCATCGGGGGTAATGGTTGCGCCTGCTTTGGCATACTCTTGGTCGCTGATCGAAGAGCCTTTACCAGCACCTGCCTGAACTGAAACCTGGTGCCCGGCAGTGGTGAGTTCGTGAACACCGGCGGGGGTTATGGCAACTCTAAATTCGTTGTTCTTTATCTCGCTAGGTACTGATACCCGCATGATTCTCCTTTGGGCGACTCCTTCGTCGCACACAAGTTACAGCCTAGCGTTTTTATAAGTGGTCGCGAAGGAGTAGCAGATTGGTCAAAGAAGAAAAGTAAATTTTGGGTACCACTATTGAAAAATGGTCCCGTTGCGCAGGTTTATGTGGCAGTATTTTTCTGTGCGACATGCACCCCTTGTTGGTCGGGCTATGAAAGCCCACTAGTTTAAGGAGCCGGCCAGTGACTAAGCCACTTCCGCAAGACCCAATGATGCTCGAGCTGATCAAGCAGGCTCGACGTCACCAAATGACTAGACGTGCAGCCCTTGCCGGTGCAGGAGCAACTGCCGCGGCAGTTGCCTTGGCCGCATGTGCACCAGGCGGAGACACTCAGCTGACTCCAGCCACCGATGTGTCTGACTCTGAAAAGACACTCGTCTGGCACAACTGGTCGCTCTACATGGATGAGGTCGAGACCGACGGTGCCGTGACCTACCCGACCCTCGAAAAGTTCACTGCCGAGACCGGCATTGAGGTCGAGTACAAGATCGAAATTGAAGACAACGACACCTACTACGGCAAGGTCAAAGACCAGTTGGCACAGGGTGCCGACATTGGCGCTGACGTAGCCTGCCCAACCGAGTGGATGGCCGCTCGTTGGGTCAACAACGGATACGTTCAGAAGATGGATGCAGCGAACATCCCGAACAAAAAGAACATCGCTCCTGCATACATGGGTGCTGCGTTCGACCCAGAGCGTGACTACACAGTTCCTTACCAGGGCATCTTGGCTGGAATCACCTACAACAAAGAGGCTTTCAAAGAGGCAACCGGCAAAGACGCACCTGCTTCACTCGAAGACCTTTGGGATCCATCGCTGAAGGGTCGCGTTGGCGTTCTATCAGAAATGCGCGACACCATCGGTCTAATCTTGCTGGCAAACGGCGTTGACATTGCAGATGCAAACAGCCTCACCGAAGATGCGTACATGAACGCTATCGACTTCTTTGCTGGCAAGGTATCTGACGGTCAGATTGCTCGCATCAAGGGCAACTCATACAGCGAAGACCTAGAAAACGGCGACACCATTGCCGCTATCGCTTGGTCTGGCGACACCGTGCAGTTGAACCTAAGCGCTGGCACCGAGAAGTACGGCTTCTTCATTCCAGACTCGGGTACCACCATCTCGGCAGACCTTTTCACCGTTCCTATGGGTGCAACCCACAAGAAGAACGTTGAAGAACTGATCAACTTCTACTACGACCCAGCCAACGCAGCGATGCTGGCCGCTTGGGTGAACTATGTAACCCCAGTAGTTGGCGCGAAAGAAGAGGCGATGAAGATCGACCCGGCTCTCGCAGAGAACCAGCTCATTTTCCCTTCGGAAGAATTCTTGAAGAACGCCTACGGCTTCCGCTCACTGACCGGTCAAGAGGAACTTACGTTCACCAAGGCATTCCAAGAAGTATTGCTGGGTGCATAAGTGGCAACAGAATTTGTTGCCCGAGGTTCAAATCTAGATTTAGTAGGAATTCGAAAAGAATTTCCTGGCTTCACCGCAATTGATGACCTTGACCTTCACATTCCAGCGGGCGAGTTCTTCGCCCTTCTAGGGCCTTCGGGTTGCGGTAAAACCACAACCCTTCGCCTGGTAGCCGGTCTAGAAGAACCGACCAGCGGCCAGATTCTCATCGGCGGCAAGGATGTCTCGCACACCAAGCCCCACGAACGCCCGGTCAACACCGTCTTTCAGTCATACGCACTCTTTCCGCACATGTCGGTGCTCGAGAATGTTGCGTTCGGTCTGAAACAGCGCAAGATTGCCGACCCGCTCAAGCGAGCATCCGAGGCTCTTGACCTAGTTCAACTCGGTCACCTCGCCGGTCGTCGCCCTCAGCAGCTCTCGGGTGGTCAGCAGCAGCGTGTGGCACTGGCTCGCGCACTGGTAAACCGCCCGTCGCTATTGCTACTAGACGAGCCACTCGGTGCACTCGACCTCAAGCTTCGCCGCGAAATGCAGATTGAGCTCAAAGCCATTCAGATCGAAGTCGGCCTGACCTTCTTGCACGTGACCCACGACCAAGAAGAAGCCATGGACATGGCCGACACCGTTGCCGTTATGAACAAGGGTCACATCGAGCAGATGGGTGCACCCGAGAAGCTCTACGACCGACCAAAGACCGTTTTCGTTTCGAAATTCTTGGGTCAGTCGAACCTGTTTATTGGCAAGATTGTCGAGACCAGCGCCAACTCGCTGAGCATCGACGTAGTTGGCTACAAGATTTCTGTGCCAAAAGACCGTGCCGAAAAGCACACCGGCAAGATTGCCATCGGTGTTCGTCCAGAAAAGGCAGATCTCTTTCAGACCAAGCCGGCCGACAGTTCTAGCCAGAACTTAATTGGCCCGGGCGAGGTCAAAGACATTCGTTTTACGGGCGTCAGCAACCAATTTTTGGTGGATGTACCGAACATCGGTCTGGTTACCGTGTTCGAGCAGAACGAGGGCAATAGCACGGTCGAATTGGGCGATCAGGTTTGGATTTCTTGGAAGGTTGAGCACTCGTTTGGGCTTGCCGACCTGCCAGCCGACACTCTCGACGAGGAGTAGGCCATGGCTTTCGCGGCATTTGGCCACAGTGGCGGCTCGAAGAGTGATTTCAAGACACCTCGAAAAACCTCAGTAAAAGTTGCCATGGCATTGCTCATTCCGGGCATGCTCTACCTAGGCCTTTTCTTCATCACTCCATTGGTTTCGCTCGTCGTGACCTCGCTCGAGGTGCCAGACGGTTCGGGCGAAATCGGTCGATACGCATACGGTTTTGAAATTGCCAACTACTGGACGGTCATTGAAACCTATTGGCCGCACATTGCTCGATCTTTCTTTTACGCGCTCATGGCGACCATCCTCGGCCTTCTCATTTCGTATCCGCTGGCTTACTTCATTGGCGTAAAGGCACGTCGCTGGCCGATTCTTCAGGGCCTCATGCTCACCTTGGTGATCGCACCTTTCTTCATCTCCTTCCTGCTTCGAACCTTTGCCTGGAAGCAAATGTTTGCCAACGAATCGCTGATTGTCACCACGTTGCAGTCCTGGGGTGTTTTAGCACCTGACCAGTACCTCGTCGGCACCGATTTCATGGTCATTTTTGGACTGACCTACAACTTCATTCCGTTCATGACACTGCCGCTCTACACATCGCTCGAGCGCTTAGACATTCGCCTGCTTGAAGCTGGCTCCGACCTGTACGCCAACCCAGCCAAGGTGTTCGCAAGGGTCACGTTGCCGCTGTCGATGCCGGGCATCATCTCGGGAACCCTCATGACGTTCATCCCGATTGCGGGTGATTACGTAAACGCGAGCAGCCAATTCTTGGGATCTTCTGAAACGGCCATGATCGGTAACGTGGTCGAGGCAAACTTCTTGAGAATCAACGACTACCCGAGTGCATCCGCGCTTTCGGTGCTTTTGATGGCAGCCATCTTGGCGCTCGTCACGTTCTACGTTCGTCGAAGTGGAACGGAGGACCTACTGTGAGATTTGCACTCGGAAAGTGGGCGCTGCCGCTCTACACCGTGTTGGCCTTTATTTATCTACTTATTCCAATTGCCTACACCTTCGTGTTCTCGTTCAACGACAGCTTCAAGTCGAACATTTCTTGGCGCGGATTCACGTTCAATAACTGGCTAAACGTTTGTGGCGAGCCAGGTGTGTGTGATGCGTTCGGCACATCGGTGCTAATCGGCGTTGTTTCGACGGTGCTCGCCACCATACTCGGCACCATGATTGCCATTGCGCTGGTGCGTTACGAATTCAAGGCCCGCTCGCAAGTTAGCCTGCTGCTCTTCTTGCCAATGGCTACGCCCGAAATTGTTCTCGGTGCCGGTTTGGCATCGCAGTTTTTCAACATGGGTGTAACCAAGGGTCTCGGCACCGTAATCGTGGCCCACGTCATGTTCTGTCTGTCATTTGTGGTGGTCACCGTCAAGGCTCGTGTTGCCAGCCTCGACCCAGCCCTCGAAGAAGCCGGCTCTGACCTATATGCAACCCCGGCCCAGGTTTTCCGCAAGGTAACTTTGCCGCTACTGACCCCTGGCATCATGTCGGCTGCACTTCTAGCTTTCGCGCTGTCGTTCGATGACTTCATCATCACTAACTTCAACGCTGGCCCGGTCGACACCTTCCCGAAGTTTGTCTACACCGCTGCTGCGAAGGGCATCCCTGCTGAGGCGAACGTGATTGGTTCGGCCGTGTTCCTGGTAGCAATCATCGCCGTTGTGCTGGTGCAACTCAACTCAGCCCGCAAGCAAAAGCGCTTGCTAGCTGGCAAATAGAACCCCTTAGGCAAACAAAGCAACAACCGCTTCGCGGAAGTGCTCGGTGTGACGCTTCACGTCTTCGATCGTGTGCGCTGGCGACATGAGTGCCATGTTGTGGAATGGCGTCATCAAAATGCCGCGGTTCAGCGCGTGTAGGTGCAAGAACTGCTGAAGTTCAAAGTCGTCTGCGTCGGCGGCCTCGCGACCGGTGCGCGGCGCGGTTTCGCGGAATGAGTATTCAGAGCGACATCCGAGCTGAGACACCTGCCAAGGCACGTTGTATTCGTCGATGATCGCCTGCACGTCTGTGGTCCAGACGTCGCACAACGCCTCCATACGCTCGAAAGCCTCTGGGGTCAGAACCTGGGTCAGCGTGGCGGCTACGGCGGCCATAGAGAGCGCGTTTCCGGCGAGGGTTCCGCCGACACCACCAACGTCGATGTGCTCGAGGTGGATGCTGTCTGAAACTCGCTTGGTGAGTTCTTCACTCATGCCAAAAGCGCCGGCTGGGATGCCCGCACCAATGGTCTTACCCAAAACAACTGCATCGGGGTGAAGGTGGCGACGCGCGGTCATGCCACCGACTCCCTCAGAGAGCGTGTGGGTTTCGTCGTGAATCAAGATGACGCCGTACTTGGTGGCCAGCTCGCGAAGCCCTTCGAGGTAGCCAGGCTCTGGCAAAACAATTCCGATGTTGGTCATGGCTGGCTCAATCAGGGCTGCGGCAACGTCTCCGGTAGCGAATGCTCGCTCAGCAGCATCCAAGTCGTTGAACGGAACCACGATGGTGGTCTCGGCTGGGTCAACCTGAGGGCCGATGTTGTTTTGACGCGAGACGGTGTTGCCGTTGTCGTCAAGGTTTGCAAAAGTCTCGTCAACAGTGCCGTGGTAGCAGTAATCGTGCACCAAAATCTTCGAGCGACCGGTCACGTGACGGGCGTAGCGCAAAATGTGGCGGTTGGCGTCGGTTGCGGTGAGTGTGAACTGCCACTTCGGCACTCCAAAGCGCTCGGCGAGGGTGGCGGCGGCAACGGTTGCGTCATCGGTTGGCAGCATGAATGTAATGCCTTGGGCTAGCTGTTTGGCGATCGCGGCGACGGATGCGTCGGGGGAGTGCCCGACCATTGCGCCCGTGTCACCGAGACAGAAGTCGACGTATTCGATGCCGTCGACGTCGGTGAAGCGCGAACCCTTGGCGTGGGCGACATAGACCGGATATCCGCCAGGCCACTTCGCCATCCAAGACATCGGCACGCCGCCCATCATCGGCCCGAGTGCCTTTTGGTGACGAGTGAAAGAGCCAGGATGCTTCGCCTTGAAGGTCTCGACCTCCTTAGCGAACAGTGCTGCTAGCTTGGTGCGATCTGCGTATGGCAAAGGAATCACCCTTGATTCTTGAGTTGAGTTTTGTTGTGGGGTTTGGTGGGGCGACTAGAGGTTGGCGAGGCCGGCTTCTAGAACATCCAAGGCGTCGTGCAGTTGCTCGTCGCTGATGACAAGCGGAGGCAAGAAACGAATCACGTTGGCGTATGTTCCAGCGTTGAGCACGAGCACGCCATTTTGGTGGCAGTGCTTGACCAGCGCGTCGACTGCACTCGAGTTTGGGTTGTGGGTGCCAGGCTCAACAAACTCGATGGCGATCATTGCACCGCGGCCGCGAACTTCACCGATGACTGGGAATTTAGCCTTCATCGCGCCCAGGCGAGAGGTCAGAACCGACTCGATGCGCATGGCCTGCTCTAGAACGCCGCCAGCTTCGATCTGCTTTAGAACTGCAACCGCCGCTGCGGCAGCAACCGGGTTACCACCGTACGTGCCGCCGATTCCACCCGCGTGCGATGAGTCCATGATTTCCGCGCGACCGGTAACTGCCGAGATAGGCATACCGCCGGCAATACCCTTGGCGATCGTGAATAGGTCTGGCTCGAAACCTTCTTCGTAGTGCGAAGCAAACCACTTACCGGTTCTAGCAATACCGGCCTGAACCTCGTCGGCAACCATGACGATGCCGTTGGCTTTTGCCCAGATGCCGAGAGTTCGCAAGAAGCCAGGTGCTGGCACGATGAAACCACCCTCACCCTGAATCGGCTCAATGACAATCGCCGCGAGGTTCGAAGCTCCGACGCGCTTTTCCATGTAGGTGATGGCGCGGGCCGCTGCCTGCTCGCCGGTCATACCCTCTGGGTCGCGGAACGGGTAAGACATCGGCACGTGGTGCACACCAGGTGCAAACGGCCCGAAGCCCGAGTTGTAAGGCATGGCCTTGAAGTTCATGGCCATGGTGAGGTTGGTGCGGCCGTGGTAGCCGTGGTCAAATACGGCGATTTCGCCGCGACCGGTGAACTTGCGGGCAAACTTCACAGCATTTTCAACCGCTTCGGCACCCGAGTTGAACAGCGCCGAGCGCTTCTCGAAGTTGCCCGGGGTGTACTTGTTCAGTAGTTCACAGACATCCACGTATGGGGTGTACGGGGTGACGGTGAAAAGTGTGTGGGTGAGTTTGGCTACCTGCTCTTGAACGGCAGCGACAACCGCGTCGTTGGTGTGGCCGATTGTGACTACACCGATGCCCGAACCGAGGTCGGTGAACTGGTTACCGTCGACGTCGATCAGGGTTGCACCGTGTGCTCGGTCGATGTAGACCGGCAACGCGGCACCAACACCGTGCGAAACCTCTTTGAGTCGCTTGGCGTGCAGCTCTTGCGACTTTGGTCCTGGAATAGCGGTTACGATTTTGCGCTCTAGCGCCACTGTTTGCTCGCTCATGTTTCCATCCTACGCCCGCTCGCTTTTCGTTAGTAAGCGAACGGTTGGCGAGTTTCGAAAAGGCGGCGCGTGCTCGATTGGTGGTTCATCGGGTCAATGGCAAGATGGTTAGGTGCGTCGCGTAATCATCCTCGGTTCCACCGGCTCAATCGGCACCCAAGCCATTGAGGTCATTCAAGCCAACCCCGACCTGTTCAAGGTGGTCGGGCTAGCCGCAGGTTCGAACTCGGAGTTGTTGAACGCGCAAGCTGAGCTGCTAGGGGTCGAAGCATCCAAGGCGGTTCTAGGGGCGCAGGCGGCAACCGAGTTGGTCGAAAACACCGAGGCCGACGTGGTGGTCAACGGCATCACTGGCTCGATCGGCTTGGCACCGACTTTGGCCACGCTCGCCACCGGCAAAACCCTGGCTTTGGCCAACAAAGAGTCTCTAATCGTTGGCGGTCGTTTAGTCACGGATGCTGCGCGCCCAGGTCAAATCGTGCCGGTCGACTCAGAGCACTCAGCTTTGGCCCAGTGTTTGCTGGGTGGCACCGCTGCCGAGGTGCGAAAACTCATTCTTACCGCTTCTGGTGGGCCTTTCCGTGGCTGGTCTCGTGAGCAATTGGACTCGGTGACTCCGGCTCAGGCCCTTGCGCACCCAACCTGGGTGATGGGCAAAGTGGTCACCACCAATTCGGCGACGCTGGTGAACAAAGGTCTTGAACTCATCGAAGCTCACCTGCTGTTCGACGTGCCATTTGACCGAATTGATGTGACCGTGCACCCGCAGTCGGTGGTTCACTCGATGGTTGAGTTCGTTGATGGCTCGGTTTTGGCTCAGTGCTCACCGCCCAACATGAAGTTACCGATTGCGCTCGGCATGTCTTGGCCGGATCGCCTTGACTCGGTTGCCCCGGCATGCGACTGGACCCAAGCGGCCACCTGGACTTTCGAGCCGTTGAACGAGAGCGTTTTCGGAGCCGTACGTCTCGCCCGTCAAGTGGGTTCGGCTGGCCTTACCTATCCGGCCGTCTACAACGCCGCCAACGAGCAGGCTGTCGAAGCTTTCCACGATGGCAGAATCGGATTCAACCAAATCGTGGACCTGATCGAACGCATTGTCGAAGCCCATGAACCAGAGCCAGAGCTCAACCTAGATTCGGTGCTTCGGGCCGAGATTTGGGCAAGAGACCGTGCCGACGCGCAGATTGCAACCGCCTGTTAGCAACATCCAGCATTTTGTCAGAAGCGCTAGTTAGGTTTGCAGCATGAACGAAACACTGCTCTACATTCTCGGAATCGTAATCATGGTGTTTGGTTTAGCACTCTCGATTGGCTTGCACGAATTTGGCCACCTCATTCCCGCAAAACTCTTCGGCGTTAGGGTTCCTCACTGGGCGGTAGGTTTCGGTCCTCGGCTGTTCGCAAAAAAGTTCGGTGAAACCGAATACTCGATCAGGCTCATCCCGCTGGGTGGTTTCATAACTCTGATCGGCATGTACCCACCGGCAAAACCGGGCACGGATGACTCACGCCGCTGGTTCTCGAACGCAATCAGTTCCGCGAGGCAAGCTCACAGTGAGCACATTCAACCCGGCGACGAAGGTCGCATGCTCTATCAACTGCCGGCGTATAAGCGCATCATCGTGATGGCCGGCGGCCCGCTCGTCAACCTGTTGCTGGGGCTAGTACTTATCTCAATCGCACTATCCGGAATTGGGCCAAACGCGCGAGTGGCCAAAATCGACGAAGTGGTTCAGTGCGTCGATCAGATGGTCGATTCCAACGCGGTGTGCAACGCCAATTCTCTGCCAACGCCGTCAAAGCTAGCCGGCCTCGAATCGAACGATGTCGTTAAGTCGGTAGACGGGGTTGCAATCAACTATCAATCTGACCCTTTCACCGCGGTCGTTCAGGCTCCAGACGTGGCTCACCAAGTGGTTGTTGTGCGCAATGGCAAAGAGGTTGAGCTCACTCTCAAGGCGGGCCTGGCCGAGCTACCATACGCCGATGCCAGTGGAAAACTTGCCGTCGATTCATCGGGCCAGCCGCTTCTCAAAGAGCGTGCCTTCGTTGGTGTGCGCTACGCAGTTGAGCGTGCACCGCTGTCAATCGGTGGTTCGTTTGCCGCGGCCGGTCAGATGACCACCGACACTCTCGGGTTCATAGTCCAGTTTCCTGTTCAGGTTTACGATTCGGTAGCTGGGCTAGTCACAGGGTCAGAGCGCTCGCCGAATTCGGCAGTGTCAATCCTCGGAATCACGCAGTTTGCTGGCACAGTTACAGCCGACGAAAACTCCGACTTCGCCGATCGCGCATTCAGCAACCTGATGCTGCTCGGTTCACTCAACCTGGCACTGTTCGCCTTCAACATGATTCCGCTGCCACCGCTCGACGGAGGGCACATTGCCGGCGGTGTCTATGAATACCTCAAGCGAGGTCTTTACCGAGTGCTTGGCAAACCAGACCCTGGCTATGCCGACACGGCTTTGCTGGCTCCCGTCGCGAACGTAATGTTCCTTCTTCTGCTGTTTGCTGGTCTGGCGATGATTCTTGTCGACATACTTAATCCGCTGAGCCTTGGCTAAGGAACATTCGCGCGGCTTTTATGCTTGTAAGCGTTAGTTAGACCGAAAGCGAGCAATAACAAGTGGCTGCTATAAATCTGGGACTCCCTAAAGGCCCACCGCCGACCGTTGCACCTCGCCGTAAGACGCGACAAATCATGGTGGGCAAGGTTGCCGTTGGTGGTGATGCCCCGATCTCGGTGCAGTCGATGTGCACCACTCAGACCACAGATGTGAACGCCACGCTTCAGCAGATCGCCGAGTTGACCGCATCCGGTTGCGACATTGTGCGTGTTGCCGTGCCAAGCCAAGACGACGCCGACCGTTTGCACCTGATTGCTCGAAAGTCTCAGATTCCGGTAATCGCCGACATTCACTTTCAGCCGAAGTATGTTTTTCAAGCTATCGACGCCGGTTGCGGCGCGGTTCGCGTAAACCCCGGCAACATTCGCCAGTTCGACGACCAGGTTGGCCCAATCGCGAAGGCGGCTAAAGAGGCGGGCGTTTCGATTCGAATCGGTGTAAACGCCGGCTCACTCGACCCACGTCTGCTTCAGAAATACGGCAAGGCAACACCAGAAGCACTGGTTGAATCCGCCGTGTGGGAGGCCTCGCTGTTCGAAGAACACGACTTTCACGACTTCAAGATTTCGGTAAAGCACAACGACCCGGTCGTAATGATCAAGGCCTACGAAATGCTGGCCGAACGCGGCGACTGGCCACTTCACCTCGGTGTTACCGAGGCCGGCCCTGCTTTTCAGGGAACCATCAAGTCTTCGGTTGCCTTCGGCGCGCTTCTTGCCAAGGGCATCGGTGACACCATCCGCGTTTCGCTTTCGGCACCGCCGGTTGAAGAAATCAAGGTTGGTTCGCAGATTCTTGAGTCGCTCAACCTGCGACCTCGCAAACTCGAAATCGTTTCTTGCCCATCATGTGGTCGCGCTCAGGTAGACGTTTACACGCTAGCCAACGACGTAACCAAGGGGCTAGAGAAGCTAACCGTGCCGCTTCGCGTAGCCGTAATGGGTTGCGTTGTGAACGGTCCGGGTGAAGCTCGAGAGGCTGACCTAGGTGTTGCATCCGGTAACGGCAAGGGTCAGATTTTCGTCAAGGGTGAGGTCATCAAGACCGTTCCCGAGAGCGAGATTGTTGCCACGCTTATCGAAGAAGCAAACCGCCTCGCAGCCGAAATGGACCCAACACTAGTTGGTAGCCCACAGGTTCTAGTAGCCGAGAAGTAAACCGCTTCGCTGCTAACCTAGGCGTTATGCCTATTCGCCTGTCATCGCTGTTTTTGCGAACCCTCAGAGAAGATCCAGCTGAGGCCGAAGTCGCCAGCCACAAACTGCTGCTTCGCGCCGGATACATTCGTCGCGCAGCCCCCGGTGTTTACACCTGGCTGCCGCTAGGGCTGGCCGTAAAGGCAAAAATCGAGCAGGTCGTGCGCGAAGAAATGGCGAACGCCGGCGCACAAGAAGTTTTCTTTCCGGCACTTTTACCACGCGAACCGTTTGAGACAACCGGTCGCTGGACCGAGTACGGCGACAACCTGTTTAGGCTCCAAGACCGCAAGAAGGCCGATTACCTTCTAGCCCCAACACACGAAGAGATGTTCACCCTTCTGGTGAAAGACCTCTACTCGTCATACAAAGACTTGCCACTGGCGCTGTATCAGATTCAAAACAAGTACCGCGACGAGGCTAGACCTCGCGCCGGTCTCCTTCGTGGCCGCGAGTTTGTCATGAAAGACGCTTACTCGTTTGATGTCACCGACGAAGGTCTGGCCAAGGCCTACCAAGCCCAGCGCGACGCCTACGAGCGCATTTTCACCCGACTGGGTGTCGACTATGTGATCGTGAAAGCGGATGCTGGTGCCATGGGTGGCTCCGCATCCGAGGAGTTCTTGAGCCCGAGCCCGATTGGTGAAGACACCTTCGTTCGCTCTGCTGGCGGTTTTGCGGCCAACGTCGAAGCGGTCAAGACCCCCACCCCGGCGGCCCTGCCGACCGAAGGATTGCCGGCTGCGGTAGTTCACGACTCACCAAACACGCCGACCATCGCTACCCTGGTTGACCTTGCCAACGCCTCGGTTAAGCGCGGGGATGGTCGCGAGTGGACCGCCGCCGACACCCTGAAGAACGTGGTTTTGGCACTCATCTCGCCAGAGGGCAAGCGCTCGCTGGTTGTAGTTGGTCTGCCTGGCGACCGTGAGGTCGACGCCAAGCGCGCCGAAGTTGCCTTCGCCCCGAACGATGTCGAACAGGCAACCGAAGCCGACTTCGCCGCCAATCCTGGCCTGGTCAAGGGCTACATCGGCCCAGTCAAAGACGGCCAGGCAGTGCTCGGCTCAAAGTCATCGACAGGCATTCGCTACCTGCTAGACCCTCGCGTGGTCGACGGCACCGCCTGGATTACCGGCGCTAACGTCAGCGAAAAGCACGTTTTCGACCTCGTCAAAGGTCGTGACTTCGACGCCGACGGCACTGCCGACATCGCCGAGGTTCGCGCTGGCGACCAGGCTCCAGATGGTTCGGGGCCGCTCGAACTGGCTCGCGGCATCGAAATCGGACACGTCTTTCAGCTCGGTCGCAAGTACGCCGAGGCGCTAGACCTCAAGGTTCTCGACGAAAACGGCAAGCTCGTGACCGTAACCATGGGGTCTTATGGAATCGGCGTTACCCGTCTAGTTGCCGTGCTCGCCGAGGCGAACCACGACGACAAGGGCATCATTTGGCCGGCCGCAGTTTCGCCAGCCGATGTATACGTTGTCGCCGCCGGCAAAGACGAAGCCGTTTATGAAGCAGCCGAGAAGTTGGCTGCCGAGTTCGAGGCAGCAGGCAAGTCGGTGATCTTGGATGACCGTGCCAAGGTGAGCCCTGGCGTCAAGTTTGGCGATGCCGAACTTATCGGTGTTCCGCAGATTGTCATCGTCGGTAAGGGCCTTGAAACCGGTGAAGTTGACCTGTGGAACCGCCGCACAGGCGAACGCCGCTCGGTCAAGGTAGAATCGGCTCTAGCAGAACTTGGCTAACCATCAGGTTTCGCTCAATTAAAAACTAACTAGTGGCCGAGGAGGCGTCTTCATGGACATCGATTTGAGAGTTCTAAAGGCCCTTGAAAGCGAAAAAGAGATTCCGTTCGGTGAACTCGTCGAGATCATCGAAGGTGCAATTCTTGCCGCCTACCAAAAGACCGTGGGCGTAATCCCGAAGCGCGACAGCCCGGTCACCACTCGTGCCCAACTAGACCGCAAGACCGGCCAGGTCACGATTTACGACCGCCCGATAGCCGAAGACGGCACCATCGCCGATGAAGAAATCGATGTAACCCCAGAAAACTTCGGTCGAATCGCCGCTTATTCGGCAAAACAGGTAATCACCACCAGACTCCGCGCCATCGCTGACGAGGGTTTGATGGGGGAGTTTGCCGGCAAAGTTGGCGATATCGTTATGGGCACCATTCAACAGGGCACACGCCCGCACATGATTGCAATCGACCTTGGCCCACTTGAGGCCCAGTTGCCAGCTGAAGAGCAGGTTCCTGGCGAAGACTACAGCCACGGCAAGAAGATTCGCGTCTACATCACCAAGGTTGAAAAAGGCAATCGAGGCGGCCCAATGATCACCGTTTCGCGTCGCCACAAGATGTTGGTTCGCAAGCTTTTCGCCCTCGAGGTTCCAGAAATCGCCAGCGGCGTTGTCGAAATCATGCAGGTTGCCCGTGAAGCCGGTCACCGCACCAAGCTTGCCGTTCGAGCCACTGAGTCTGGCGTAAATGCCAAGGGTTCGTGCATCGGCCCGCTCGGTCAGCGTGTTCGTGCGGTATCGGCAGAGTTGAACGAAGAAAAGATCGACATCGTCGACTGGAACGAAGACGTCGCCAAGTTTGTGGCCCAGGCTTTGTCTCCAGCCAAGGTTTCGAGCGCATACGTGATTCCATCAGACGTGGATGGTCGACCTCACGTTCGTGCTTTAGTGCCCGACTACCAGTTCTCTCTTGCCATCGGCAAAGAGGGTCAGAATGTGCGATTGGCTGCCGATCTAACCGGTGCCAAGATCGACATTCAGCCCGAGAGCATTCTCGACGGCGAGTAGTTCTAGCCCAAACGAACGCGAAGGGCTAGAATGAAACCTGTTAGAACCTGCGTTGGTTGTCGCCAACGTGCTTCCCAAACCGAACTCCTTCGAGTTGTTTGTGTCGATTTTCGAATCGAACCAGACCCGCAAGGTGTTTTGTTAGGCAGAGGCGCGTGGGTGCATCCGAGTTCAAACTGCACAAAAACCGCGATAGAGCGCCGAGCTTTTGCCCGAGCCTTTCGAGTTTCGGTTCAGTTAGATGCGACGGGTCTGATCACATTCATAGAACAGGCAGAAACGATGTTGGCAACAAATGAGTAGCTCGAAATGAGAGCCCAACAGCTTTAACGGCCTGCCCTGCTCGGGGTAGGCCCCCGAACAGAGGAAATTAATGGCGCTTCGCGTTTATGACATCGCCAAAGAGCTTGGTATCGATACCAAGGATGCTTTGGCCAAACTGGAACAACTTGGCGAGTACGTCAAGAGTGGTTCATCAACAATTGCCCCACCGGTTGCAAAGAAACTTCGCGACGCGTTTCCGAACGCCAAGCCGAAGGACGAACCGAAGGCTGCTCCTGCAAAGCCAGTAGCAGAAAAGGTTGAAGCGCCGGTCGCCCCGGCCGCGCCAAAGGACGAGCCAGCCGCCCCGGCTGCGCAGGCTCCAGCAGCTGAAGTCAAAAAAGACACCAAGCCAGAAGGCGGCGCTCCGGCAGCACCTACCGCTCCAGCCGCTCCGTCTTCTACCTCGGGCATTCCACGCCCAGGTAACAACCCATTCGCTTCAGCCCAGGGCATGGGCATTCCACGCCCGGTTGCACGCCCGGGAAACAACCCATTCTCTTCATCACAGGGCATGGGTCGCCCAGGCGCTCCTCGCCCAGCTGGTGCTGGTCGTCCGGCTGGTGCCGGTGGTCCAGGTCGTCCGGCTGGTGCCGGTGGTCCAGGTCGTCCGGCTGGTGCCGGTGGTCCAGGTCGTCCAGGTGGCGCTGGTCGCCCAGCTGGTGCTGGCTTTGGCGGTCAACGCCCAGGCTTCGGCGGCGGCGCTGGTGCAGGTGCCGGAGCAGGCACTGGTTTCAGTGCACCTCGCCCAGGCGGTGGCCCAGGTGCCGGTCGCGGACGCGGTGTCGGTGGTGGAACCTCGGGTGCATTCGGTAAGGGTGGCCCGCGCGGAAACTCAAAGGCCCGCAAATCCAAGCGCGCAAAACGCGAGGAATTCGAACAAAGAACCGCGCCGAGCCTAGGTGGAGCGGTAGTTCCACGTGGCGACGGCAGCACGGTCATTCGCCTGCGCCGCGGCGCGAGCATCCAAGATTTTGCCGACAAGATTGATGCCAACGCCGGTCAGCTAATCACCGTTCTGTTCCACCTCGGTCAGATGGCTACCGCAACTGCATCGCTAGACGAAGACACCTTCCAGATTCTCGGTGTTGAGCTCGGCTACAAGATCGAAGTTGTTTCGCCAGAAGACGAAGAGCGCGAGCTATTCGAAGGCTTCGGTCTCGACATCTCGGCCGACTACGAAGACGAAGAAGACGAGCTCGAAGCTCGCCCACCTGTTGTCACCGTTATGGGTCACGTCGACCACGGTAAAACCCGCTTGCTCGACACCATTCGTAACGCCAACGTCATCGCTGGCGAAGCCGGTGGAATCACCCAGCACATCGGTGCCTACCAGGTACACGTTGAGCACGAGGGTGTCAACCGCGCAATCACGTTTATCGACACCCCGGGTCACGAGGCGTTCACCGCCATGCGTGCACGTGGTGCTCAGGTCACCGACCTTGCGATTCTGGTTGTTGCAGCCGACGATGGCGTCATGCCTCAGACGATCGAAGCGTTGAACCACGCTCAGTCGGCTGGAGTTCCGATTGTTGTTGCAGTGAACAAGACCGATAAAGAGGGCGCAAACCCTGCCAAGATTCGCCAGCAGCTCACCGAGTTCAACCTCGTTGCTGAAGAATACGGTGGCGATGTCATGTTCGTCGACGTTTCGGCACTGACCGGCAAGGGCATCCCAGAATTGCTAGATGCTGTGCTGCTAACTGCAGACGCCGCTCTAGACATGCGAGCAAACCCGAACAAGGATGCTCGTGGTGTTGCCATCGAGGCAAACCTCGACAAGGGCCGCGGTTCGGTTGCAACCGTTCTGATTCAGTCTGGAACCCTAGAGGTTGGAGACTCGATCGTTGCGGGTGCTGCTCACGGTCGTGTGCGTGCCATGTTTGACGAAGACGGCAACTCCGTTCAGTCAGCTGGACCATCGCGTCCGGTTCAGGTTCTTGGTCTACAGTCTGTTCCTCGCGCCGGTGACACCTTCGTGGTCACCGACGACGAGCGTCAGGCTCGCCAGATTGCCGAGAAGCGCGAAGCTGCCGACCGCAACGCCCTGCTTGCTAAGACTCGCAAGCGCGTTAGCCTCGAAGACTTCACCAAGGCGCTCGAAGAGGGCAAGGTTGAGTCACTCAACTTGGTCATCAAGGGTGACGTATCGGGTGCTGTTGAAGCTCTCGAAGACTCGTTGCTCAAAATCGAGGTCGATGACAGTGTGCAGTTGCGCATCATCCACCGCGGTGTTGGTGCCATTACCGAGTCTGACGTCAACCTAGCAACCGTTGACAACGCCATCATCATCGGCTTCAACGTTCGCCCTGACAACAAGGCAAAAGAGCGCGCCGACCGTGAGGGTGTCGACATTCGTCACTACTCGGTCATCTACTCGGCTCTTGACGACATCGAGCAGGCTCTCAAGGGCATGCTCAAGCCAGAGTACGAAGAAGTTCAGCTCGGCACCGCCGAAGTTCGCGACATCTTCAAATCTTCGAAGGTTGGAACCATCGCTGGTTCTTACGTTCGCAGCGGTTCGATCAAGCGCAACTCGCTTGCTCGAGTTTTGCGTGGCGGAGAAGTTATTGTCGACAACGTCAAAATCGAGTCGCTCAAGCGCTTCAAGGATGACGCAACCGAAGTCAAGACCGACTACGAGTGTGGTATCGGACTCGCAGGTTTCAACGACATCCAGATTGATGACGTCATCGAAACCTTCGAGATGCGCGAGAAGCCAAGGGTTTAGTTATGGCAGATGTTGCACGCGCCAGGAGGCTGGCCGAACGAATCAAGGTTCTCATCGCCGAATCGCTTGATCGGGTTATCAAAAACCCAGATCTCGGTATGGTGACGATTACCGACGTTCGAGTCACGCCCGACCTGGCGCATGCGACCGTCTTCTACACCGTCTACGGCTCGACCGATGAGGTCAATACGACCATCGAAATCATGGCTCGCAACACCGGCCGAATTCGCGGTGAAGTGGGTCGACACCTGCAGATTCGCGTCACACCAACCCTTGAGTTTGTAATCGACGAGGTGCCAGCCACGGCTGCTAGCCTGGCTGCTCTTCTGGCCGAGGCGAAGGCGCGTGACGCCGAAGTTGCACGCCTTGCGGCCGAGGCTAAGTACGCTGGCGAAGAAAACCCTTACCGCGAACCAAAAACCGACGACGAAGAGTAAATCTTGACCACCGCCAGCGGCCTTCTTCTGGTTGACAAGCCAGAGGGGTTCACCAGCCACGATGTGGTTGCAAAACTTCGAGGTATTGTTGGCACCCGCAAGATTGGCCACGCAGGCACGCTAGACCCGATGGCCACCGGCCTTCTCGTAATCGGCGTGAACAGCGCCACCAAGTTGCTTACTTTTTTGGTCGGCGAAGACAAAACCTACATCGCAACGATTAGGCTCGGCGCTTCTACCATCACAGACGACCGCGAGAGCGAGTACTTGAGCGTCGCCTCCAGTGGCGACGTGGATGCTCTCACCGAGCTCGACATCACCAACGCCATCCGCCCACTGACCGGCGAAATCATGCAAGTGCCGTCTTCTGTGAGTGCCATCAAGGTCGATGGCGAACGAGCCTATGCCAAAGTTCGCGGGGGTGACGAGGTGAAGCTCGCCGCTCGCCCGGTAACCATCGCAAGATTCGAGGTTCTAGGCGAAATGCGTCGCGAAACGGTTGGCGACCAGCACTTCATCGACCTCGACGTCATCATTGACTGTTCGTCTGGCACGTACATCCGCGCACTGGCCCGCGACCTTGGCGTTGCGCTCGAAGTTGGCGGCCACCTAACCGCACTGCGCCGAACCCGCGTCGGTGCTTACCAGGTGACCGATTCACAGGCACTTGCCGACCTGAAAAAGGGCGAGGTAGAGCTTTTGCCAATCGCCGATGCTGCAAGAGAAGCCTTTGATGTGCGTGAGCTTTCGGCCGACGAGGTTGTCGACCTTCGCCACGGCAAGCGAATCGAAGTGGGCGTTATCGCCGAAAATGCAACTGCTAAAGATCGTGTGATTGCAGCCTTCGCACCAACCGGCGAGCTCATCGCCATGCTCACCAAAGCTGGCTCAACTCTCAAGTCACTAGTGGTTTTCGCCGAGGTGCCAAATGGTTGATTGGCTGTATTACTCGCTTCTTGCGGTATCGTTCGGCAGCGCATCCGTGTGCCTTATTGCGGGGATGTTCGGACGCAAACCGTCTCTGCTAACCATGGGTTCGGCTGTGCTGACCGAGGTGGCTCTGGTGGTTCAGCTAATCGCCACGATCGTTCTTTTATTCATGGGCGCGCAGAGCAAAGGCGATGTGGTCGAGTTTTTCGGCTATGTCTTGGTGGCCATGATGGTTCCGGCCGGAGCAGTGGTTTGGGCACTGGCTGAACGCAATCGTTTTTCGACACTGGTGCTTGCTGTATCCGGGCTAACCGTGGCGATTATGGCGGCTCGAATGGCCCAAATCTGGGGGCTGGCTTGAACCACTTTCACAATCTTCTAGGCTTGAGCCATGTCTGAAAAACCTGGCCTAGGTGTCGGCCGCCTGCTTATCGCGGTTTATGCGGTTTTCGCACTGTCGGCCACCGCTCGGGCTAGCTATCAGCTGTTTCGAGAGTTCGATGAAGCGCCGGTTGCCTACACGCTGTCTCTAGTCAGTGCGCTCACGTACATCCTCGTCACAGTCGCCCTCACCAAAACGGGCGACAAGTGGGCCAAAATCGCTCGCTTCACGGTTTGGTTTGAACTCTTTGGCGTGATTGCCGTTGGCATCGCCTCGTTCACCCTTCCGAGCCTGTTCAACCATCCTTCGGTTTGGAGCGGATTCGGCATCGGTTACGGCTTCTTGCCACTGGTTCTGCCGATTTTGGGCCTCATCTGGCTAGCACGGAGGCAGAAATGAACACCTGGCTCAAAGTAAGTGATATTCCGGCCGATCTAGTCGAAACCGCCGTGACCATCGGCAAGTTTGATGCCATTCACCTCGGGCATCAGGCCTTATTGGCCGAATTGCTCGATGTTGCCGAAGACGCCATGCTTGCCCCAGTGGTGCTCAGTTTCGCCAACCACCCAAACTCGGTGCTTAGCCCCGAAAACGTGCCGCTACCGGTCATCGGACCGAATCAAAGGGCTTACCTGCTCGAAGAGGCAGGTGTCGAGGGTGTGCTTTCGCTCGAATTCGATGCCGAACTCGCCGCACTTTCGGCCGAAGCCTTTGTGACCCGCTATTTGGTAGACGCACTAAAAGCCAAGGCGGTAATCGTTGGTCAAGGCTTCAAGTTTGGGTCGGGGGGAGCGGGCACCGTGGAGACACTGCGTGAGCTTGGCTCGAAACACGGTTTCACCGTGCGTGAAGTTGCCCCGGTATTGCTCGATGGTGCAGTGGTTTCAACCACGCTGGTTCGAAACGCCTTGGATGCTGGTGACGTCGTTTTGGCAAGCGAAATGCTCGGTCGCAACCACACCACCATGGGCCACATCGAACACGGTCTCAAGATTGGTCGCCAGATCGGTTTTCCAACTGCCAATATGGAGCGTTCTGCCGAAGGCTACCTTCCGCTAGACGGCGTCTATGCGGGCTGGCTCTACGTCGGCACCGAGCGCTATCCTGCAGCTTTGTCGGTAGGTATCAACGAGACTTTCCAGGCCGTGCCCCGTTTGATCGAAGCTCACATTCTCGACCGCGATGACGTCGATTTATACGACAAGTTGGTGACGCTCGAGTATGTAGATTTCGTTCGGCCGTCGGCAAAATTCGATGGAGTCGAGTCGCTGGTTGCTGAGATCAATCGCGACCTCGACAAAATTCGCCTTCGGTTGGACCTCTAGCCCAATAGCATTCTCTAGACTTTGGTTTAGCGGGCAATTGCTCGAAACGTATTCAAAAAGAGTAAGGGGACGCCTCGTGCAGTTCGGTGAAGCAATCAAAAATGGTTTTCAAAACTACGCAAACTTTCGTGGAGTAGCTTCTCGCTCAGAGTTTTGGTACTGGACCCTCTTCACAGTCCTCGTCTCACTTGGCACGTCCATCGTCGACAGCGCAATCGGGTTGGCGCTCGACATGCAGGCGTTCACTCTGGTGAACACCCTCGGATCCCTTGCGCTGTTGCTTCCTGGTCTGGCTGTAGCCGTTAGACGTTTTCACGACGCCGGTTTCAGCGCTTGGTGGTACTCGATACCCCAGGTTGCAACCTTTATCGTGCTCATGTGGTTCATGATTGCCCTGATTACTTTCATTTTCGAAAACATGTCTTCGCTGCTTGACCCAGCTGCGCTTGAGGCATGGCTCATTTCAATCGCCGACCCAAGCTCCACCGCGGCCGGTGACTTCGCCTACATGCTGGTGGCGAGCAACGTGCTTCCGTCGTTCATCGCGCTGTTGCTAGTTGGTTTGGGAACTTTTGTTTTCAACATAGTCATCTATGTCTTGCCTACGCGCTCGGTCGAGGCGGGCAACCGTCACAACAAGCCGCAGGTGGCTCCTTTCACAATCGCCGGTTAGAACATCCGCTGATTTCTAGTTGCTCTGGCGGGATCGCGCGTTTTTCGCTATGCTTGTGAAGTTGCCGTGTATCGGCCGCGGATAAATAGAGCTTGAGCAATACTGCTGCAAGCGCCGCGCAGCGAGAGAATGAGAGGCCCGTTATGGCACTAGAAGCATCGGTTAAGACCGCAATTATCAACGAGTTCGCAACCCACCCTGGCGACACCGGGTCTCCTGAAGTTCAGATTGCAGTTCTGACTCAGCGAATCAAAGACCTCACTGAACACCTCAAAGAGCACAAGCACGACCACCACAGCCGTCGTGGCCTGCTTCTTCTTGTTGGTCAGCGTCGTCGCCTTCTTGGTTACCTGCAGAACGTTGACATCGCCCGCTACCGTGCGCTCATCGAGCGTCTAGGTCTGCGCCGCTAAGGTCTTTTTCGAAAAGTCGCCTCAATCGATCCGTCGGTTGGGGCGATTTTCTTTTCCTACGGTTCCTAGCCTTTGTCGGCACCCTCTGCTAGCCTTGAGCCTGAGCGATGAAGCGAGTTTGCTGGTCTTCGGTCGTGAGTCTTGGAATCAATCCAAGGTTTTCAACTGCAGACCAGGGCAGCCCTCTCCGATGTGGGCCCGTTTATTCACCTCATACGCACACGCGCGCATTCTAGGCGTTTTGCTTTTGCGCGCATCGAAGAATAAAGAGGAGGGACCATGGTAGGTCCAGACAATTACGAAGCAATGGATGGCACTCAAGTTGAGTACGCCATCATCGACAACGGCAAGCACGGTAAGCGTGTCATCCGTTTCGAAACCGGGCGTCTAGCCCAGCAGGCACAGGGTGCCGCCGCCGTCTACATCGATGGCGAAACCATGCTGTTCTCGGCAACCACCGCGAGCAAGCAGCCAAAAGATCAGTTTGACTTCTTCCCATTGACCATCGATGTCGAAGAGAAGATGTATGCAGCTGGTCGCAT
Source organism: uncultured Micrococcales bacterium (assembly GCA_903935175.1). Taxonomy (GTDB): domain Bacteria; phylum Actinomycetota; class Actinomycetes; order Actinomycetales; family Microbacteriaceae; genus Rhodoluna. The sequence goes on from CAIZQQ010000223.1 coordinate 43,006, forward strand.
TCCAGGATCGTTCTTCCGTCGTGAAGGCCGCCCATCAACCGAAGCAATCTTGGCCTGTCGTCTAATCGACCGCCCACTACGCCCTTCGTTCGAAGATGGTCTGCGTAACGAAATTCAGGTAGTCGTCACCGTTATGGCGATTCACCCAGACGAGCTATACGACGTTGTTGCCATTAACGCAGCTTCGATCTCAACCCAGCTTGCCGGTCTACCATTCTCTGGCCCGGTTGGTGGCGTTCGCGTTGCATTGATCGACGGTCAGTGGGTTGCATTCCCTAAGCACTCTCAGCTAGTTCGCGCAGTGTTCGACATGGTCGTTGCTGGTCGCGTAGTTGTCGAGAACGGTAAAGAAGACGTCGCAATCATGATGGTTGAGGCAGAGGCTACCGACGCAGCTTGGAACCTAATCAAGCACGAGGGCGCTCAGGCTCCAACCGAAGAAATCGTGGCCCAGGGCCTAGAGGCCGCAAAGCCATTCATCAAAGAACTTTGCGAAGCTCAGAGCCGCCTTGCCGCTAAGTCGGCTAAGCCACTCACCGAGTACCCACTGTTCCCGCCATACAGCGACGAGGTTTTCGCCGCGGTTGCAGAGTTGGCAGAAGCAGAGCTCGGTCGCATCTACCTAATCGCCGACAAGCAGGCCCGCCAAGACGCCGACGACGCACTCAAGGCTTCGGTCAAAGAGCAGCTAGTTGCCAAGCTTGACGAGTCACTGCACAGCCAGATTTCGGCTGCGTACAAGTCGGTTACCAAGAAGGTAGTTCGCACCCGCGTGCTAAAAGAGAAGATTCGTATCGATGGTCGCGGCCTAAGCGACATTCGCCCGCTGGACGCCGAGGTTTCGGTTCTTCCACGCGTGCACGGTTCGGCTATCTTCCAGCGCGGAGAGACCCAGATTCTTGGTGTCACCACTCTGAACATGCTCAAGATGGAGCAGCAGATTGACTCCCTAAGCCCTGAGACCAGCAAGCGCTACATGCACAACTACAACTTCCCTCCTTACTCAACTGGTGAAGTTGGTCGTGTTGGCACCCCTAAGCGTCGCGAAATCGGTCACGGTGCTCTTGCCGAGCGCGCACTGGTTCCAGTGCTACCTGCTCGTGACGAGTTCCCGTATGCCATTCGCCAGGTTTCTGAGGCTCTTGGCTCAAACGGTTCAACCTCGATGGGTTCTGTCTGCGCATCCACCCTGTCGCTACTAAACGCTGGTGTGCCACTGCGCGCTCCGGTTGCTGGTATCGCAATGGGTCTGATCTCTGACACCGTCGACGGAAAGACCGAGTATGCGGCTCTAACCGACATTCTCGGTGCCGAAGACGCTCTTGGTGACATGGACTTCAAGGTTGCCGGAACTCCAGAGTTCATCACCGCGATTCAGCTAGACACCAAGCTCGATGGAATTCCATCAGAGGTTCTAGCCGGCGCACTGACCCAGGCTCGCGACGCACGTCTTCGCATTCTCTCGGTCATGACTCAGGCAATCAACGAGCCAGACGAAATGGCTCCGACTGCTCCTCGCGTTATCGCCGTCAAGATTCCTGTCGACAAGATTGGTGAGGTCATTGGCCCTAAGGGCAAGATGATCAACCAGATTCAAGAAGACACCGGCGCTGACATCTCGATCGAAGACGACGGAACCGTTTACATCGGTGCTACCGACGGCCCTTCGGCTGAAGCTGCCAAGGCTGCCATCAACGCAATCGCCAACCCTCACGTACCTGAGATTGGCGAGCGCTTCCTTGGAACCGTAGTGAAACTAGCCACCTTCGGTGCCTTCATTTCGCTGGTTCCTGGCAAGGATGGTCTGTTGCACGTTTCAGAACTGAAGAAGATCTCGGGCGGCAAGCGCGTTGAGAACGTTGAAGACGTTCTCTCGGTTGGCCAGAAGATTCAGGTCGAAATCACCAAGATCGATGACCGCGGCAAGCTATCGCTAGCCCCAGTTGTCGAAGGTGAAGAAGGCGCTTCGAACGAGTCAAACGACTCAGACGAAGAATAAGCAACGCTCGTTTAGGTTTAGCAAAACATGACTGAAGTTATCTTTCCGCTAGACCAAAACGAACTCTCGTTCACCGCTTCGGACGGCAGTGTGATTCGTCGCACTGTCCTCCCAAGCGGTGTTCGTGTTTTAACCGAGGCGGTACCGGGCGTGCAAAGCGCTTCGGTGTCGTTCTCGGTAGGTGTCGGTAGCCGCGATGAAACCAACGGTCACTTTGGCTCGACTCACTTTCTCGAACACCTATTGTTCAAGGGCACCGCAAAGCGCTCCGCGCTAGACATCGCCATCGCATTTGACTCGGTTGGCGGGTCTTCGAATGCCTCAACTGGGAAAGAGCACACGTCTTATTACGCCAGGGTGCAAGAATCTGCCGTGCCGCTGGCCATCGACGTCATCGCCGACATGCTCACTTCTTCGGTGCTAGACGAACACGAGTTCAATAACGAACGCACCGTGATTCTTGAAGAGCTCGCCATGAACGAGGATGACCCACAAGACGTGGCTCACGAGGCCTTCTTCGAGCAGGTTCTCGGCGAACACGAACTCGGTCGCCCAATCGGCGGCACCAACGAAACCATAACCAACGTCACTCGCGATGCCGTTTGGGAGCACTACAAGGCTCACTACCGCCCGCAAGACATTGTCATCGCGGTTGCCGGCAAACTCGAGCACGAAAAAATCATCGAGCTGACCGAAGCCGGTTTTGGGTCGGCGGGCTGGGATCTCAGCGTCAAGGCTTCGCCGCGCGAACGCCGCTCGCTGGCGTCGGCCGACATCGTTCCGATGGGCTCGCTTCGAGTCATCCACGAAGAAAATTCGCAGGCAAACATCCTGATTGGCACCGAGGGCATTGTCGGCAACGACTACCGCCGCTATGCCATGGCAGTTTTGAACACCGTGCTCGGTGGCGGAATGTCATCGCGTCTGTTCCAAGAAATCCGCGAAAAGCGCGGGCTTGCCTACTCAACCTACTCTTTCAACCAGGGCTACTCAGACGCTGGCGTGTTCGGTCTTTATGCCGGATGCTCGCCCGCGAAGGCCCGCGAAGTTGCCGAACTTATGCTCGCCGAACTACAAAAAGTCGCCACCGATGGAATCACGGCAGCCGAACTCGAACTTGCCTTTGGCAACGTGTCTGGTGGCCTCGCATTGAAATTCGAGAGCACCCAGGCTCGCATGAGCCGACTTTCGGGAACCGAGCTCTCCACGGGTGAATTCGTTCCGCTCGATGAGGCTTTGCGTCGATTCCGCGAGGTAACGGTTGCAGACGTTCGAGACTTGGCTGCCGATATCGCCGGCCGCGCGATGAACATTGTTGCAGTCGGTGACCTAACCGAAGACACCTTCGCCGGGCTGGTCTAATCTAGAGCAATGGCAATCAAGGTATCTGTAGTCGGCGCAACCGGGCGCATGGGCAGGTTGGCGCTCGAACTAATCGACGCCGCCAACGACCTTGAGCTGCATTCTGCGCTTGACAGTCGAAGCGACGCCTCGCTGAGCGATGGCGCAGAGGTCATTTTTGACGTGACTCGACTCGAAGTGAGCCAACAGGTTGTAGCCAAGGCCATCGCAGCCGGCCAAAAGATCGTGGTCGGCACCAGTGGCTGGAGTGCTGCCAAACTCGCAGAACTCAGCGATATCGGTCAGGCCGCGGTTGTGGTCATTCCAAACTTTTCGGTTGGCTCAATGCTGGCCACTCGTTTCGCCGCCGAAGCTGGCAAGTTTTTCGACAGCATCGAGATCGTCGAGACCCACCAAGCCGGCAAACTTGACTCACCTTCGGGCACGGCCGTTCGCACCGCAGAGCTGATTGCAGCAAACCGAACTACCCCCGTGACCGCTCCAGCCGCCGACCAGGATGCCCGCGGGCAGCTTGTCGCAGGCATCCCCGTTCACAGCCTTCGTTTGGCAGGCGTGAGTGCAAAGCAAGACGTGCATTTCGGGGGAGTCAGCGAGCTGCTCACGATCAGCCACGAAACCTCTTCGGTCAGCGCATACTCGGCAGGCATTCTGGCAGCTATTCGCTTCGCAGCCAAGGCGCAGGGTCTGCACGTTGGGCTAGACGCCGTATTCAAATGACCGGCGCAAAGATTGGCGCAATAGTCACAAGCGCCCTTGTGATCATGTACGTGGCCCTGCTCGGTAACACCGCGATTATTCTCATCGGTTCTGGTTCACTACTGCCGGCTTTGCTCGGCGGGCTGCTGATGATCTTTCCGGTGTTGGCGATTTGGGCAATCGTCGCCGAACTCAGATTCGGACTGAAGGTCGAAAAGCTCGCCAAGAAGCTCGAGCAATCGGGGCAGTGGCCGCACTTCGAATATGAATTGCGCCCGAGCGGCCGCCCAACCAGAGCAAGCGCCGATGCAGAGTTCGGTAAGTTTCGCGACGCCGCCTATGCCGACCCAGATAACTGGACGCGTTGGTTTGCCCTAGGTCTTGCCTACGATGCCGCGAGTGATCGACGCAGGGCTCGAGCCTGCATGCGCAAGGCTATAAAACTTAGCGAATAACCTTTAGGCGCTTTAGGCCTAGGTATATCTGGCAGCCGAGGCAGTAGTTGAACACCGAGTTCAAGAACGAAGCCACGAAGGCCGCAGCCGCGGCGGCAACCAAACCATACTCAACACCGGCCAGGTGCAACACAACGCCAACGCCGGCCACAAACAGGCCAACGGCCTGAGCAAACTGAGGTGGAGCAGCGTCTTCAAGTTCCGCCGGTGCACCCAAGCGTGGGCGAACAAAGGTCTTGAACAACCAGGCGTAAGGGTGCTTGCTGGTGCCGAAAATCGCACCAATCGCAAACAAGGCGGTCAGCACGAGAAGCAGTGTGAACGCGGCGGCCTCGGTCGAAGCATCCAAGCCCAGATAAATGGTCACGGCGAGCGCGGTTGCGGTGATTGCGGCGCCAAAGCGCGGGCCTCTTGGGTCAATCTGTGGTTTTGCCATTAGATAACGAAGGTTCCTAACTGTTCTTCTAGGGTGTTCTGTTTCGGTGCCCCTCCAATTCGCGACTGAACTACGCCGCGCCTATCGAGCACCAGGGTGGTTGGGGTTTGCAAAATGTTGTACTTGTTGGCCAAATCGAGGCGATCGGTGATGTCTACTTCGATGTGCAGCACGTCGCTCGAGTGACTTTCGAGCTCACCGAATACCCGAGCGGTCGATTTGCAGGTGGCGCAGAATTCGCTCGAAAATTGCAAAAACGTGATGCGCTCGCCAAAAGCGGTTACCGGCACACCATTTTTGATTGCTCCAAGCTCTTTCAAATCGACCTGAAGGCCCGACTTCAAAAGCTTGGCTCGCCCCTGAGTGGTTCGCCAAATCAAACCGAGGATGCCCGCCAGGGTGATAACACCCAAAACGAGTAGCAAGCGCGAGGTCTGATCCATGTCTCTAGGCTAGGTTCGCTCGCCCGCCTGCGCTCTAGTGTTTCGCATTCTTACGCCGCCTCAAGACCACTAACATTGAGTGGTGTCCGATATCATTTTCCGCAGCGATGTAACCGTAGAGCTAGTGCGTTCAAGCGCTAGCGACTCAGACGTGCTTTTTGCCGCCCGTGTGTCTACCCAAGGTGAGCAAACCCTTGAGTCAGCCAGCGCCGGTACCGAAGCCTCAGCCCGAGACATGGGGCTGATCAACTACCTCATGCGCGACCGCCACGGTTCACCATTCGAGCACAACTCGATGACTTTCTACGTTCAAGCCCCAATCTTCGTGTTCCGCGAGTTCATGCGTCACCGCATCGCCTCGTACAACGAAGAATCAGGTCGATACAAGGAGCTCAGCCCGGTGTTCTATGTGCCAGGCCCAGAGCGCAACCTTGTTCAGATCGGAAAAACCGGTCACTACGAGTTCATTCCGGGCACAGCCGAGCAAACCGCTTTGGTTGAGCAAGAAACCCGCACCGTGAGCCTTCAGGCTTATGAGTCATACCAGCGGATGCTCGAAGCCGGAGTAGCTCGCGAGGTTGCCCGCATCGTGCTGCCCCTAAACATTTACTCGAGCATGTACGTCACCATGAACTCTCGTGCGCTGATGAACTTCTTGAGCCTCCGTACCAAGCGCGAAGGCACCCACTTTCCGTCATTCCCACAGCGTGAAATCGAAATGTGCGCCGAGAAGATGGAAGACGCCTGGGCCAAGCTCATGCCTTTCACCTACGAGGCATTTAACAAGAACGGTCGCGTAGCCCCATAAGGCTCACGGACTCAAGGTAAGAAACCATGTCACAGCAACGTAATCTCTTCGGTCAACTGCTAGTTGCGCTTGTCACGCCGATGAATGCCGATGGCGAAGTTGACTGGGCTGCTACCGAGAAGCACATCGATTATGTGATTTCAAACGGCGCGGATGGCGTTGTGGTTACCGGCACTACTGGCGAAACATCCACGCTCACCGACAAAGAGAAGCTGAAGCTTGTCGAGGTTGGCAAGTCGGTTGCTGCCGGTCGCGCGAAAATCATTACCGGCGGTGGTTCTAACGAAACCGCTCACGCGATGGAGCTCTACAAGGCTTCTGAAAAGGCCGGGGCAGACGGCGTAATGATCGTCACCCCTTACTACAACAAGCCGACTCAGGCCGGTGTGCTCACTCACTTCAGAATGATTGCTGACGCCACCGACCTGCCGGTGATTCTCTATGACATCCCAGGTCGCGCGGGCATTCCGATCAACTTCGAAACCATTCTTCGCGCCGCCAAGCACCCGAACATCGTTGCGGTCAAAGACGCCAAGGGCGACTTTGCGCAGGCTTCGCGCGTGATGAATGAAACCGACCTGCTCTATTTCTCGGGTGATGACGGCAACGTTCTACCGCACCTTTCGATCGGTGCGACCGGCTTGATAGGCGTAACCGCAAACATCGCGCCAGCCGCCTACCGTGAATTGGTTGACGCCACCAACCGCAATGATTTTCACCAGGCGCTAAAGGTGCACAACTCGCTTGAGCCTCTAGTTCGCGCGGCCATGAACCACGTGCCGGGCACCGTGGCATCGAAATACATCTTGCACGGGCTCGGTCTCATCGACAGCCCGCGCGTTCGTCTACCACTGGTCGGCCCAGAAGAATCTGAAGCCGCCCGCATCGAGGCCGACATTGACCTGGTCAAACAGATCACCGGCTTGTCATTCGAAAACTTCCGCCCAGACCGCAACGCAGCAGCCGGTGGTGCTCTGCCGAAGGTGGCTGGCACTACTCGCTAGAAAAGAGCCCAATGGTTCAGACCCTCCCGCAACCTGCCCCGCTGAAGCCTGGTGTGCTTCGCATCATCCCGCTGGGTGGAATCGGAGAGATCGGTCGAAACATGACCGTCTTCGAAATCGACTCCAAGCTACTCATCGTTGACTGCGGGGTGCTCTTTCCTGAAGAGCACCAGCCGGGCATCGACGTAATCTTGCCCGACTTTGGTTACCTGCGTGACCGACTAGACGACATCATTGGCCTGGTGCTCACCCACGGCCATGAAGACCACATTGGTGGCGTGCCCTATCTGCTGAAGCTCAAAGCCGACATTCCGCTGCTCGGTTCGGCTTTAACCCTCGCCTTCGTTGAGGCAAAACTAAAAGAACACCGCATCACCCCCTACTCGATGGTGGTAAGCGAGGGGCAGCACGAAACCCTCGGCGGCTTCAACCTCGAGTTCATTGCGGTAAACCACTCGATTCCAGATGCTCTGGCCGTCGCCATCCGCACCAAAGCCGGCTCGGTGCTTCACACCGGTGACTTCAAAATGGATCAAATTCCCTTGGATGGTCGCCTGACCGACCTGCGCGCCTTTGCGCGTATTGGCGAAGAGGGTCTCGACCTGTTCATGAGCGACAGCACCAATGCCGACGTTCCGGGTTTCACTCCGCTTGAAAAAGACATTGGCCCGGTGATCGAGAATGTGATTGCTCGTTCTAAGGGCAAAGTAGTGGTGGCTTCGTTCTCAAGTCACGTGCACCGCGTTCAGCAGGTTATCGATGCAGCACTGGCCAACGACCGCAAGGTTGTCTTGGTGGGTCGCTCCATGGTTCGCAACATGCAGATTGCCCTCGAAATGGGTTATCTCACGGCTCCGCTGGATGTTTTCGTAGATCTAGCCAAGGCGACTAGCTACCCAGAAAACAAGTTGGTCTACATGTGCACCGGCTCGCAGGGTGAACCGATGGCGGTTTTGGCGCGCATGGTCAATCTTGACCACCAGATTACGATCGGCGAGGGCGACACGGTCATCCTGGCTTCGTCTTTGATTCCTGGTAACGAAAACGCGGTTTATCGCGTGATTGACGGCCTAACCAAGCTCGGTGCCAACGTGGTTCACAAGGGCAATGCCAAGGTTCACGTTTCGGGCCACGCGGCCGCTGGCGAACTGCTTTACTGCTACAACATCTTGAAGCCCAAGAACGTGATGCCGGTGCACGGTGAATACCGTCACCTGATTGCCAACGGAAAGCTAGCAGAGCAAACCGGTGTTCCTCACGAGCGCGTGCTCATCACCGAAGACGGCTGGGTTGTCGACCTAGTTGACGGCATCGCCCAGGTTGTCGGCGGTGTCGAGTGCGGACTTCTGTTTGTTGACGGCAAAACCGTTGGCAAAGTTACCGAAGAAGACCTCAAAGACCGCCGCGTGCTGGCCGAAGAGGGTTTCATCTCGATCTTCTGTGTCATCGATGCCAAGGATGGCCGCGTAAAGATCGGGCCAGAAATTCGTGCTCGAGCCTTTGCCGAAGAAGACAATGTTTTCAATGACGTGAAGCCACTTATCGAACGAGCGCTCGCCGAAGCCGCTGGTGAGGGTGTTCGTGACCCTTATGCCCTTCAGCAGGTTATTCGTCGCACCATCGGTACCTGGGTGAACAAGGCTCACCGCCGTCGCCCAATGATCATTCCGGTGGTCATCGCCGAGTAATCGGCCACTCGGATGCTCAAATCGGGTCGCCGTGCCTACCCGAACTTGTCGCTGGTCGCTGTTACTTTTGACGCATGGCTACGCGTCGCCCTGCAACATCACGCGCGAGAAAATCTTCTTCGCGCCCAACTTCTCGCACCCAGCCAAAGGCACGTGCACCTCGAGCCCGCAAAGAATCCCCAAGCTCAGACTCACCGCTTTTGGTGCGCATTTACCGCTGGTTTGCTACCGGATTCGGCAACACGGTTCGCTACTTTGGTCGCCAAGACGAAATCGTTGATCAGCGCAGCGACAGCATCCCGTTTTCTTTTGTTCTTCTAGGCATCGTTGGAGCGGTGTTTGCCTGGTTCCTAACCCCTGATAACCCCGCCTACCTTGCTCACACTTGGACTTTTGGGCTTCTCTTCGGTCAAGTAGCCTCGGCTCTGCCGGTGGTCTTTATTGTTTTTGCTGTCTACCTGATGCGTCACCCTTCGGGCCAAAAAGACAACAGCCGCATCGGCCTCGGGCTACTTTTGCTTCTGGTCTCGATTTCTGGCTTCTTTCACTGGGCAGGCGGCACTCCAGCTCCATCAGATGCGGGCTTTGAGAAAACCCTTTCGGCAGCCGGCGGCGTTTTCGGTTGGCTAATTTCGGTGCCGTTTGTGCCACTGACCATCTGGGGCGCAATTCCGGCTCTGGTTTTGGTCACCTTGGGTTCGCTTCTAATCATGACCAAAACCGCACCAAACCGAATCGCTGCCCGACTTCGCGAACTTGGTGAAGCCCTATTTGGTGAACCAACCGAGAAGCCAGAGCGAATAGTTGAAGACGACGACGTACTCGATGCCTTCGACGGAACCAAGGTGCCATGGTGGCGCAGAGACAAGACCAAAGACCCTGCCTTTGACACACCGGTGGTCGACACCACTTCTGCCGAAGAGCGTGAGCAAGCACTAGAAGACCTTTTCGAAGACCAGAACCAAGACATCGAGTCGGTCGATTCAGAAGATTTCGACCTCACCGAACCGGTCGAGATTGTGACGCCGTCGGCATTGGTCGACCCAGATCCAGCGAGCGAAGAGCCAGCGGCCGCAACTCCGGCAGCCAGACCAGCTCGGGTTTACAAAATGCCTCCGCTGAACATCCTCGCGCCAGGCACGCCGCCAAAAGCTAAGAGTGCCGCTAACGACCAAATCGTTGCCGCCATCACCTCGGTTTTCAAAGAATTCAGCGTGGATGCCACGGTGGTCGGTTTCTCGCGTGGGCCAACAGTCACCCGCTACGAGGTTGAACTCGCTCCAGGCGTAAAAGTTGAGGCGGTTACCCGTCTGGCCAGCAACATTTCTTACGCTGTCGCCAGCAACGAAGTGCGCATCCTTGCGCCGATTCCTGGCAAGTCGCTCATCGGCATCGAGATTCCGAACACCGACCGCGAGATTGTTTCACTCGGTGACGTGCTGCGTTCGCAAGTTGCAACCCAGAGCCAGCATCCGCTCACCATCGGCATCGGTAAAGATGTCGAAGGTGGCTACGTGGTGGCAAACCTAGCCAAGATGCCTCACCTTTTGGTAGCTGGTGCAACCGGTGCGGGTAAGTCTTCGTTCGTCAACGCGATGATTACCTCGATTTTGATGCGCGCCAAGCCCGCCGAGGTTCGTCTCGTGCTGATCGACCCTAAGCGCGTCGAGCTTGCCGCCTACCAAGGTGTGCCGCACCTCATCACGCCAATCATTACCAACGCCAAGAAGGCCGCCGAGGCACTTCAATGGGTGGTCAAAGAGATGGATGCTCGCTATGACGACCTCGCCTCGTTCGGGTTCAAGCACGTAGACGACTTCAACCGCGCAATCGTGGCTGGCACTTTGACCGCAAAAGAGGGCACCAACCGCGTCATGCAGCCTTACCCTTACCTTCTGGTCGTCGTTGACGAGCTAGCCGACCTTATGATCGTGGCCCCACGCGATGTCGAAGATTCAATCGTTCGCATCACCCAGTTGGCTCGAGCCGCGGGTATTCACCTGGTGCTGGCCACCCAGCGCCCTTCGGTGGACGTCGTCACCGGTTTGATCAAAGCCAACGTTCCGAGCCGCCTGGCCTTCTCGGTTTCTTCGGTCACCGACTCTCGAGTGATTCTCGACCAGCCCGGTGCCGAGAAGCTCATCGGTCAAGGTGACGCACTGTTTTCTCCGATGGGCACCAACAAGCCGATGCGTGTTCAGGGTGCCTGGCTCGCCGAAGACGAATTGCACAAGATTGTCGATCACGTCAAAGCTCAAATGTCACCTGAATACCGCGCGGATGTGGCAGAGGTTCACATTCAAAAAGTGGTTGATGCCGACATCGGTGACGATCTCGAACTTTTGCTTCAGGCTTGCGAACTAATCGTCTCGTCACAGTTTGGTTCTACCTCGATGCTGCAGCGAAAGTTGCGCGTTGGGTTCGCCAAAGCCGGTCGCCTGATGGACCTCCTCGAGTCGCGCAACATAGTTGGCCCTTCTGAGGGCTCAAAGGCGCGTGACGTCTTGGTCAAGCTAGAAGACCTACCAACCGTTCTAGCCTCGCTGCGCGGTGAGCCAGGAGCCGTGTCATCGCAGCCCGTGCAGGCCGCTGCCACGGTTGCCGATGCACCGGTGAGCAACCTCGCCGCAGGAGATTTTGACGATTTCATTCCGAGTGGCACCGATGACGACGAAGGTGACGAAGACGCCTGGCAACTAACAGGGCGCAACTAGTGAAAAGTGATTGGCTCAATCTGCCAAACACCATCACTCTGGCAAGAGTCGCAACGGTTCCATTCTTCGTCTGGGTGCTTCTCGAAGTTTCTAAAGACAACCCTTGGCGCTGGGCGGCGGTAGCACTTTTTGTTGCTGCAATAGCAACCGACGGCGTTGACGGAGCTATCGCTAGGTCTCGCGGTCTGGTCACCGACCTAGGCAAACTGCTCGACCCGATCGCCGACAAGATTCTCATAGGTGGCGCGCTGGTCACGCTATCGGTGCTTGGTGAGGTTGACTGGATTTTCACCCTGCTCATCATGGGCCGCGAAGTCGGCATCACCGTCTACCGCATGCTGGTTCTCAAAAACCGCGTCGTGCCTGCGAATGCCGGGGGCAAAACCAAGACCATCATGCAAGGCATCACCCTTGGCTTTCTTCTGTCGCCACTCGATCTCTACTTCGCTTGGCTTGCACCCATTGAGTTGGTGGCGCTCTACCTGACCACTGCGGTTACATTGGTCACGGGCATCCACTACCTAGTTGTCGCAGCCCGAAAGAGCGCTAAATGACCGAGCCTCTGCTCGCTGAATCTCTCATAGAATCCCTGCGCTCACGCGGCCTAAAGGTGGCGGTTGCCGAATCGCTCACCGGTGGTCAAATCGCCTCCACCATCGTCGATGTTCCCGGAGCTTCTGATGTGTTCCTCGGGGGAGTGGTTGCCTATGCCACTGCTGCCAAAACGGGGATGCTCGGCCTCTCGCCCGCGCTGCTAGAAAGTCGTGGCGCGGTTGACGCGGATGTCGCTGCCGAGCTGGCTCGCGCTTGCGCCGAACGTTTCGCCACCAGCTGCGGTGTCTCGCAAGACATTGTTTTGGGTGTTTCAAGCACCGGAGTCGCCGGCCCGGCTGCGCAAGATGGCAAGCCGGCCGGAACCGTTTATGTTGCGGCGTGCCTTGGTGAGAGCATCCGAGTACTTGAATTTCACTTTGCCGGCGATCGCGCTGACGTTCGTAAACAGGCGACAGTTGAGGCACTGAAGCTAGCCGACTCTCTTCTCAGCCAACTCTAAGGTTGGTACGGAAATAAGTGTCACCCCAAACGGGTATCTTATTCATACGAAGTCAAAAAACTTCTAGATCTGCACTCGCAGGTCAACCGCAGATAAGGAGGCCAACATGCTTTTAGTTCGTCGAGAAATTGGTGACGTACTGCGAGAGCTTCGCCTTCAGAAGGGTCACACCCTTCGTCAGGTAGCAGGCCGAGCCAGTGTGGCTCTGGGCTATCTAAGCGAAATCGAGCGTGGGCAAAAAGAAGCATCGAGCGAGATTCTCTACTCGATTGCCGAGGCGTTAGATGTTCCTATTTCGCAGATCATGCGCGATGTGAGCGACCGTCTTGCTGCAATCGAGAATGTCTCGATTCCAGACACGGTTCCAGCAGAGTTCCTCATTTCTTACACTTCTCAGGTTCAGCCCGTTAGCAACTAACCAAACCTGTTCGAAACCCCGTCACTTCGGTGGCGGGGTTTTGCTTTAACCTTGACGAATGCGACTCAGTAAATTCCGCGAACTCATGGCCGATGAGTTTGGCGCCGAATACGCCGCGGTGGTTGCCAGAGACCTGGTTCTCGGTGAGTTTGGCGACCGCACTGCCGAGCAGTGCATTGCTTCCGGAGAAGACCTTCGAGAGGTGTGGCTGGCAATCTGCAAATCGCAATCGGTTCCCATTGAGCGCTGGCACGGCTTGAACAAAAATACGAAAAAGTGACACGCCGCGAATAATTTATTCGAAAAGTTGTTCGAATATTGGTATGCTCGCTTTGTGAGCAACTGAAGAGTCGATTTGAATCGCTGAAGCGGTGCAAAAGTTCTCCACAGATGTTTCGCCACAGTGTTTCAATGTCAGCAGTTAGCCATAGTGTCAAAGCAAAATGAATCTAGCGACGTGAAAGCGTCAGAAACCAAGAGGATCAAATGCCATCTCCAGCAGAACGTGAAAAGGCTCTAGACACTGCCTTAGCTCAAATCGACCGCCAGTTTGGTAAGGGTTCGGTTATGCGACTCGGCTCAGACGAGCGCGCACCGGTCGAGGTAATCCCAACCGGGTCGATTGCTCTTGACTCAGCACTCGGTATCGGCGGGTTGCCTCGTGGCCGAATCGTAGAAATCTACGGCCCAGAATCTTCGGGTAAAACCACCGTCACACTGCACGCGATTGCCAATGCGCAGCGTAACGGCGGAGTCGCCGCCTTTATCGATGCCGAGCACGCACTCGACCCTGAATACGCGAAGGCTCTCGGTGTCGACATCGACGCGCTTTTGGTCAGCCAGCCAGATACTGGTGAGCAGGCGCTCGAAATCGCAGACATGCTTATTCGCTCTGGTGCAATCGACTTGATTGTCATCGACTCGGTTGCAGCCCTGGTTCCAAGAGCCGAAATTGAAGGCGAGATGGGTGACTCACACGTCGGTCTTCAAGCCAGACTCATGTCGCAGGCTCTTCGCAAGCTAACCGGTGCTTTGAGCACCACCAACACCACCATGATTTTCATCAACCAGCTACGTGAAAAGATCGGTGTCTTCTTCGGAAGCCCAGAAACCACCGCCGGTGGTAAAGCGCTCAAGTTCTATGCATCGGTACGTCTAGACATCCGTCGAATCGAAACCTTGAAAGATGGCCAAGACGCAGTCGGTAACCGCACTCGCGTGAAGGTAGTCAAGAACAAGATGGCTGCCCCGTTCAAGCAGGCAGAGTTCGACATTCTGTACGGCGTCGGAATCTCAAGAGAAGGCAGCCTGATCGACTTCGGTGTCGAGCACGAAATCGTAAAGAAGTCTGGCGCTTGGTACACCTACGAAGGCGACCAGCTTGGCCAGGGTAAAGAGAATTCAAGAAACTATCTACTAGCAAACGCCAAGGTAGCCGACGAAATCGAGAAGAAGATCAAGTCCAAGCTTGGCATCGGTGTTCCACGTGCAGTGGCCGACCTGCCAATCGAAGACGAAGTCATTCTCGACGAAGTAACCGAGGTAGTAGCTCCAAAGGCAGCAAACGCCTAAATTGGCTTTTCAAAAGCGTCGAGCCGCATCTGGTCAATCAGAGACTAAAGATGCGGCTCGTCCGCTTTCTCCGGAGCGATTAGAAAAGCGGGCCCGCAACGTCTTGCTGCACCAGTTAGCTCGCAGTGCTAAATCGAAACACCAACTGGCCCAGGTCATGATTCAGCGAGAAATCCCTGCAGAAATCTACGAACCTCTTCTAGATCGGTTCGAAGAGGCCGGCTTGATCAATGACCTGACCTTTGCAGAGACAATCGTCGCCAGCAGAAGAGCCGGCCGGGGTTTGAGTGCATCGTCTATCAAACGAGAGCTGAGAACCAAAGGCATAAGTGAGGCGCTCATTGAACAGGTAACCGAGTCGATTACCGCCGAAGAAGAGGTCACCTTGGCAACCTCTTTGGCCGTCCGGCGAGCACGCTCAATGACCAAACTCGCACCCGAAGTTCGCAAACGCAGGCTAGTTGGATTCCTGCAACGCAAAGGTTACGGACAGCACGCGGTATTCACCGCCATAAAGGCTGCCGAGCTAGAGGCGGTAAAATCGGAGTTCTAATGAACACCAACACACTCCAGCGCTCATACGAGGTGCGAACCTACGGTTGCCAGATGAACGTTCACGATTCTGAACGTCTTGCGGGCATCCTAGAAGATGCCGGCTACGTGGTTGGCGAAGCTGGTGCTAGCGACGTGATTGTGTTCAACACCTGTGCCGTGCGCGAGAACGCCGACAACAAACTTTACGGAAACCTAGGCATGCTGTTGCCTAAGAAAACCGAGAATCCAAATCTGCAGATAGCCGTTGGTGGCTGCCTAGCCCAAAAAGATCGCGACACTATTCTCAAAAAGGCACCTTGGGTTGATGTTGTTTTTGGCACACACAACATCGGCTCGCTGCCGGCTTTGCTCGAACGAGCTCGACACAACGAAGAAGCCGCGATTGAGATTGTCGAGTCACTCGAAACCTTCCCGAGCAACCTTCCTACCAAGCGCGACAGCACATACGCGGCCTGGGTGTCGATCTCTGTGGGTTGCAATAACACCTGTACTTTCTGCATCGTTCCGTCATTGCGCGGTAAAGAGCGTGACCGCCGACCAGGCGAGATTTTGGCCGAGATCGAGGCTCTCGTGGCCGATGGCGTCATTGAAATCACCCTGCTAGGTCAAAACGTCAACACCTACGGTGTGGAATTCGGCGATAAAGGCGCGTTTGCAAAGCTGCTGCGCTCTTGTGGGCAGATCGAAGGGCTTGAGCGTGTGAGGTTCACGAGCCCGCATCCAGCCGCGTTCACCGACGACGTCATTGAGGCTATGGCCGAGACTCCAAATGTTATGCCGAGCCTTCACATGCCGCTTCAGTCTGGCTCGGATCGCATACTCAAAGAAATGCGCCGCAGCTACCGCAGTGAGAAATTCTTAGGCATCATCGACCGTGTTCGTGATGCGATTCCTGATGCGGCCATCACCACCGACATCATCGTTGGGTTCCCGGGTGAAACCGAAGAAGACTTTCTTGAAACCATGCGCGTTGCCGAAAGCTCACGTTTTGCAGCGGCGTACACCTTTCAGTATTCGATTCGCCCCGGTACCCCAGCCGCGACAATGCCTAACCAGGTACCCAAAGAAATCGTCCAGGAGCGTTTCGAACGCCTAATCGCCAGCTTGAACCACATTGCTTGGAAAGAAAACGAAGCCATGATCGGCAAGCGAGTCGAGGTGTTAGTGGCAAACGAGGGCCGCAAGGACGCCGCAACCCTGAGAATGTCAGGCCGTAGTCGCTGCAACCGCTTGGTTCACTTCACCGTTCCACAAGGAGCACCAGCGCCCAGACCCGGTGACATAGTCGAAGTCACCGTTACAGAGGCTGCTCCGTACCACCTGATTGCCGACCCCGCGCGTGTCGAAGAGTATGCGATGCGGCGCACCCGTGCTGGCGATGCCTGGGATCGTGCCGAGGCTGCTTCATGCGGGGTTCCGCCGATAGCGCCATCTGGAAAAAAGGTTCTGTCACTAACCCCGAAAACAACACCTATCGACTTCGAACTCGATGACTAGGCTCATCTCGATTGTCGGCCCAACCGGCACCGGAAAATCAGATCTAGGTCTTGCAATAGCGGGCGCTCTGTCTGAAGAAGGTCAAGCGGCCGAAATCGTAAACACAGACTCGATGCAGTTCTATCGCGGCATGAACATCGGCACCGCGAAGTTGGCCGAAGATGAGCGTGGTGGTGTCACTCACCACCTAATCGACTGGCTCGAGGTCACCGACGAGTCGACGGCAGCTGAATACCAACTGAAGGCCCGCGAAGTCATCGAAGGAATTCAGTCACGGGGAGCCGTGCCGATTCTGGTCGGGGGTTCGATGCTTTACATCGCGGCTGTGCTGAACACCTTCGAGTTTCCTGGTCAAGACGAAGAATTGCGCGCCAAGCTAGAGCAAGAGCTGATCGAGATCGGCCCGGGTTTGATGCACCGCAAGCTACAGCAGCTCGACCCCGTGGCCGCAAGTCGCATAGACCCGCTAAACGGGCGACGCATAGTTCGCGCAATCGAGATTGTTTCGGTGACCGGTGAGCCTTTTGCCGCGAGCCTCCCAGACGAGCCAGAGTCTTGGAAGCCTGTTCTCGAAATTGGTCTCAACTCTGAGCGGGCGCATTTGGTTGGCCGACTAAATCAGAGGGTTGAGCAAATGTGGCAGCAGGGTCTCGTAGCAGAGGTTGAACAGCTCATCGGGCACGGTTTGCGTGAGGCAAAGACATCCAAGCGTGCGATCGGCTACGCGCAGGCACTGGCCCAACTCGATGGCGAGCTGATTGAGGCAGAGGCAATCGAACAAACCAAGTTGCTAACCGCGCGCTATGCACGCCGACAAATGTCATGGTTTCGCCGCGACAAACGCATTAACTGGCTCGATTATCAAGATTCACAAGCTCAAGGCAAGGCCATCGAGATGAGCCTCCGCTGGGTGGCTTCGGGTGAACAGCCGACGCTTGGCGAATAGGCTTATCTAATGGCGCAGCTCATCAACTTCACCAAGGGTCACGGTACCGGCAATGACTTCGTTCTGATTTTTGACCCTGAAGACCAGCTTGCCCTCACCTCTAGACAAATAGCGAAACTCTGTGACCGCCATTTTGGCATCGGTGCCGACGGTCTCATTCGCATCGTGCCAAGTTCGAAACTTGCTGCTGGCCGCGACTGCCTTGAGGCTGAGCCGAATGCAACCTGGTTCATGGACTACTACAACGCAGACGGTTCGTCGGCCGAGATGTGCGGCAACGGAACTCGGGTTTTCGCTCGCTATCTCACCGAGCGTGTGCTCAAGCTCGACGACGGTGAAACACTCTCCATTGGCACTCGCGACGGAGTAAAAGACTTGCAGCGCAACATGGCTGGCTTTGCGGTCAATATGGGGCGTTGGCGACTAGCTGGCGAACACACGGTGAGCGCTACTTCTCTAGATGTCGCGAGACCTGGCCTAGGCATCAACGTTGGTAACCCGCACGTGGTCGTGGCACTCGCATCAGACGAGGAACTCTCTGAACTCTCGCTTCACGATGCTCCAGTAATCGAGCCACGACTCGAATCTGGGGCAAACGTCGAATTCGTTGTACCGGCTGAGCCGATGGTCAAAGAAGGCGTTGGTTACATCAGCATGCGCGTTCACGAACGCGGGGTTGGTGAGACGCTGTCTTGCGGTACTGGCATTGTGGCCGCGGCTCTGGCCACACGTCATTGGGCTGGCCCAGGCGCACCAAATCAGTGGCAGGTCAAAGTTCCGGGTGGCACACTCGGTGTGCGCATGTTCGCAGCTGAAGACGGTGAGATGGTTGGCTTGAGCGGTGCTGCCGAACTGGTCTTCGATGGTCAGGTAGACCTAGAGCAGCTCTAGCCTCGGTTCTTGACTCGAAAAACCCTGAATGCCTTAGCGGTATCAACGCGGATGGTGCTGAACTCATCGGGTAGCGTCGCATCAAGCCACCGTTGCAAAGAATCGGCACCCAAGTTTTTCTGAACCACGAGGTAGCTTTCCGCTCCGACCGCCAGACGAGGAAGCCAAGTTAGCAAAATCTCGTGCAGAGCATCCTTGCCCACCCGAATTGGCGGGTTAGACCAGATTCCGTTGAACTCGAGCTCGTCTGGCACTTCGTCAGGTTTGCAGACGCGAATGTTGGTAACTCCGGCGAGCTCTGCGTTGCGCTTGGTTAGAGCTAGCGAACGCTCGTTGACATCGATAGCCCAAATCGTTGCTCTAGGTGCTTGCAGGGCAAGGCTGATAGCAATTGGCCCCCAGCCGCAGCCAACGTCGAGCAGGTTTCCGCCGACCGGTGCGTGAGAAAGTTGCTCAAGCAGCACGGCCGTGCCCTGGTCGATGTGATCTGGAGAGAACACCCCGCCAGCGGTTTCCAAGCGCAGTTCTCGCCCACACAGAGTGACGTGAATCTGCTTTGGTTTGTATTCGGTTGCGGGGGTCTCCGAGAAATAATGCTCTGAAGACATAGCGTCAATCTATACCCGTTTGCCCCGTTAGTGTTAGTTGCAATGAGTCAAAACAGTCCCTTGATTCCCGATGAGGAAGCAACCGCTCAGCCAGCCAATCAGGGTGAGGCGGTCATCGATCGTATTCTGCGGCGCGGTGCTCGGGCGGCGGCTCTGGGAGCAGATGCAGACCACGGCCACAGCGACACCGATGGCGATCAGTTCGACCTCGAAGACCGTTCGGCCCTCCGCCGTGTATCCGGTTTGTCAACCGAACTCCAAGACATCACCGAAGTCGAATACCGCCAACTCCGCCTAGAAAAGGTGCTGCTGATTGGTCTATGGGGTGAGCAAACCCTCCAGGATGCTGAAAACTCGTTGCGCGAACTCGCCGCCCTTGCCGAAACCGCCGGCTCTGAGGTTCTCGATGGTCTGTTGCAGCGTCGAGCACACCCAGACCCAGCCACCTACCTAGGTAAAGGCAAGACCCAGGAATTGCGCCAAATGGTCATCGCCACTGGTGCCGACACCGTTATCGCCGACACCGAACTAGCACCATCGCAAAGACGAGCCCTAGAAGATGTGGTCAAGGTAAAGGTCATCGACCGAACCGCAGTGATTCTCGACATTTTCGCCCAGCACGCCAAGAGCCGTGAGGGTAAGGCCCAGGTAGAGCTAGCCCAGCTCGAATACCTATTGCCTCGACTTCGCGGTTGGGGTGAGTCGATGTCACGTCAAGCCGGTGGTCAGGCTGCCGGTGGTGTTGGTATGGGTTCGCGTGGTCCGGGTGAAACCAAGATTGAGCTCGATCGCCGCCGCATCAACACGCGTATGGCTAAGTTGCGCAAGCAGATCATCGCCATGAAGCCGGCTCGCGAAACCAAACGCGCCAACCGCAAGAAAAACTCGGTTCCGTCGGTGGCAATCGCGGGCTACACCAACGCGGGCAAATCCTCCCTGCTAAACCGCATGACCTCGGCCGGCGTTTTGGTAGAGAATGCTCTGTTTGCCACGCTTGACCCCACGGTGCGCAAAACTCAAACTCCTGACGGACGCGAATACACACTGGCCGACACCGTGGGCTTTGTGAGAAACCTGCCGCACCAGTTGGTTGAGGCGTTTCGGTCAACACTCGAAGAAATCGGCGACTCAGACCTGATCGTGCACGTGGTTGATGCATCGCACCCAGACCCGGCAAGTCAGATAGCCACGGTGCGCGATGTGATTGGCGAAGTCGGGGCCAGCGACATCCCAGAGTTGATCGTTTTCAACAAGATCGATCTAGCCGACGAAACGATGCGTTTGGCGCTGCGCGGGCTCGAGCCAACCAGCATTTTCGTTTCGGCTCGTTCTGGC
>CAIZQQ010000224.1 GCA_903935175.1 uncultured Micrococcales bacterium
CATGGGAGCCAGCACCACCGGAGTAGCGATCGATATCTTGCCGTACTGCAACGCCGGCTTGGCGGTTAGTGTCACTTAGCTAGCCGATCAGGCGTTCCGCTAGATAACCGCGCAGGTTGGTAAGTGATACGCGCTCTTGAGCCAGGTTGCGAGCAACCGGTGAAAGGTCTTCGTTGCGAGACAGCGGCAAGACGGCAGCCTTGACCGGCGCGAGGCGGTAGTCGAGTCGAAGTACGGTGCGAACATCCACTCCACCCTTGGTGTTTGGTGCTTCATCTTCGGCATAGGCGTCCACCAAGAAGGCCATGAGCGATCTGGTTAGACCGGCAGCCGGCTCGATCACGTAAGGCACCCAGCGCTCGCCCTTGGCTTGATCGAAGTAAGACAGGTCAACACCCGACTCTTTAGAGTGAGTCGACAGGTCGAAGTCGGTACGGTTGGCGATACCCTCGAGCTCGCCGAACTCGCTGCCCTGAAAACCGAAACGGTATTCGATATCTACCGTGCGCTTTGAATAGTGCGAAAGCTTCTCTTTCGGGTGCTCGAACAGGCGCAGGTTGTCTGGGTTGATGCCGAGGTCGGTGTACCAAGCCATGCGCTGTTCGATCCAGTAATCGTGCCACTGCTCGTCGGTTCCAGGCTCTACGAAGAATTCCATCTCCATCTGCTCGAATTCGCGAGTTCTGAAGATGAAGTTACCCGGGGTGATTTCGTTGCGAAACGACTTGCCGATCTGGCCGATGCCGAATGGGGGCTTCATGCGCGAAGAACCAAGCACGTTGGCAAAGTTTACGAAGATACCTTGAGCGGTTTCTGGGCGAAGAAAGTGCATTCCGCTCTCGTCTTCAACTGGCCCGAGGTAAGTCTTCAGAAGACCGTTGAACATTTTAGGTTCGGTCCAAGATTCCTTGGTTCCACAGTTTGGGCAAGGAACCTCGTTTAGTGAGCCAGGTGCGCGACCCTTCTTCTCTTCGAAGGCTTCTTCTAGGTGGTCGGCGCGAAAGCGCTTGTGGCAAGAGGTGCACTCGATTAGTGGGTCGACGAACTCGCGAACGTGACCAGAAGCCTCCCAAACCTTACGTGGCAGGATGACCGATGAGTCGAGGCCGACAACGTCTTCACGGCTGGCAACAACCGTGCGCCACCACTGACGCTTGATGTTTTCTTTAAGCTCGACACCCAAGGGTCCGTAGTCCCATGCCGATCGGGTTCCGCCATAGATTTCTCCGGCTGGAAAGACGAATCCGCGGCGCTTTGCAAGCGAAATAACTGAATCGAGACGATTTGGGTTAGCCACTTTGAACTCCATGTTTCTAGCGTCTAGCTGGCTGCTAAGACGACTCTGTGGGAAGTTATCAGTCTACTTGGCGGGCTTGTCTACCGCGCCACCAAATCTACGATCTCGATTGGTGAATGCGACTATGGCGTTCCACAGAGATTTGCGGTTGAAATCGGGCCACGGGGTGTCGTCGAAGACCAGTTCTGCATATGCGCTCTGCCAAAGTAGGAAGTTCGAAATGCGCTGCTCCCCCGAGCTTCTAATGAACAGGTCGACATCTGGCAAGAAGCCTGAGTTAAGGTACTTGCTCAAGGTTTTCTCGGTGACCGAGCCAGGTTTTAGTGCGCCGGATGCGACATCCGCGCTCATGGCATTGATGGCGTCGAGCATCTCAACCCGGGAGCCGTAGTTCACGCACATGGTGAGAGTGAGGGTTTTGTTCTTGGCGGTGAGCGCTTCGGCGGCTTCAAGTTCGCGAATCACGCTCGACCAGAGCCTAGGACGGCGGCCAGCCCAACGAACGCGCACTCCCCAGGCGTTCAGCTGATCACGGCGGCGGCGCAGCACCTCGACGTTGTAGCCCATTAGAAAGCGAACTTCTTCGGGTGACCGCTTCCAGTTTTCGGTCGAGAAAGCGAAGACGGTTAGGTTCTTGACCCCCGCCTCGATGGCACCGGCAACGACATCTAAAAGTGCCACCTCGCCAGCCTTGTGGCCTTCAACACGGGTTAGACCTCGGGCATTTGCCCAGCGCCCGTTGCCATCCATGACGATTGCAACGTGCGCGGGAACAGGAAGCGAGCCGAATTTTGGCGGCTTTACTCCGGGCTTGGATACCGGTTCTAGTTGGGTCATTCTCGCTCCACGTGTTGAAGAGATTTTAGCCCGCGTTCGATGTGCCACTGGCTGTAGGCGGCCACGATGCCGGCCGCCGAGGTGCGTGAACGCGGCGAACTTGCGTCGGCAACATCCCATTCACCACTGAGCAGCGCGCCAAGCAGCTTTGCAGTATCGTCGTCGATGACCGCGGCACCGGCCGGCTTGCAGTCGGCGCAAACCACTCCGCCGAACTGCAAGACAAAGGCTCGATGGGGCCCAGGTGCGCTGCAACGCGAGCAGTCGGCAAAGTTAGGCGCCCAGCCGGCAACCGAGAGGGCGCGCAAAAGGTATGAGTCGAGAATGAGTGAAGGATCGTGATCTTGATTGGCAAGAGACCTCAAGCCACCGAGTAGCAGAAGATACTGCTGTGGGCTGCCGACATCGCCGGTGAGCTTTTCGGCCGTTTCGACCATTGCACTGGCCGAGGTGTATGCAGCGTAGTTTTCGATGATTGAAGCCCCATAAGAAGCCAGCGTTTCAACCTGACTCACGGTGTCTAGGTTCTTGCCTTCGAACAGCTGCACATCGACCACCATGAACGGCTCGAGCCTTGATCCAAACTTGGATGCTGTTCGCCGAACTCCCTTGGCTACCGCCCTAATCTGCCCGTGGTTTTTGCTGAGCATGGTGACGATGCGGTCGGCTTCGCCAAGCTTGTGGGTTCGCAAAACCACGGCTTCGTCACGATATAGGGGCACGCCTCAAGTATGCCTAACCGAGTCGCGAAACTTCGGCAGACTAGCCGCGAATGGCGCGGTTGACACCCGAGATGATGGCCTTGAGCGATGCTGTTGCGATGTCGCCGTCGATACCGACTCCCCAGAGGGTTTTGCCGTTCACATCGAGCTCGGTGTAGGCGGCTGCCTGCGCCGAAGCACCAGCAGAGAGGGTGTGCTCAACATAGTCGCGAACGGTTACTTCTACACCAGCCTTAGCCAGTACATCGATAAACGCACTGATCGGGCCGTTGCCTGTTCCGCTCGATGCGACTTCGCCAGCGGCATCCCTGAGAACAACATCAAGGTTCACAACGCCGTCC
>CAIZQQ010000225.1 GCA_903935175.1 uncultured Micrococcales bacterium
AGGATGCCTCTTGTCCCCCAAATGGGGGACAAGAGGTTTCTTCTTTTAAGCGAACATTGTCGGTGGCGTGAGACAAACTAGGGGCAGAACCATTCGCTCAGGGGCGCGGGGTCGAAGGGGCCTGCAGTTTTTGTGCAGGGTCGAGAAGGCGGCTGATTTCTTAGCCGCCTTTTCTCGCGTTTGGGCTAGAACAAACTCAGGGCAGCTTGAGCCACAGGTCGGGCTCGGCAGAACCTGGGCTTAGTGCAACGACAGTGAGCATCCAAGCTTCGCCCTGTGGCGATCTGACCGTCACCTTGCCCGCAGCGATGCCATCGATGGCATTCGCCACATCGCCGAGCAAACGCTCGCGCAGGTCGGGTTCGCATTCATCGAGGCCACCTTCATCGAGCAACAGCACTTCGACTCCGCGCAGGCGTGCCAGGCGAACAGCATCTCGAACGCGTGCATTGATCAAGTTGCGCCCACGAATTTCATCACGTAGCGAGGCTTCGGCCAGACGTGACTCGAGTTGTTCTGCGGAGCTCAGTTGCCCACCGCTAGCCACGATTCGCTCGAGAATCGGGCGCGATGCGGTGAGAGCTTGCTGAAGGCGAACCTGACGTTCAAGGCGTTGTGCGGTAGTTGCCGCCGCCTCTGAGGCTTCGGCCTGCGCCTGATCTCCGAGCCGCTTGACGTCTGACGAAGCTCGTTCAACACCGAGCGACAGCGCCTGACCGGCAGCTACCAGCAAAACCATGCCAATTAGCCCAGAGTCATAGATTGCAGTTAGACCGCCCCAGTACACAACAATTAGACAAACCAAACCGCTAGCAATCCAGGCGAGAGTGCGGTGTTGTCGCACGGCCGTGGCAGCGAGCAAAACCCCGAGCCCGCCGACATACCAAGTAGCGAAGGTGTTGTGCGCTCCATCGGCAATCAAGGGATTGACGATCAACGGAAGCGCTATCGCAACGGCCGCGTTGAACGCCGCCTGAACCGCTGGCATGTGAAGTCCGCGGTAGAGGCCCATCGTGGTCAAGATTGCCACCACATAAAGCACTAGGGCCGCGATGCCTAGCCCCGGGTCGATGTAGCTGGCCACCCAATAGACGCCGAGCACTGCGTGGAACAACCCGAAGAGAATACCGATCAACGAAATGGAAAAACGGGATACGCGAATCATCGAACATCCCATTCCAAAATGATTGATGTTCCCTGACCGATTCGGGTGTCGATAAAGACTCGACCACCAATGGCCTCAACGCGGTCGATTATCGAGATACGCAATCCGAGACGATTTTTTGGAACGCGAGAAGGTCTGAAACCAACGCCGTCATCTGTGACAACTATTTTGATTTCGCGTTCATTGGCCTTTAGGCGCACTTTGCGAGTTGCCTTGCGTCCGGCATGAGTCAGCGAATTCGAGAGGGCCTGAGCGGTGGCATCGGTTAGTGCAGCAACAACCTCAGGTGCAAGCGGATGCGCGGTGGCACCCGATGCCGAAACATCGCACCTCGGGTCAATGCGCAAAATCGAATCGCCCAGCGCCTGAAAGAACGACAGCACCGAAATGGTCTGGGTAGACGAAACATCGGCACCAGCCGTTGCAAGGCGGTTCAGTGCTAGCTCTGCCGAAAGTTTGGCAGCCTGTTGCTGCTCTTGACTTTGTGCGTTGGCGGCAACGATCAACGTGGTCAAAACGCTGTCATGAACCAAAGCGTCGATGCGCGAGCGCTCACGTTCAACCGCGTCGAGGCGGGCGCGTTCGGCCGCTGCGGCGGTGGCAATGATGGTGGCCTGGTCGACTCTTGTGGCCGAAGCCCGCAGTAACTGGGCTAGGGCAACCACACTGGCCGGAAAGAGTGTCGCGTAAGCCGTTTCTTGCAGGGCGTCACCCAAGGCTGCGCTGCCACCCGATGGTTGGGTGCGAATCCAAAACCACACCGCTGGCATAGCCGCCATGTAAGCCCAGGCCCACCATTTCGGAATGTGAAACCCCATCGCCATCGAGGCGATTCCTGTTGCCCACCAGAGCCAAGGCTTGTGCTCAAGCGGCACCTCGTTGATGTGCGAGTGCTGCAACGGCCAGGTCACCATGAGCAACATAACGACCGCGCCGTGAGCCACATAGCCCATCAGGCTCCCGCTCCAGAACCAAAAATTGAACACGTTGATCACCTGCACGGTCAGCAGTGCGCCTAGAGTTCCGTAAAAAACCCAGGGGTTGAAGTGGCTGGCTTGAGGAATGGCATTTGCCACCGTTTCAAAACCAGAAACCAGTGCGACCAGACTGAAAGCCTTGCCAATGAGAGAATCAACCCTGGCCAACGCTTGAGAGCGTTGAGCCGTTTGATTGCGCGGCGGTTGAAGTTGAACGTTGGTCACTAAATAGAACTCTCGTCAATCAGGCCGTCTTCGATGGCGCGCAACAGCAACTCTGTTTTGCTCGAGACGGGGCGACCGATGTCGGCATATTTCGATCGCACGCGATCGATGTGTTCTTTGGCCGTATTCATTTTTATGTTTAGCGCGAAGGCAACCTGCTTGAGCGCCATGCCAGATGCATAAAGAGTTAGCACCTCACGTTCACGTGGCGAAAGTTTGGCCTCTTTGAACTCGACATCTGAATCGATGGCGGCGGTGGTTTGAGTGTTGTTCACGTAGACGCCGTGAGCTACCAGGCGAATGGCGTTGGCCAGTTCATCCATGCTCTGTGATTTTGGCACGATTGCGGCAGCGCCGGCTCTGATTGCGGCTCGAACCAGACCACGCTTGTCGGCAATCGAATAAATGAGCACCTGAGCGCCGGTAGCAAGAATTCGTTGAACGTTCTCTTCAACGGCTGATCCATCGGCGAGGCTAAGGTCTAGAACAACAACCTGCGGCACAATCTCGCCAAGCGCCTCGATTAGTTCAGAAACAGTGGATGCGCTCGCCGCGAGTTGAAAGTTGAAACCCTCGCAAGCGCCTTTGAAGCCAAGGCGAATGGCATCGTGGTCGTCGACGATGGCGACATTCACCAACTCGTCGAACAGGGCAGACGAATGGGTCGCGAGGGTCGACTCTGCCGAGTTTTCGTTCTCAGTCACTGCTCCCCCTTCTTCGTCGATTTACTTTCGAATAAGGCTAGCAACCGCTTCGACGTGATGAGTGTGCGGAAACAGGTCAAAAGCACGAAGTGATGCCAATTCGTAACCACCCTCGGTGAGCGGCTTTAGGTCTCGCGCGAGTGCAATCGGGTCGCAGGCTACATAGACGATGTGTTTCGGCTTGAGGGCAAGCACCTGGCCTACCACCTTGGCCCCAGCGCCGGCGCGCGGAGGGTCGAGAATCACGGTCGCGGTGGTTTCTGGCGAGCCATTCTTGACATGGCTCGAGACACGCTCGTCGAGAAAACGCTCGGTCGGAGCCAAGATGGCGCGAACGTTTGGAAGGTCGGCAAGGTTCAGCTTGGCATCCTCTGTTGCGGTCTTGAATGCCTCGACCGTGGTGATCACGCTGTCTACGCCGAACTTGGCCGCGATGGTTCCGGCGAACAGACCGACACCGCCGTAGAGGTCGAGGTTGTCTGCGGTTTTGTCGAAGCCCGCCTTGGCGATGGCCTCGTTCACGGCGGTGGTCAGAATGTCAGCGGCCTTGCGGTGAATCTGCCAAAAGCCGCCGCCGGTGATTCTGAAAGTGCGGCCGCCGGCTCGCTCAACCAGACGCTCGTCGCCCTTCACCTTTTTGTCGACCGAATACTGAATGTTGCCGGTGTTCGAAGAAGCAATTTCAATCTTGCGAACGCCGCTCCAATTTTTTAGGTGCAGGCCAAGCTCGCGAATGTCTTCGACAGCCAAAGGTAGGTCGCGAACCTCAACCACCTGGTGGGTGCGCTCGCGGTATGGGCCAACGTTGCCGAGCTCGTCTACGTGCAACTGCACGCGCGTTCGATAGCCCAGGCCGTTGGCCAGGTCATCGCCGGGTGCCTGTTCGACAACCGGGCGCATGGTGATGCCGGCCATCCGAGATAGGGCTTCTTCTAAAACGTCCGCCTTGAGTTCGAGCTGGTAGCTGAGGTCGATGTGGCCAAATTCGGCGCCACCGACAGCGCCATCTGCGGCGGCCTTCCAGACATGCTTGACGCGGTGCGGGCTAGCTTCGAGCACCTCGACGGTCTCGGCTCGAGCGAACGAACCGCCCTTGTCTTCAAACACTCTCGCGCGAACCTTTTCGCCAGGCAGGGTGTGCGAAACGAAGATCACGCGCCCCTCGTGGCGTGCCACGAAGATGCCGCCGTGGGCCACCTTTTCGATGTTGAGGGTAAGTTCTTTGCCAAGCCAGTTCGCTACTTTGTTCACCTGTCAAGTGTGCCAGACTCATTGTCGTGACCAGACTCATTCTTGCCTCGACTTCGCCGGCCCGACTAAAGGTGCTGCGCGATGCCGGAATCGAGCCCATCACCATCGCCCCCGAAATTGACGAAGACGCGGTCGAAGAGCGCGCCATTGCCATGGGTTTGATCACCAATACGAAGCAGGTGGTCGAGGTTTTGGCGAGGGCTAAGGCCGAAGCGGTAGCCGCCAGACCAGAGGCAGCCGGTGCGCTAATTCTCGGATGCGATTCTCAACTCGATCTCGATGGAGAGTCACTCGGCAAACCTCATGAGCCTGCGGTTGCCATCGAGCGCTGGAAGCGCCTGCGCGGAAACACCGGAACCCTCTACTCGGGTCACTGGCTGATCGATAACCGTGACCCTCGCCCAGGTGTTGTGCCACCGGCATCCGGTTTGGTTTCTGGCACCAAGGTGCACTTTGCAAACATTTCTGATGCCGAAATCGAGGCCTATGTGGCAAGCGGTGAACCGCTCAAAGTTGCCGGTGCATTCACCATCGACGGTTTGGGTGGCGCGTTTCTCACCAGCATCGAAGGTGACGCCCACACCGTGATCGGAATCTCGCTCTCGGGCCTGCGAGAACTGAGCCTGCGCCTGGGTGTCGAGTACACCTCACTCTGGAACCGCATTTAGTAGTCGCTCGGGGCGATTTTGCCAATAGGCTTGACGATTATGACTGTTGCACAAAAGAAAATCACCAAGGTCCTAATCGCTAACCGCGGTGAAATCGCCGTTCGCATCGCACGAGCAGCCCGCGACAGTGGCATCGCCTCGGTGGCCGTCTATGCAGACCAAGACCGCGATGCAATGCACGTCAAACTAGCCGATGAGGCCTATGCCCTGAACGGCACCACCGGCCCAGAAACCTACCTCGTCATCGAGAAAATCATGGATGTCGCGAAGCGCTCAGGTGCTGACGCGGTTCACCCCGGCTACGGCTTCTTGGCCGAAAACGCAGACTTTGCCCGCGCCGTTATTGCCGGTGGTTTGATCTGGATCGGCCCGAGCCCAGAGGCGATCGAACGCCTGGGCGACAAGGTTTCGGCCCGTCACGTCGCCGAGAAGGTTGGCGCACCGCTGGCCCCGGGCACCATCAACCCGGTTTCGGGTGCCGAAGAGGTTCTCGACTTCGTCAAGATTCACGGCCTACCGGTTGCCATCAAGGCGGCCTTCGGCGGTGGCGGTCGCGGCATCAAGGTGGCCTATAAGCAAGAAGAAGTTCAAGAGCTTTTCGAGTCGGCAACCCGTGAGGCCATCGCTGCCTTCGGTCGCGGCGAATGCTTCGTCGAGAAATACCTCGAGAAGCCGCGACACGTTGAAACCCAGTGTCTAGCCGACGCCTACGGAAACGTGGTGGTCGTTTCAACCCGCGACTGCTCGCTGCAGCGTCGCCACCAGAAGCTTGTCGAAGAAGCCCCGGCCCCGTTCTTGAGCGCAGATCAGATCAAGCGCCTCTATGACTCATCCAAAGAGATTCTCAAAGAGGTCGGTTACCAAGGTGCGGGCACCTGTGAATTCCTAGTTGCCCAAGACGGCACCATCTCGTTCCTCGAGGTCAACACCCGACTTCAGGTTGAGCATCCGGTTTCTGAAGAGGTCACCGGCCTCGACCTAGTTCGCGAGCAGTTCCGAATCGCCGAGGGCGGCAAGCTCGAATACGGCGACCCAGAGGTGCGCGGTCACTCGTTCGAGTTCCGCATTAACGGCGAGGATGCTGGCCGCAACTTTATGCCGGCCCCTGGCCCGGTTCACACGTTCAAAGCGCCGAGCGGCCCTGGCGTGCGCGTCGACACCGGAATCGAATCGGGCGACGTCATCTCCGGTTCGTTCGACTCGATGGTCGCGAAGCTAATCGTGACCGGCGCTACCCGCCAGCAGGCTCTCGAGCGCAGCCGTCGCGCACTTGGCGAGATGGCCGTCGAAGGTTTGCCAACCGTGCTTCCTTTTCACCGCAAGATTGTCAACGACCCGGCCTTCATCGGTGACGAGGCTGCCGGCACGTTCGGCATCTACACCCGCTGGATCGAGACCGAGTGGGTCAACGACATTCCAGCGTGGAACGGCGTAGCCGAAGATGGTGCCGAGCCGGCCGAACGCTCAAGCGTTACCGTCGAGGTCGGGGGCAAGCGCATCGAAGTGTCGTTGCCGTCGCACCTGGGCGTCTCTGGCGCAGCATCCAAGACCGCCAAGGCACCTAAGCGCAAGGGCACTGGCGCCGTCAGCGGCGGAGGGCAGAGCGGCAACGCCATCAAGGCGCCGATGCAGTCGACCGTTGTGAAGATTGCCGTGGAGGTTGGCCAAGAGGTCGCCGAAGGTGAACTGGTCGTAGTGCTCGAAGCCATGAAGATGGAGCAGCCGCTTACCGCTCACCGCGCGGGCAAGATCAAGGCGATTGCGGGCAAGGTTGGCGAAACCGTGCCGGCCGGAACCGTGCTTCTCGAGTTCGAGGCCTAAGCCCCTTTCGCATGTCGCTACCAGCAGGTAGCGTTGGTCTATGGACTCCTTCACACTTGCCGACCTCACCTCGATTGTGGTCAACCTCATTCTCATCGTCGTCGTCATCTTTTTGCTGGCGGCCTCATTCAAGGTTGTGAATCAGGCCACCGTTGCCGTGGTAACCCTGTTCGGAAAATACCGTCGTGTGCTTCGCCCGGGTCTAAACATGCTGATTCCGTTCATCGAGCGCATCAACCGAACCGTGCAAATTCAGAACCGCACCGAGCAGCTTCAGTTCAAAACCATCACCAACGACCAGGCCGTGGTTTACTTCACCGCTACCGTCATTTTCTCGGTGAGCGACCACGAGCCAGAGACCGTCAAGACCGTAGCCTTCAAGTTCATCGACCAAAAGTCGTTCGACATCGCACTGCTAAGTGCCGTTGAGGCTTCGGTTCGCGAGTTCGTTGCCACCCGTCTGCAATCTGAGGTTCTTGGACTTCGCGGCGAAATCGTCAACCACGCCAAGTCGACCTTGGATGAGCAGCTTTCGGGTTGGGGATACACCGTTATCGACCTGCAAATCACCGAGCTTTCGTTCGACAAAGAGGTCACCGACTCGATGGCACGCATCGTTGCTGCCACCAACCAGAAGATTGCTGCCGAGGCCGAAGGTCAGGCACTGCTAATCACCCGCACCAAGGCCGCCGAGGCTGAGGGTGCCGCTATTCGTATCGCCGCCGAGAACGAGGCAACCGCTGCTCGTCTTCGCGGTGAAGGTTTGGCCATGTTCCGCAAGGCTCTTGCCGAGGGCTTCGGCGAATCTGCCGAATTGCTCGAAAAGCATGGCCTAGACCCAGCACTTTTGGCTTTCTCGATGTGGACCGAAACCATTCGCGACGCAGCCAAAGAAGGCGCCGGCAACACGATCTTTATCGACGGAAACATTGCCACGGGTGACGACGCAATGCGCCGCCTTCAGGCCATGACCGTTAGCCAGAAGCCAGACGGCGTAAAGAAGAGGAGCTCGACCAACTA
>CAIZQQ010000226.1 GCA_903935175.1 uncultured Micrococcales bacterium
ACGGCAACTTTCATGGCGCGCCGGTGGGCTACGTGCTCGACTTTTTGGCGATTGCTGCCACCGACCTCGCCTCGATCTCTGAGCGCAGGGTTGACCGTATGCTCGACCGTCACCGCAACTCCGGTCTCACGCCCTTCTTGGCGGCCGATGCGGGTGTCGACTCGGGGCTCATGATTGCGCAATACACGGCGGCCGGCCTGGTCTCTGACTGCAAACGCCTCGCTGTGCCGGCCTCGGTCGATTCGATTCCGTCGTCTGCAATGCAAGAAGACCACGTTTCGATGGGCTGGCACGCCGGTCGCAAGCTGCGCCGCGTGGTCGATAACCTTCGCAACGTGTTGGCGATTGAATATATCGGTGCCGCGCGCTGCGTCGAGTTGCGTGCGCCGCACAAGCCAGCGCCGATCACCGGTGCGGCAATCGCACGACTTCGCACCAAGGTTGCCGGCCACGGCCCAGACCGCTTCTTGGCTCCCGAGCTCGAGGCCGCCGCTGAACTGCTCAGATAGCCGAGCGTTTAGGTAACCTAGAAGAGATGCATATTCTCTTCTTTTCTGACCACCACCCTGACTCGCTCGGTGGCGTTCAAACCAGCCTTATCTTGCAAAAGAAGTACCTCGAGCGCGCCGGCCACAAGGTAACCGTCGTTGCCGCTCGACGCTATCGCCGCAAGCGCAACCTGACTGACCTCATCGAGGTTCCGTCGCTGCCGCTGCCACCGACCGGCGCGTATTCGATTCAGCCTTCGCTGCACCTCGCCTTCAGAAAGGCCGAGAAAGACCTCGCCCAACTGGCAGTTCCGGTCGACGTAGTTCACATTCAAGCGGATGTCTGGAACGCCATCCTTGGCGCAAAATGGGCCATCGACCACAATCTTCCTGTAGTTCAGACCATGCACACCAACCTGCAGGTTGCCTTCGACCACAACACCGGAAAAGCGGGCGGTCGCACCGTTGGGCGAATTCTGAACCGTTGGGCAAGCACCTTCTTAGACCAGCCAATGCCAGAAAACGCCACTTCACTCTGGGCTTTTCAAAAGCAGATTGCGCAACACTCTAACTACATCGCGTCACCGTCTGGTCACTACAACCGTGAGTTGATCAAGCAGGGCGTGACCGACAAGGCTTTCGTCTTTCCGAACGGTGTTGACGACGATGTTGTCGAAGGCGTCACCCATAACTGGCAAGAAGCCTCGACCCGAACCCTCAAGTTCATCTGGGCCGGTCGTTTCAGCAGCGAAAAGCGCATCGTCGAGTTTCTCGAGGCCTACGCCAAGGCCGACCTCAAGAACGTCACGCTCGACATCTACGGCTCCGGTCAGCTGGAGGCCTTCGTTCGCCTGCAGGTAAAGCAGCTTGGCCTCAGCAAGACCGTTCACGTTCGTGGTCGCCTGCCCCACAAGCAACTCGTCGCCACCTTCGCCACCGCCGACCTCGTAGCTCAGTCTTCCATCGGCTTTGAAACTCAGGGGATGACCGTTTACGAGGCAATTGCCGTTGGTACTCCGGTTTTCGTGGTTGACCCGCTGATCGCAGGCGAACTGCCGGCCGAAAATGTTTGGCTCTCAAAGAAGCCTTCGATCGACGAGATGGCCCGCACGCTCAAGAGAGCGGCAGCAGACATCCGTGCTGGTAACGCCAAGCGTGCCGATGACACCGGCGACTGGTCGGTGCTGCAAAGCAAGCTAACCGCGCGCATGATCAAGGTTTACGAAAAGGCCATCGCCGAGGGCGCTAAAGCTCTAAAGGGCAACGCGCGATGAACGTGCTGACTGCCGTCAACACTTCGCCAGACTCGATTCTCACCCTCATTGAACTTGGAGCCATGCTGCTCGGCCTTGGCATCACGGCTTTTCTGGCTCACCGCCTAAAGTTTTCGGTTGTGCCGTTTTATCTGCTCATCGGCCTCTTTCTGGGCAAGGGTGGCTTTTTTCCGCTTGAGCTAAGTGAAGACTTTCTAAACACCGGAGCCCAACTTGGGGCAATCGCACTGCTGCTCATGCTGGGTCTCGAGTATTCGGGTCGCGAACTAATTGGCGCATTTCTCGAAAGACGTTCGGTTGGCCCAATCGACATTTTGGCGAACTTTGTGCCGGGTGCGATCGTTGGTTTTCTTCTCGGATGGGGACTTGTGGGAGCCATGGTACTCGGTGGCATCACGTTCGTATCGTCTTCTGGCATC
>CAIZQQ010000227.1 GCA_903935175.1 uncultured Micrococcales bacterium
CACCCAGTGCGCAAGCGTCTTCCTAAGTCACGCCCATCGTCAACCACCTCGTTCACCGTCGGTGGCGCAGAGGGTTACATGACGGCATCGTCTTACCCAGACGGCGGTCTTGGTGAAGTGTTCTTGAAGCTCGGCAAGCAGGGTTCTACCCTGGCCGGTGTCATGGACGCCTTCTCGATCGCAGTTTCGATCGGCCTCCAGTACGGCGTGCCGCTAGAGACCTACGTGAAGAAGTTCACCAACGTCAACTTCGAGCCAGCAGGTTTGACCGATGACGCAGACATTCGCATGGCGAAGTCGCTGATGGACTACATCTTCCGTCGTCTAGCTCTTGACTACCTGCCATACGAAACCCGTTCGGCACTGGGCATCAACACTGCATCAGAGCGTTCAGCCGCTCTAGACGCAGCTGGCGGTTACCCACCGGTAATCGAAATCGAAAGCAGCTCGGCAGCAGCCGTAGCAGCTGAAGAAATCGAGGCCGTGGTCGAGATCACCCAGTCATCAGCACAATCGGTGACCATCGAGGCAAAGCCAGAAGCTAGCCGCGAAGTTCACTCGTCAGCTGAGCTGTTCGAACTGCTCCAGGGCAAAGAGTCGGATGCTCCGCTGTGCTTCAACTGTGGAATCAAGATGCGCCCATCTGGTTCATGCCACGTCTGTGAAGGCTGTGGTTCAACCAGCGGTTGCAGCTAAACACTCAACCAGAAAGTGGTCAGCGCCTTAGGGTGTCGGCCACTTTCGGCTTTAAGCGCAGGTAACCTAGAACCGTGCTCTACAACCTCATTTTTCGTCTGGTCTTTGCGCGACTTGACCCAGAATTCGTTCACCACGCAGTGGTTTTGGGCTTGCGAATCGCAAGTGCCCTTCGGTTGACCAAACTGGGTCGACTGAAGCCAAGCGAAACCCAGAACGTTGAGGCCCTTGGTTTGAAATTTCACGGTGCCTTTGGTCTAGCCGCCGGATTCGACAAGAACGCCATCATGATTCGACCGATGGGTGACCTAGGGTTCTCGCACGTAGAAATCGGAACGGTAAC
Source organism: uncultured Micrococcales bacterium (assembly GCA_903935175.1). Taxonomy (GTDB): domain Bacteria; phylum Actinomycetota; class Actinomycetes; order Actinomycetales; family Microbacteriaceae; genus Rhodoluna. The sequence continues at coordinate 1,040 of CAIZQQ010000227.1, forward strand.
TGCCAAACCGCAGACAGGTAACGACAAGCCAAGGCTTTTTCGTCTCATCGACGACCGAGCCCTGATCAATCGCATGGGGTTCAACAATGAGGGCGCCGACGTGATCGCCCAGCGGCTAGGGGAACTCCGTGATCGAAAGATTAGCCAGCTTCCGATCATCGGTGTGAACATCGGCAAGAGCAAGGCGACTCCGGTTGAAGAGGCCTCCTCTGACTATGCCTACAGCGCCAAACTGTTGTCTCCATACGCCGACTACCTCGCGGTAAACGTATCGTCACCCAACACCCCGGGGTTGCGCTCGCTACAAGAGGTTGCCGCGCTCAGGCCGATACTGAAGGCCGTTCTAGCAGAAGCCAACGGCAAGCCGGTACTAGTAAAAATCGCCCCAGACCTAAACGACCAAGACATCATCGAGGTGGCCAAGCTTGCCACCGAACTAGGTCTAGCAGGCATCATCGCAACCAACACGACAATCTCGCGAGAGAACCTGAAAACCGCCAAGTCAAAGGTCGATGGCATGGGTGCCGGTGGTCTTAGTGGCGCTCCGCTCAAGGCACGTTCGCTCGAGGTGCTGAAGGTTCTCAAAGCCGTCATCGGCGAAGGTCAGATCATCATTTCGGTTGGCGGCATCGAGACCGCCGAAGAGGCTCGCGAGCGCTTAGCAGCAGGCGCAACCCTGGTTCAGGGCTACACGGGCTTCATCTTCGACGGGCCATTCTGGGCCCGCAAGATCAACCGCTCTATCTAGAAAACTCGAAACCGGCTAAACCAGGCGAGCCGGTGGGCTCTTTGTTTCGGCTGGATCAAACACCGCAACCGGCTGCAAGATAGCCTCGGCTTCGGCCGCAATCTCGTCAGGGATCTCGATCTCAAGTGCCTTGAGGTTTGAAGTGATTTGCTCTGGCTTACTAGCGCCAACAATCGCACTCGAAACATTCGGGTTACGAAGCACCCAGGCCAGCGCAAACTGAGCCATGGTGGCTCCACATTCCTCAGCGAGTGGCGCAAGCTGTGCAACGCGCGAAAGCAGATCATCGTTGAGCTTTTCACGGATGAACGAGCCAGCCTTTTCGTCGGCTGCGCGTGAGTCGCTAGGCACTGGCTGACCAGGCAGGTACTTACCGCTCAAAATGCCCTGAGCCATCGGAGACCAGACGATCTGGCTAACACCTAGTGATTCGCTGGTTGGGATGACCTCTGCCTCGATAACTCTCCAGAGCATCGAATACTGTGGCTGGTTTGAGATCAGCTGGAAGCCCATTTGCTTGGCCAACGCAGCACCGGCAGCGATTTGCTCTGCACGCCACTCTGAAACACCGATGTATAGAGCTTTACCATGGCGCACGATGTCGGCAAATGCCTGAATGGTTTCTTCTAGGGGAGTCTCGTAATCAAAGCGGTGTGCCTGGTAAAGGTCTACGTATTCGACGTTCATGCGCTTTAGCGAGCCGTTGATTGACTCCATGATGTGCTTGCGCGACAGACCGGTGTCGTTTGCACCACGCTCGGCCACTGGCCAGTAGCACTTGGTGAAAAGTTCGATACCTTCGCGACGAACTCCGGCGAGCGCTTTGCCAAGAACCACTTCGGCCGCTTGGTTCGCATAGACATCCGCTGTATCAAAAGACGTGATGCCACCGTCAAGGGCCGCGTGCACAGTCGCCAAGGCCGCAGCTTCGTCTACCTGCATGGCGTGGGTCAGCCAGTTGCCATATGTTAGCTCGCTGACTTTGAATCCCGAATTGCCTAGATAGCGGTACTTCATTTGTGCTCCTTGATGAGTTGTTTGGTTAGTGTCTCAACGTGCGAATGCAAATCTGGAATCCAGTTTTCTTGCTCCGGCTTCATCAAAACCGAACGAAGAATTCTGGCGGTGTCTCTATCTTGCTCTAAATCAAAGCCTCGGCGAGCAAATCCCTGAGGCTTCATCACGTAGGTTGCCAAATGGATCTGCTGATCTCGAGGTGCCTGAAATGATTTTTCGAACACGGCATGCGAAATTGCATCAACGCTAGAAAGCTTGGATGCACGAGGCAAGTAGGCGACGATGTCGAGCTCTGGCACCTGAAGTGGAACCAGCACCTCTGATTCACTCAGTAGCTTGTGCCACTGCACAGCCGCGTTTCGTCCGCCCTGCAACACTGCACCTAGCCCGTCCTTGGTGAGCGGAAACACCTGGAGCGTGGCCCACAGCGCGGCAGCCGAAGCGCCTGCTCGTGAGCACTCGAGTTGAATCTCACCAAAGTGCAAATCTTCGCTCGCGAAGTAGGTATAGGGGGAGTCGTGCTTGTAGAAACGACCAATCGAAACATCGTTGAACAGCACCGCACCACAGCCGTAAGGCTGCAACCCATGCTTGTGCGGGTCGACGACCACCGAGTCAGACTGTGCTATCGCTCGGTAATGTCTTGCCGTCTCTTCACCAAGTTCGTCGGCGATCAATGTGAAGAAGCCGCCATACGCCGTGTCGACGTGTACCCTCGCGCCGTATTGCCGGGCCAGGGGAATGATGTCGGCTAGTGGGTCGACAGCGCCCAAGCCCGTTGTTCCAAGGGTTGCCACGATCGTGCCAATCCTGCCGGTAGCAAGTTTCTCGGCAAGGTCGTCGAGGCGCATTCGGCCGAGTTCGTCGGTGGCAATCGAAATCGCTGGGATGTTCAAAACTTCGGCCATCCGCGTGTGCGTGTAATGCGAATCCTCGCTGTGGGCAATGGCTAAGTCTGGGTTGATTTCGCGACTCACCCACAAGGCTTCAAGGTTTGCCGTGGTGCCACTCCAGGTGAGGTGCCCGAGGTGAGTTTCTGGATAGCCGAACATCCGAGCTAGATCTTTCACAACCTCGCGTTCGAGCATCGTTGTTGCCCGCCCGCCATCAATTGAGTGATTGTTCGGATTGATCATCATGGTCGCGATATAAGCCGCCATTGCAACCGGATGCGGTGGCTTGAGCATCTGCCCGGCGTAGTGCGGGTGAAAGTAAGGCGAGTTGTCTTCGAGCCGAGTGGTTAGGTCTTGTAGCACCGATCGCACTTTAGAAAGTTCGGCTTGTTGCGAGGGGTGCGTTTCGAATGCCCCGTAGGTGTCTTTCATTCGGTCTACCGCTGAAATCACTTGGTCAGCGAGATCGGCGAGCCGAATTTCTTGCTTGTTTTCCACGCAGACTCCTTTGTCTGTTGGTCAAATCGAGCTTGTGGCTCAGGTGTTAGATTACTGTGCCTCTTTTGACTTGTGGCTTTGGAAGGCGCATCGGTCGCATCTGCATACTTCGAAGAGCTACATACATCTTTAGACCGCGCTCAAGGTTCGCCTCGCCATACTTCGCAGTCAAGCGCTTGGTTACCCTGCGGCTCAGCAGCACGGCGTCGACAATCATGCCGCCCATGATGCTCCACATGATCAGGATGGCTGCAAGGTTGACCACATCGTTGTTGACGGTGTTCAAAATAACAGCCACGAAAACCACCGGTAGCAACAGTTCACCAACGGTGAATCGTGAGTCGACCATGTCTCGAGCCAGTTTTTTCTGTGGCCCGCGGTCGCGAACAGTCAGGTAGCGCTCCTCGCCATTTAGCATGCCCTCACGAGCTTCGGCACGTTTTGCTGCCAACTGAGCTCTTGCAGCCTTTTTTGCCTCTTTGCTGCGATCGCCAATTAGTGGCTTTTTGCGGGCGGCTTCGCGCTCTTTGCGAGATGGGGTAGGGCGGCCTTTTCCGTTTGATGCGGTTGGCTGTGAAGAATCAGACATGAACTGCTCTCTTGAGTGTGAGTTTCTTGCTTAAGATTACCTTCATGAACGAATCAAAAATCGAATCATTGGTATCCGACGTAAAAGAGTCTGTAAATCTTCAGTTTCCCGCCCGCATCGCCGACCTTTGCGATCTGGTGCGAATTCCCGGAATTGCCTGGGATGCGTTCGATGCGGCTGACCTTGAGCGAAGCGCTCAGGCAATAAAGGCACTCCTCGACGATCTCGAAATCTTCGACAAGGTCGACATTCGCCGCGCGAGCGCGGGAGAAAAAGACGGTGCGCCAGCCGTTGTGGCACGTCGCGAAGCCAAAAACGGCAGACCGCACATCCTGCTCTATGCGCACCACGACGTTCAGCCACCAGGCCCAGAAGACCAGTGGAATACTCCGGCCTTCGAGCCAACTCTTCGCGATGGACGAATCTTCGCCAGAGGTGCAGCGGACGACAAGGCGGGCATCGTCGCCCACCTAACAGCGCTGCGTGTTTTGAAAGAAATCGCTGGCCCAGATTTTGATCTCGGAATCTCACTCTTTTTCGAGGGTGAAGAAGAAGCCGGTTCACCCTCGTTCAGAAACTTTCTAGACGAGAACCGCGAGCTGCTCGCTGCCGATGCAATTGTTGTTGCCGACTCTGCGAACTGGACGGTTGAGGTTCCTGCACTCACCACGACACTTCGCGGTGTCGTGTCTCAACTTATTGAGGTAAAGACACTCGACCACGCGCTGCACAGCGGCATGTATGGGGGAGTGGTGCCAGACGCAACCATGGCGCTAATCAAGTTGCTGGCCTCTCTGCACGACGCTGAAGGGTCAGTTGCCGTCCCCGGTCTAGTTCAGACCGAAGCAGCCGAGCTCGACTATACCGAAGCAGCGCTTCGTGTAGACGCTGGTCTGCTCGACTCAACTTCAACAATCGGAACTGGCAGCCTGCTTTCACGCATGTGGACCAAGCCTTCTATCACCGTTATCGGTATCGACACCAAGAACGTCGCCGTTGCATCGAACACGCTGTTGCCCTCAGCATCGGCCGTGATCAGCATGCGAATCGCACCCGGGGACGAGCCTGAGAAGGCAGTGGTCGCTTTGCGCGAGCATCTTGTAGCAAACCTGCCTTTTGGTGCACAGCTAACCTTCGGCGAAGTGGAGATGGGTAAACCATTTGCCTCAAACACTGATGGGTGGGCTTTCAAACTAGCCAAGGATGCTCTGAGCGATGCCTTTGGCGTCGAAAGCGTCGAAATTGGAATCGGCGGTTCGATTCCGTTCATCGCTGACTTGACCGAGGTTTTCCCATCCGCCCAGATTTTGGTCACCGGTGTCGAGGAACCCGACTCGCGCGCCCACAGCCCAAACGAGTCAGTTCACCTAGAAACTCTGCGAAACGCAATGAGTGCTGAGGCGCTGATGTTGCTTCGAGCCAATGCGGCGGTTGTCCCGTCGGAATAGTCCGACCTGATTTATGCTTTAGAGAAGAAGAACAAGGAGCCAAAATGTCTGAAACCCTAACCCACACGGTTGACCTAACCGAGGTTGCCCGCGACAAGGTTCGAGCACTCATCGAGGCCGAGGCCAACGAAGAGCTTCGCCTGCGAATTGAAGTTAAAACCGGTGGTTGCTCTGGCTTCATCTATCAGCTGTTCTTCGATGAAGAGCTTTCTGAGTCAGACGCAGTGCGCGATTTCAACGGCGTGCAGGTGGTTGTCGACATGAAATCTGTGCCATATCTAGACGGCGCGTCGATTGACTACGAAGACACTATCCAGAAGCAGGGCTTCACTATTGACAACCCAAACGCCCAGAGCACCTGTGCCTGCGGCGATTCATTCGGATAAAAACTCTTTTCCGCACCAACTGATGGCTCGATCACTAAAAAAGTGGTCGAGTCTTTGGTTTTATGGCGGTTTTGACGGGTTTGAAGGCGCGGACGAGCGTAGACTTAGCAGGTAACGATTCGATATCCGAAGGGTCGATTGTGCTTTCAAAGCGTGTACTTCGCTGGGCTTCAATCCCAGTAATCACCAGCATTTCTCTATTTTTGTCGGGCTGTAGCCCATATGAGGCCAAGCTAGGTTTCTTGCCAGCTAACTCCGAAGGTGCGACTAACCACACCCAACGCATCACCGACCTCTGGGTCGAGTCTTGGATCGTTCTCTGGGCCGTTGGAATCATCGCCTGGGCCCTAATGTTCTGGGCAATCATCGTTTATCGCCGCCGCAAGGGCGAGACTGGTCTACCAGCACAGTTGCGCTACAACAACCCAATCGAAACTCTTTTCACAGTCGTTCCTTTGATTTTGGTAATCGGATTCTTCGCGATGACTGCGCGTGACATGGCCGAAATCGAAAAGCCAATCAAAAACTCGGATGTTCATATCGAAGTCATTGGCAAGCAGTGGTCTTGGGACTTCAACTACCTTGACGAGAACGTCTATGAGACGGGCATCCAGTCGCAGTTTGAGGGCGAAAAGGGTGCCGAGGCCAAGCTTCCAACCTTGTACCTACCGGTGAACAAAAGCGTTCAGATTGACTTAACCGCCCGCGACGTCATCCACTCATTCTGGGTTGTCGAGTTCTTGTACAAGAAAGACATGTTCCCAGGTCGCTGGAACCACATCTACTTCACCCCTACCAAAGAGGGAACCTACAAGGGCAAGTGTGCCGAGCTCTGTGGTGAATCGCACTCGATGATGCTTTTCAACGTTGTGGTGCTTGACCAGGCCGGCTATGACGCCAAGATGCAAGAACTAGAAGCAAAGGGTCAGACCGGCAAGCTCGGTATTGACCTAAACCGCAACCAAAACCTTCCGGGTGACAACCCAGACATCAGAGGATAAGACGATGGCTAACAACACCACTGCTGCTAAGTCAAAAGGACGCATTCTGGTCGACTGGCTAACCACCACTGACCATAAGAAAATCGGTTACCTTTACCTGATCACCTCGATGGCCTACTTCGTAATTGCCGGTGTCATGGCCCTGGTCATTCGCGCCCAGCTCGCAGCACCGGGCCTTGAGATTGTGGCCAGCAAAGAGCAGTACAACCAGCTCTTCACCATGCACGGCACCATCATGCTTCTCATGTTTGCAACTCCACTTTTCGCCGCCTTTGCAAACATTCTGATGCCGGTTCAAATTGGCGCTCCAGACGTTGCCTTTCCGCGTCTGAACGCGATTGCCTACTGGTTCTACTTCTTCGGTTCGTTCATCGCCGTCGCCGGCTTCTTCACTCCTCAGGGTGCTGCATCGTTCGGTTGGTTTGCCTACGCACCGCTTTCTAACACCACATTCTCGCCTGGCATCGGTGGCGACCTTTGGGTATTCGGCCTTGCGCTTAGCGGTTTCGGAACCATCATGGGTGGTGTCAACTTCATCACCACCATCTTGACCATGCGTGCCCCGGGCATGACCATGTTCCGTTTGCCAATCTTCACCTGGAACACCTTGGTCACCTCGATCTTGGTAATCATGTGTTTTCCCCCACTAGCTGCAGCGCTTTTTGCACTTGGAGCCGACCGAAGATTCGGTGCGCACATCTTTGACCCGGCTAACGGTGGGCCAATGCTTTGGCAGCACCTGTTCTGGTTCTTCGGGCACCCCGAGGTGTACATCCTCGCCCTGCCGTTCTTCGGAATCATCTCCGAAATCTTGCCAGTCTTCAGCCGCAAGCCGATCTTTGGTTACAAGACTCTGGTTTACGCAACCATCGCCATTGCTGCGCTATCGATGACTGTTTGGGCGCACCACATGTACGTCACTGGTTCTGTGCTCTTACCGTTCTTCGCGTTCACGACCATGCTTATTGCCGTGCCGACGGGTGTGAAGGTATTCAACTGGATTGGAACATTGTGGAAGGGCTCGGTCACTTTCGAAACACCAATGCTGTGGTCACTCGGGTTCCTCACCACCTTCATCTTCGGTGGCTTGACCGGTGTCATCTTATCTTCACCAGCTCTCGACTTCCACCTGTCAGACAGCTACTTCGTTGTCGCTCACTTCCACTACGTAGTCTTTGGAACAGTAGTGTTCGCGATGTTCGCGGGTATCTACTTCTGGTACCCGAAGATGACCGGCAAGATGCTCAACGAGCGCATCGGAAAGATTCACTTCTGGCTGCTGTTCTTCGGCTTCCACATCACCTTCTTGGTTCAGCACTGGCTAGGTGTTATCGGTATGCCGCGCCGCTATGCGACTTACCTACCTGAAGATGGTTTCGACTGGATGAACATGGTTTCTACCGTCGGTTCGGCAATCCTTGCCATCTCGATGATTCCGTTCTTCTGGAACATCTACATCACCTGGCGCAAGGGCGAAAAGACCACCCTCAACGACCCTTGGGGCTATGGTCGTTCGCTCGAGTGGGCTACCGCTTCGCCGTTCCCACGCCACAACTTCACTTCGATCCCACGCGTTCGCTCTGAATCGCCGGCATTCGATTTGAACCACCCAGAACTAGCTCCTGAGCCTGAAAAGGCTCCAGCGAAGCCTAAGGTCAAGAAGGGATAACGCCAGTGCGTACTAATGCAAACATTTTCTGGCTCCTAACCGTTTTCTACATCATTTCGGCGGGCGGTTACGCCGCCTGGGGCTTACTTGACCCGAACTACGGCTACATCGAGGTTGTTGGCTTTGCCGCCATCTCAATGCTGGTTTTCATGTCTGGTTTCATCGGCTTTTACATCGAAAAGACCGCTCGTGTTCAGGGCCCGGTTCCTGAAGACAACGTGGATGCGCGCATCGAAGACGGCGAGTCAGAAATTGGTTTCTTCGCTCCGTGGTCTTGGTGGCCATTCTTCCTAGGTCTATTCGCAGCCCTTGCGTTTGCTGCTCTTGCGGTCGGATGGTGGTTGTTCTTCATCGCCTTCCCACTGGCTCTCATCGCGATCATCGGCTTTGTATTTGAGCACAGCCGCGGGCAGCACGCTCACTAAGTTCATAGCAAGATAAAAGCCACCAGGAGATAGCTTGGTGGCTTTTTTCTTTGTCGCTAGCTTCGCGCCCTTCAAGTTGCTCGCCATTCAGATTCACGTGAAGGCTAAGCCGCGGAGAATTCGGCCGCTAGACAAGCTCAAGGCAAAGAAAAAGCCCGCCAGATTTCTCTGGCGGGCTCTCTCTTCGAATGCTTAGTGCAGTTCCTTGCCGTGGTCGTGAGATGCTTCAATCTCACTCTTGGTTGGCGGAACCACACGGTCTTCAAAGTAGAAGCGTGATAGAGCGGCACGGATGCGCGAGCGCAAGGTAATGACACCCTTGGCGTTCGGGCGGGCCAGCATCGGCTCGTAGGCCTTGTAACCGACTAGCTTGTATAGCTCGTACTCATCCATCGGCTCGTGAACTTCGATGTACTCACCGTGAGGCAAGCGCACAACGCGACCGGTTTCGCGGCCGTGTAGGGCGATTTCGCGGTCTTTGCGCATGAGTGACAAGCAGGCACGCTTGGTGATCATGTATGCCGCGATCGGGCCAACGATGAGCAGAATCTGCATCGAGGTCAGAACGTGGTTCAACGAAACCTGGAAGTGCGTGGCGATCAAGTCTGTCGAAGCGCCAGCCCAGAGAACCGCATAGAAGGTAACTCCGGCAGCGCCGATACCGGTGCGAACCGGAGTGTTGCGCGGGCGGTCAAGAACGTGGTGTTCACGCTTGTCGCCGGTAACCCAGGCCTCAATGAACGGATAGAGAGCTACAACGACAAGGAACAAGACACCGACCACCAGCGGGATCAGAATGTTCATCGATAGCGTGAAGTCGCCGATCATGTATTCCATATGCGTTGGAGCCAAACGAAGCGCTCCATCGAGCCATCCGATATACCAGTCTGGCTGAGTACCTGCCGAAACAGGGGAGGGGTCGTATGCGCCGTATGCCCAAATCGGGTTGATCGTGAAGGTCGCGGCAATCAGCATGATCACGCCGAACACGATGAAGAAGAATCCACCAGCCTTGGCAACGTAGACAGGCATTAGCGGATAGCCAACGACGTTGTCGTCGCGCTTGCCAGGGCCCGCGTAGTGGGTGTGCTTGTGAATGACCACCATGAAGAGGTGTACGGCCACGAATACCAGAATCAAGGCAGGCACAATCATGATGTGCAAGCTGTAAAGTCGCGCAACAATGGCTTCGCCAGGGAACTCTCCGCCGAACAACAGCGACGACGTGTAAGCGCCGATGTAAGGGATTCCCTTGATCATGCCGTCGATGATTCGAAGACCGTTACCCGATAGCAAGTCATCGGGAAGTGAGTAACCGGTGAATCCACCGGCCATACCGAGCACGAACAGAACAAATCCGACTACCCAGTTAATCTCGCGAGGCTTGCGGAACGCGCCGGTGAAGAACACGCGAAGCATGTGCAGACCTGCGGCAGCTACGAAGAGTAGAGCAGACCAGTGGTGAACCTGACGGAACAGCAATCCTCCGCGAATTTCAAACGAGATGTCTAGGGTCGAGGCGTATGCGATCGACATTTCGGCACCCTTTAGGGGAGCGTAAGAACCCTCATAGATCACTGGAACCATTGAAGGCTGGAACCAGAAGGTCAAGAAGGTGCCCGACAGTAGAAGAACTAGGAACGAGTAGAGAGCTACTTCACCCAGCATGAACGACCAGTGGTCAGGAAAGACCTTGCGGCCGAACTCCTTGAGAATGCCAGCTACGCCAACACGCTCGTCTAGGTAGTTGGCGGTGCCGCCTAGAAAGCCGCCCTTTTTCTTGGCTGTTGCAGTTGCATTACTCATTTACGCTACGCTCCCAGAAGCTAGGGCCTACAGGCTCATTGAAGTCATCTTGTGCAACCAGGTAACCTTCTGCATCAACCGCGATTGGCAGCTGTGGCAAAGGGCGAGCCGCTGGACCAAAGACCACGCGGCAGGCGTCGGTTAGGTCGAAGGTCGACTGGTGGCAAGGGCAAAGCAGGTGGTGGGTCTGCTGCTCGTATAGAGCAACAGGGCAACCAACGTGGGTGCAAATTTTCGAGTAAGCAACGATGCCGTCATAAGACCAGTCTTTGCGCTCGGCAGATTCCTTCAAGATTGATGGGTCGACACGAACCAAAAGAACGGCAGCTTTCGCCTTCTCTTCTAGCTTGTGATGCTCAAGCTCAGCTAGCCCCTCTGGAATGACGTGAAACACCGAACCGATGGTCACATCTGAAGCCTTGATTGGCTTACCATCTGGGTCGCGAGTAAGGCGAGTGCCCTTCTTCCACATGGTGTGCTTCAGGCTGTCTCCAGGGTTTGGGCCTAGATCAGCAAAAACAATTAATCCTGGCAGTGGGAAAAAAGCCAGTGCACCGTAGAGGCTGCGGCGAATGAGCTTGCGGCGGCTGAAACCAGATTCTTTGTTCGCTAGGTCGATGATTTCGATTGCGCGAGCACGAGTTTCTTCGCTGCCACGAGTCTGGTGACGAGCTTCAGAAACCTCTGCATCTGGCATAAGTGTCTTGGCCCAGTGGACCGCACCAATACCGATTGCCAACATGCCGAAAGCAGCACCTAGGCCGAGCAACAGGGTGTTGTCGCGAACGCTAGCGTTGCTACCTTCAACAATTGGGAAAGCGAAGTAGGCGTAGAGCGCAAACGCGCTGCTGACAATCGAGAACAGGAAGAGTGCTGCTACCTGTCGAGCGGCACGCTTTTCGTGTGCTTCGCTCTTGTCGGTCATGCGAACGCGGTGAGGCTCCATGCCGGGGTCTTTTACAGCGTCTGGCGCGATTACCGCTAGACCTGCCGAATAGTCGTGCTCAGCATCCTCGGCTTTTGCCAGAGATTTGCTCTTGTCACTCACTTGATTTCTCCTTGATTCTCAGGCACTAGTTCGACTTAGCGCCGAGCCAAATTGTGATCACTACGATGCCGCCCAGCACGAAGATCCAAACGAAGAGACCTTCGGCAACCGGGCCGAGACCACCAAGTTCTTCACCGCCGGCAGATGGGTTGGCTTCTACGTACTTGAGGTACGAGATGATGTCGCGCTTGTCTTCTGGGGTGAGGTTGGCGTCGTTGAACACAGGCATGTTCTGTGGGCCGATGACCATGGCCTCGTAGATGTGCTTAGCCTCAACGCCTTCTAGGCGAGGAGCAAACTTTCCGTCGGTAAGTGCACCGCCGGCGCCAACTGCGTTGTGACACATGGCGCAGTTGATGCGGAACAATTCGCCACCGAGCATGGTGTCGCCTTTGGCAAGCGCGGCTTCGCCTACCCATTCTTCAGATGGAATAGATGGACCAGGGGCAAGTGATGCAACGTAAGCGGCCAACTGAGCGGTCTGCTCTTCGGTGAACTGCACTGGCTTTTTCATCATCTGAGGGCCAGATGCCTGACCAGGCATGCGTCCGGTGCCCACCTGGAAGTCAACCGATGCGGCTCCAACTCCGATGAGGCTTGGGCCCATGTTGGTGCCTTCGGCGTTTGAACCGTGACAGGAGGCACAGTTCGCCAAGAAGAGTTTCTTTCCGGCGTCAATTGCCTCTTGGCTGGTTTCAGCCGTGGTGGTCGAGGTTACGGCGCTGCTGGCAACCGCGTATCCGCCACCGCTTACCAAAAGCCCGGCAAGAATCACGATGATCGCAGCTAGAGGGCTACGACGTGCGTTGTTCAATTTCTGCTTCGTCATTTTTGTCTTTCGCAAGTCTTTATTTCAATACGTAGATGATTAGGAAGAGGCCGATCCAGACCACGTCAACGAAGTGCCAGTAGTAAGACACAACGATTGCGCTGGTGGCCTCGTAGTGCCCGAATTTCTTGGCAGCGAAGGTCTTTCCGATAACCAGCAGGAATGCGATCAAACCGCCTGTTACGTGCAGGGCGTGGAAGCCGGTGGTGATGTAGAAAGCGCTGCCGTAGGCGTTAGAGCTCAGCGAAACACCCTCAGCAATCAGAGTTGCATACTCCCAAACTTGGCCGGCAACGAAGATTGCACCCATCACATAAGAGATCATGAACCACTCGACAAGCCCCCACTTGACGGGGGAGAGGCCGGTTGCACGGGGCTGCATGCGTTCTGCGGCGAAGACACCGAATTGAGCTGTGAATGACGAGAGAACCAGGATGATGGTGTTGATAGTGGCGAACGGAACGTTCAAAAGTTGTGTGTCTGCCTCCCAAATGGCAGGGGAGTTGGCGCGGAGGCTGAAGTACATCGCGAACAGGCCGGCGAAGAACATCACCTCGCTGCCTAGCCAAACGATTGTGCCCACCGAAGTTGGGCTTGGGCGATTGATTACTGGGCTTGTTTTAGCCGTTGCAACGGTCGAAGACATGGCTTAAGTCTAACCCTTCGGCGGCTGAAAGAATGCCATTCTGGGGGCTAAACACGCGGAAATTGCCCGATAAACTTGGGCACATGACTCATGCACTCAACTGGCCAAGCATCCTCGGTAAATTGCTCGCCAAATCTGACCTCGATCGGGCAGAAGCGGCTTGGGCAATGACCGAGATTATGTCGGGTGATGCCGCTGAAGCCCAAATCGGTGCTTTCATGATGGCGCTTCGGTCGAAAGGTGAGTCTGTTGACGAGTTGGCGGGGCTCGTTGACGTCATGCTTGAGCATTCGGTACTGCTAAACACCGGGAACGACGCGGTAGATATCGTTGGAACCGGGGGAGACCTAGCTGGAACCGTCAATGTTTCGAGCATGGCGGCGATTCTTTGCTCTGCAGCGGGGGTGCCCGTCATGAAGCATGGCTCGAGATCAGCATCCGGAAAGACCGGTTCGAGCGAAATGCTCGAAGTGCTCGGTATTCGCCTTGACCTGTCACCAGAGCGCGTGGCCGATGTTTTTCGCGAAATCGGGCTCACTTTCTTCTTTGCCCCCGTGTTTCACCCTGCGATGCGTCACGTAGCGCCGGTTCGTAAGGCGCTCGGGGTTCCGACCACATTCAACTTTCTAGGCCCTTTGGCCAATCCCGCTCAGCCGATCGCAACATCGCTGGGTGTGGCAAATCGCACGGTAGCGCCGCTCATGGCAGCCGAAGTAGCCGCCAGAGGTCGTTCTGCCCTGGTTTTTCGCGGTTCTGATGGGCTCGACGAGCTCACCACGACTGGAATTAGCGAAATTTGGCAGGTTTCTGGGGGAGAGGTGCGCGAATTCGTGCTCGATCCCGCCAATTTGGGGCTCGCTAAGGCAAATTCGGCCGATTTGGCCGGTGGCGACGCGCAGCACAACGCCAAGATTGCCCGAATCGTTCTAGGTGCAGATAACTGGGATGCTGCTCTGCAGCCTGCGCGCGACATCGTCCGTCTGAACGCGGCCGGGGGCATCGTGGCTTACCGATTGGCCAAGGATTCATCGCAAGCTGGTTTAGATATTCACGAACGTTTCTCGGTGGCTTTGGCTCAGGTTGACGATGCGATAACCGCTGGTGCACCGGCAGAGAAGCTATCTGCCTGGATTAGCGCCACGCAGGCCTAGTCGCACAGACATAACGCATCTGCGGGGGTAGTGGCCAGAAAAAAGTAAGTTGACATAATGTTCATTATCGGCGTTATATATGGGGTTGGCTAGAAGGGGTTCTGGCCTAAAAACTCCGCCAGGCCGTGTGGGCCAACCAGATCACTGGTGTGTAGCAGCTCCTCCGGTTTCCACCAGCGGAACTCAAGAACATCGCGACGTTCGTCGTCAGTCCAGCCCGAAGCATCCAAGTTCAAACCTTCAACCTTTAGTTGAAAGAATGTGTCGGTGTAGGTGTGAAAATTGCCGTCAGACCAATCCCAGCGCCCGGATGTCTGCCAAATTTGCTCACCAAGGGCTTCTGGGCTGGTTTGCAGCCCGGTTTCTTCAAAAAGCTCGCGCACAGCAGCATCCAGAGCCGTTTCGCCCTTGTCGATACCGCCACCAGGGGTCAACCAGCGAGGCGGCAAGCCAACTTCGGGGTCGAAATGGGTGAGAAGCAGAAAAACCTCGCCTGCGTCGTTATGCAGAATGACTCGAGACGTTGGTCGATGCTGACCGGGGCTAACCATTGGTTTTTTGCGGGTCTTTGTATTTGAACACCTGTAGCGACAGTTGCATCAGGTAACCGATGCAGATTGCAAAGATCAGGGTGCCTTCACGCACTTGGCCACCGAGTAGCCAACCGATGGTCAGCACAGTGCCTTCGTACATGGTGCGAATCTTCCAGAATTTCCAGCCCAGCAGCCGCTGAGTGCCAATCATTAGGCCATCTCGCGGCCCAGAGCCCAAGCCAGCCGAGATGTACATGCCTGTGGCGATAGCAACAATTACGAGTCCGGCCAGGAAAACCAGCAACTGAAGCCAATAACCCTCGATTTGAGGCACCAGAGGCAGCCAGAAATCGGCAAAAAGACCTATAAAGATGCCGTTGAGAACCGTGCCAATCCCCCAGCGCTGTTTGAGCGGAATCCAGGCCAGTAAAACCAGTGCGCTAACAATCACCGAAGCCCAGCCGTAGCTGATGCCAAAGGTTTTCGAGAGGCCCTGCGCGAAGACATCCCAGGGTGAAAGGCCGATCGCGGCGCGCAACATTAGGGCTAGGCCCAAACCGTATAGAAAGAGACCAATCCACAGGCGCACAAATTTTTGCAACGTCTCGAGATTTAGCCTCAGGTTCATGCAACAAAGCCTAGGCTGTTTCTAATCGGTGCTTGGCAAATGAGGTGAGCGTTTTGGAGTACTTCTCCCCTAGTGGCGTTCACGTTTTTGCCCACCGCGGTTTGGTTAGTGAAAAAGCTGCTGAAAACACGCTGACGGCCTTTCAAGACGCCTTGGATGCTGGCGCAACGCACCTAGAAACCGACGTTCAAGCCACCAAAGACGGTGTGGCCATTTTGTTTCACGACAACACTCTCAAGCGCGTCGCCGGCATCGATCGCGATGTGAAAGACCTGACTTTTGAGCAAATTCGGGCTGTTTCGCTGCCTGGCGGGCCGATTGTGTCTCTGCAAGAGGCTCTCGAAAGGTTGCCGGATGCCCGTTTCAACCTAGACATCAAGCGCGTAAACGCGATCGAGCCCACCGTGCGGGCCATCATTGCGGCTTCTGGGCAAGATCGGGTGCTGGTTTCATCGTTTAGCGAGGCAAGACGCCGCAAGGCCATGCGCCTACTTCGCGCTAAGGGTTCGTCGGTTGCCACCGGCATGGGACTGGCAAAGATCCTGTTGGCGGTGTTGACTGCCAAGTTGCGCATGCGCCGCGCGTTCAACCTTGTTGTGCAGGGTGTGCAGGCGGTTCAAGTGCCGTTTGAGCATCCGCTGATTAACCCGCTTCAGCCTCGGTTTATTGAATATGCGCTGGATGCTGGGCTGCAGCTCAACTACTGGGTAGTCAATGACGCGCAGACCATGCACGAGTTAGTTGGCCTGGGTGCAACCGGCATCGTGTCAGACCGCGCCGATGTCGCGGCAAAGGCTTTGAGGCACTAACCTAATACCTTCGCGCATCCACCGTTTTTGGGAACAAAATGCGCCGCTTCTGCGTTTAGTTCTAGGCAGTCGCACCGAACGAACATAGGAGAACAATGGCTCAGTCAACCATGCGCGGAATGCGCCTAGGTGGCCAATCGCTAGAGAGCGAAAGAGGCGTTTCTTATTCGGAGCGTGCCACACACATTTATCGTTGCGCCAACGGCCACGACAGCTCGATGGTTTTCGCCGCCGAAGCAGAGATTCCGCAGACCTGGCAGTGCAAGAGCTGTGCCAATGACGGCATTTTGCTTGCCGATGGCAAAGAGGTAGTTCTCGAGAATGTTGAAGACAAGACTCCTCGAAGCCACTGGGAAATGTTGCTAGAGCGTCGCAGCCGCGATGAGCTCGAAGAGATTTTGCAAGAGCGTCTTGAGTACATTCGCGCTCGCCGCAAGGCCGGCGAAGCCGACAACTAGAAACGAAAAAGTCTTTTTAGACCCCAACGGGTTATCAGCCATAGCGCCTCACGGACTATGGCTGAACTCATTTTTGAACTGCCGTATTCGCGTTCGACAAACGTAATGGGCACCTCGGTGATCACCGCACCCGCTTTTGACGCCCGCCAAGCCATTTCGATCTGAAACGAATAGCCGGCTGATGCAACTTCGGTTTCGATGATTTTGGCGAGCAGGTCGGCGCGAAACACTCGAAAACCCGCGGTCATGTCACGAATGCCGACACCGAGCAACGTGCGAGCATAACGATTGCCGAGTTTAGATAGCGCAACCCGGTGCCAGGCCCAGTTTTCGACAGCCCCTCCCCTAACCCAGCGCGACCCGATGACGAGATCGGCGTTGGTCGAAGCCTCGATTAGCTTGACTAGGTCCTGCGAACGGTGACTACCGTCGGCATCCATCTCGATTAGGTAATCGAAACCCTGCGAGAGCCCTAGCTTGAACCCCGCGATATAGGCGGCACCTAGGCCGTTTTTCGCGTCACGGTGAAGCACTTGGATGCGCGCATCCGCCTTCGCCAGGCGGTCTGCCAACTCGCCGGTGCCGTCTGGAGAGGCATCATCGACGATTAGCACGCTCACCTGAGGGTTGTGAGCGAATAAACGCTCGAGAACAACTGGCAGGCTTTCTAGTTCGTTGTAGGTCGGTAAGACCACGAGGTACTTAGGCACGCGGGTTTCTTCGATCGAGAATCCTGCGCAGGAGCATCCAAGCAAGGGCACAACCGAGCAATGCCAGGTTGATGTAGTCGAGGTAGCGACCGAAAATCACCGCGGGTGTCTTGGTGTCGGTGAGGCCGATTTGGGCAACCAGGTAGTCGCGCTCGAAAGCGCCAGAACTATCTAGCAACTGGCCACCACGGTCGTAAATGGCTGAAGGGCCAACCGTCGAGGCGTTGACGAGCGCTAAGCCGGTTTCGATGCTGCGCAGTTTGGCGATGGCAAGTTGCTGCCACGCCTGGTCTGTGCGACCGAAGTCGGCGTTGTTGGTTTGCGACAGAATCGCGGTGGCACCCTGGTCAGAGAGCTCGTAGAAAATTTCATCGATGGCTACCTCGAAGCAGATCAAGACGCCCAATTTTTGTCCGTTTACCTCGTAGATGGCGTCGCGCTCGCCGAACGCGTAGTCGCGGTAAATCAAGCCGATCAGGTCTGGGGCCAGTTGGTTCCAGAATTCACGGTCCGGCACGTATTCGGCAAACGGCACCGGCCGTTTCTTGTCGTATTGGTCGGTTAGGCCCGCTCCTGGCTCCCATAAGAAGGAACTGTTGAACAGGTCGCTACCGTTTGAGGTGATGGTACCGAAGGCCAGAGGCGCTTTGGCGTCGACATTCACCAAGTTGCTGAGCATCTGCCTAGCTTGCACATCAACGATCGGGCTAAGGTCTGAGGCGTTCTCTGGCCACACGATGAGATCGAGTTTGCGAGACGGTTCGTTGCGCAGAAGTTCGTAGGTGGCATCCAAGTGGTTTTCAAGAATCTCGCCTCGCCGCGTGTTGGCAAAAAGACCCGCATTGGCGTTGCCTTGAATCGCTGCGACGTCGAGCTGTGCCTTAGCGTTGGATATGGGTGGTAAGGCTGGTACCAGTACCGCGACCAGCAAGACCAGAGCGGGAGCCATGAAGGATCGGCGTGAGGTTAGACCATCACGTCGCTTCGCCCAGAAGCCCGGCAGCCATTCCACTGCTAATGCGGCTAGCAGAGCAATCACGAGGCCGAGCAGGCTGAATCCGCCGAAGTAAACCCAACCCGCGAGTGGCGATTCGGACTGGCTCATCGCCAAGCGTGACCATGGGTATCCGCCGTAGGGAATGTGTGTGCTTGCCCATTCGCGAGCCATCCAGAGCGATGCGAACAAAATGGCCGAACCAAAGATTGTTTTCGTGTGGCGTCGCGCCACGGCGTAGATGGCGAGCCCCAAGCCAACCCAGAGGGCCTGAATGAAAGATAGGGCCACTAGAGGAAGCGGGCCCAGGTATTGGCTAAGCCACCAGCATTGCGAGGCATAGAACGCGAAACCGCCGGCGAAACCAACCAATCCCGCGCGCGCAAATGTAGCTCCTCTTACCGAGATGAGTAAACCGGCCAGACTCACGAAAATTAGGGGCCAGAGCCCAGGCTTTGGGTAGGCAAAGAAGCTCAATAGGCCGGATGCGACGGCAAGGGTTAGTCGCGAGCTCAGGTAAACGGAATCTAGATGTTTGCTCACAAGCCCAGCCTAGGTGTTTTAGCCATAGTAGGAATAGGCAACGATGCCGCGCTTGATCTTGTCGATTGCCTCTCTAGCGGAGTCGGCCACCTCGTCTTGAGCGGCTTGGGCAATCTGGTCTAGCAGGTCAACTATTTGTTTCATCCATCTGATGAAGTCACCAGCGAGCATGTCGCTCTCACCGAGAACACTGTCAAGGCGAGCGCCAGTGGCCCAGCGGTGGGTTGCCACAGTGAAACTCAGGTCTGGCTCGTTGGTGGGAGGTAGCTTGTGCCCCTTGGCGGCAATCTCGATGTCTTGCCAGATCGACATGGTTTGCTCGTAGATGGCTGCAAAGTTGCCGCGCGGCACCTTCGGCGAGAGATCTTCATCGTCGCGTCTGGCTTCGTAGACCAGTGATGCGGCAATGGCGGCCAGGGTGGCGGGGTCTGCCTCGCGCCAAACACCGAGGCGAAGACATTGAGCAACCAGAAGATCGCGCTCGCCGTAGATTCTGGCCAGGGTGTTACCAGCTTCGGTGACCTCGAGCTCACCGCTGGCTTGACTCAAGTATTCGAGATCAATGAGCAATAGACAGATTCGGTCGAAAACCTTGGCAACCTGGTTGGTGCGCCCCTCGATTTGCGAAAGCAGATTATCGGTCTCTTTACGCAACTTGTGCCAGCGCTCACCCCAGCGTGCGTGAGCCTCGCGGTCAGAGCATCCGTGACAAGGGTGCTGTCTGATGCGTCGCTTTAGGTCTGAGAGCTCGTGCTCTTTTTCACGCTTACCTCGCGAAAGTCGAATGGTTTTGCCGCGTTCATGGCGCACCTTACCGGCCGACATTTCGCGTTCGAGATCGCTAATTTGTCGTCGCATTCCGGCGTAATCGCCGAAATTACCGAGGTGGCAGGCCATTGACTTTTCGAAGCCAGCCAGCGAGTCTTCTCGGTCGCGCAAGCCTCTGGCGAGGCCTACAACGGAGCGGTCGGCCTGAAACTGGGCGAAGCTCATTTCGAGCACTTCACGGGCACGATCGCGACCGAAGGCCTCGATTAGGTTCACTGCCATGTTGTAGGTCGGTCTGAACGATGACATCAGCGGGTAGGTGCGCTTGGATGCGAGGCCGGCGACCACCTGAGGGTCAAGATTGGCGGCCCATTGAATGACCGAGTGACCCTCAACGTCGATGCCTCGACGGCCAGCACGCCCGGTGAGCTGGGTGTACTCCCCCGGCGTGATTTGAACTCGGCTCTCGCCGTTGAACTTGTCTAGGCGGTCGAGCACCACCGTGCGTGCGGGCATGTTGATGCCTAGGGCCAGGGTCTCGGTGGCAAAAACAACCTTCACGAGTTTGCGCAAGAAAAGCTCTTCGACCACCTCTTTGAAGGCAGGTAGCATTCCGGCGTGGTGGGCAGCCACTCCCCTCTCGAGCGAGCTCAACCAATCAAAATAGCCAAGCGTGGCAAGGTCTTCGTCAGCGATGTTGTAGCACTTTTCTTCGACCAGCATGCGAATCTCGCGGCGTTCTTCTTGACTAGTTAGCCTGAGGCTCCAACGCAGACACTCTTT
This sequence comes from uncultured Micrococcales bacterium, assembly GCA_903935175.1. Classification (GTDB taxonomy): domain Bacteria; phylum Actinomycetota; class Actinomycetes; order Actinomycetales; family Microbacteriaceae; genus Rhodoluna. Next base: position 21,420 of record CAIZQQ010000227.1, read on the forward strand.
AACCGCGGCCTCGCAGGCTGCTCGCGAAAAGATAAAGAAGATGGCTGGCAGAAGATTCTCTTCTTCGAGAAGTTCGACAATCTGCGGCTTGGCAATTTTCGGGATGCGCGCCTGGTGTTTTTGCCAATTATTGTTCTGACCCCCGCGCCCTTTGGCCGGCTTGTTCACCGGTTGGCGAAGTTTGTTGGCGTGCATTTGCGATAGTTCAGGATTCACCCGCGGAGCGCCTGGGGTCGCGTCGAATAGATCGAGCAACTCGTTGCCGAAAAGCACGTGCTGAGTCAGCGGCACCGGACGAACTTCAGAGACGATGATTTCGGTTGAGCCACGAACTTCATCGAGCCAAGCGCCGAATTCTTCGGCGTTCGAAACCGTTGCGCTGAGTGAAACCACGCGCACATCTTTGGGAAGATGCAAAATGACTTCTTCCCAGACCGCTCCCCTAAAGCGATCGGCTAAGTAGTGAACCTCGTCCATGATCACGTACCCGAGGCTCATGAGAGCATCCGAGTTTGCGTAGATCATGTTGCGCAAAACTTCGGTAGTCATCACCACGATTTGGGCGTCGCCGTTTTGGTTGGTGTCACCCGTCAGTAGACCCACTCGGTCTTCGCCATAACGGGTTACTAGCTCGGCATATTTCTGATTGCTCAGAGCCTTGATTGGCGTGGTGTAGAAAACCTTTTGCTGTTGCTCGATGGCCAGGTGAATCGCAAACTCGCCAACAATGGTTTTACCAGCACCGGTAGGCGCGGCAACAAGTACACCTTTGCCTTCTGAAAGTGCGTGGCAGGCCTTTTGCTGAAAGTCGTCTAGCGGAAACTCGAGAAGGTCGGTGAAGGCCTTCAGGCTTTTGTTGGGTGCAGATTTCTTGGCCCGAGCATATCGCTCGGCTGGAGATAGCTCTTCGGACTCACTCGACATCTTGACCGAGCTGTTTTCTTCTTCGACGGTCGGTAACCCAAGCGACGCCGCCCGATGCGAAATACAGCGCCGTAAGCGGTGCCATCAGAACGAACATCGATAGCGGGTCGGCGGTCGGGGTGGCTAGCGCCGCGATGACGGCTATGACGAAAACCGCCAAACGCCAAGATTTGAAAATGCTCTTAGCAGTGATCAAGCCGGCCAGGTTGAGCAAGACGAGCACAACCGGCATAACAAATGCCAAGCCGAAGACAAGCAAGATTCTCAAGACGAACAGGATGTAGTCGTTGGCCACGATGAAGTTTGTGGTTGATGACGGGGTGAACGAAATCAGCGTTGTCATGAACGCGGGTAGCGAGACCCAAGCTAGCCATGCGCCGGCGAAGAACAGTGGTAGAGCCGAGGCGAGAAAGCCGATCGTGTAGCGGCGTTCGCGCTTTTTGAGCGCGGGGGTAATGAAGGCCCACAAGTTGAACAGCCAAACCGGGCTGGCGGCCATAACGCCGAGAAAAATCGACACTTGCAGTTGGAGGTCGAAGGCAGACATAACGCCTGAGAAATTGATTTTGACATCATCTCGACGCGAAGCGATTTCGTTCAGGGGCGACATCAATACTTCGAAAAACTGTGGGTAAAAAAACCAACCGGCTACTGCGCCTGCACCGATAAACAGCGCGGACCAGAACAGTCGCTTACGAAGTTCTCGAAAATGACCACCGAGGCTCATTTTCGCGTCGGGGTTTTTGCGTCTGGCCACTACTTTTCAGAAGAAGAGTCTTCGGCAGGCTTATCTGCCTTTGCAGCATCCTCGGGG
>CAIZQQ010000228.1 GCA_903935175.1 uncultured Micrococcales bacterium
AACTCAACGCCCTCTGGCAAATAGGCCAGCGGGTCGTGGGCCGAGGTTTGGTCGGTGACAATGTCGATCGGAACATCGCGGCGCAGCAGCTCAGCCATGATGGTTGCCGAGTTGCCAACCAGACCAACCGAAACCGCTTCGCGTGCATTCTTGGCCGCAACCACGCGGTCGATTGCTGCATCTAGGTTGTCGGCAATTTCGTCGAGGTAGCGGTCGGCCAGGCGACGGCGCAGGCGGGTCTCGTCGACGTCGATGATGAGGCAGGTGCCCTCGTTCATGGTGACGGCCAGCGGCTGAGCGCCACCCATGCCACCGCATCCGCCCGTCACGGTCAGAGTGCCGGCGAGCGTGCCACCGAAACGCTTGGCAGCAACGGCCGCGAAGGTTTCGTAGGTGCCTTGCAAAATACCCTGTGTGCCGATGTAGATCCATGAACCGGCCGTCATCTGGCCATACATGGTTAGGCCCAGCTGCTCTAGTCGACGAAACTCCGGCCAGTTGGCCCAGTCGCCGACGAGGTTTGAGTTGGCGAGCAGCACGCGCGGTGCCCACTCGTGAGTTTGAAACACACCGACCGGCTTGCCCGACTGCACCAGCAGGGTTTCGTCGTTCTTGAGGTGGGTGAGGGTTTTGACGATCGCGTCGAACGACGGCCAGTTGCGAGCTGCCTTGCCGGTGCCGCCATAAACTACAAGATTTTCGGGGTATTCGGCCACCGCCGGGTCGAGGTTGTTGTGCAGCATTCGAATGGCTGCTTCTTGCTGCCAGCCTTGCGCGGTGATGGTCGAACCGGTGGCCGCGTGCAGCGGAAAGTGGGCGTCATTGCTCATGTGTTCATCCTAGGCTTTCTGGCAGACTTGGCACATGCTCAAAGAAGATGCTGCCTGGCCGCGAGCCGCCGCCTGGTTGAAAGCGGATGCTGGCGCAAAAGCCGACCTCGCCCTGCTGGGTGTGCCGGCCAACCTCACGAGCATCTCGGCCACGGGTGCGAACGCAACCCCAGACGCCATTCGTCAGGCACTGCTGCGCTACAGCCTTCAGGCTTCGGCAGGTTCAATCGAATCGATCAGCGCCATCGACGCCGGCAACATTGACGACCCAGACCACAATGAGGCCGTCACGATTGCCAAGGTCGCTGAGCTCACCACACGAACCGAACTGGTCGTGGCACTCGGTGGCGACAACTCGGTCACCTATGCCACCGCCCTCGGCGCATTCGGTACCGACCTCGAAACCGCTGGGCTCATCACCTTCGACGCCCACCACGACATTCGCCACGGCGTTAGCAACGGCTCCCCCGTGCGTCGACTCATCGAGGCTGGCCTGAACCCCAAGCGCATCGTGCAAATTGGCATCAACGACTTTTCGAACTCGCCGGCTTATGCGAACGAGGCCGCCGAGTTGGGCATCCGCGTGATTCACCGCGACGAGCTAGAGACCCGCGCGCTCGCCGATGTGATGGCAGAGGCGTTCGGCGTTGCCGGCAGTGGAGGCGGGCCGATTCACGTTGACATTGACGTGGATGTCTGCGACCGAGCCTTCGTGCCCGCTTGCCCGGCGGCGGCACCCGGGGGCATCACGGCTTATCAATTGCGCAAACTAGCCAGACTCGCGGCCGCACACCCGCGCGTGAAGTCAATCGACGTCACCGAAATCGACGCGACTGCGGACTCTGCCGACGGTCGCACGGTTCGCCTTGGTGCGTTGCTGGTTCTTGAGGCTGCGGCCGGTCTACTCGAGCGTCGCGGCTAGACGCGCGGCTCGCCACTCGCCAACGAGCTAGTAGCTCTTCGCCTTGTGAGCCTCAATTACTGAGGCGTAGTACTTCAACATCTTTGCCGTTGCACCGGTTTGCAACAGGTGGTCTTCGTTCTTTAGGCGCTCGCCGCGGTTATCGCCGGCTTTGATGTCGGCAACCGCTTTGCTGATCGATTCGGCCAGCGCTTCAACTGATTCGTTGCGAACGGTCCAGTGAACATCCTTGGCAAATTCGCCCGCGATATTGTGGTCGCACAAAATGCTCGGGGTGCCCACGGCGGCAGCTTCATAAACGGTCATGCCCTGCGTTTCGAATCCCACGGATGTCTGTGCCAGCACATCTGCCTCGGCAAAACGTCGCAGCATGGTCGTGTAAGGCACGCTACCGCGCAAGAAAACTTTGTGCTCAAGCCCGAGTTCTTTGATGAGCTTGGCGGCCTTCTTGAACTGGTAGCCCTTGCCATAGAGCTCGGCGGTCGCGTCTGGGTTGGCCAGCGCGAAGGCCTGAATGAACTCGAGCGGGCGCTTTTCGGTTTGAATGCGGCCAGACCAGATGATGCGCACGGGCGCTTTCGGGTCGCGTTTGGTCGGCTTGGCCGCGGCCTGTTCAAGAATGTGATGAATAGTGTCGTCGTCGATTCCGTTGTGCATCACCTTGACCTTGCTGCTCACCTCGTGGTGCATAAGGTCTTTGGCAAAGTGATGGCTAGGGGCAAACAAAATCTCGGCCTCTTGGGCGAGCAACTTTAGGTAGACCCAAGGGTCACCGGTGGTTCCGTTGCGTGGGCGGTTGACGTGTTTTAGCAATTCGCGCGAAAGCAGCCAGAACAGGTAGCGGGTGAGACGCTTGCCGAGCAGGTTCGAAACCACCTGGCTCATGTTGAAGTGCATGGTGTGCACAATCGGCAGGCGCTGGCGCTGGGCGAAACCGAGGCCGATGATGCCGCTCCACATGTCGCCCTGAATGTGCACGACGTCGAATTTGTGGTGAAGTTCGTTGAAACCGCGGTCTAGGCGCTTGCGTGAGCGGCGAACGTTGCCCACAAAGCCGTATTCAAAGTTGAAAGCTATTGGCCAGGTTGGCAGAATCCAGAAACCGTCGGTCGCGCGACCCTTCGACGAGCTAGGGCACACGATCGTTACCCTGTGACCTGCGCGCTCGAGGTATTTCTTTTGCAGCATGATCGAGGTCTGGATGCCACCAAGTGACCTCGGATGCTGGTCAGTGAAGATTGCGATATGCACGGTTTTTCCCAACGTCTATCGGTGGTTAAGCCTACCCAACCTAAGCC